>JBJEKI010000133.1:0-26753 GCA_051878555.1 Lepagella sp. | reverse complement strand
CGCTCAATTTTACAATCTGAAATCAGCAAGTTGAACTTGCGAAACTTAAATTAATAATTAAATTTTTTGTCAATACTATCATCATCGCATCTTGTGCTTGGCACTTTGCTTTCCACGATTCGAAGTCATCGAAGGGGAGACACCTCGGGGTGTATTTATCAGTTCCGGTGGTGCTTGACTTGGAGAAACGGTTGGGTGAGAAGAGGATATAGAGTGTATTGACTTCGCCATCGGCACTACATCCCAACCGATATTCATCCACCATAGAGGGTGTGGCTGACTTCGCCTTGGAGAAGAAGATATACTCACGGTCATGTTCCACCTCCACGCTCCCTGCGCCATCTCTCTTATAGGGGAGAAGACAATACACCATCTCAGCCACCGGATCATACTGATACACACTAATATCGCCATCAGTCGGAGAGATGAACTGCAGATACATCTTATCGCCGGCTCTGAACTCCGAGGCTTCGCAATTTGCAGTCAAGCCATTACGGAGCACCTTTACCGAGAGGTCGATATCTGCCGACTTCTTCTCGCGAGCCTTACCCTTGATCTTGACAGAGAGGTAGATCTCCTCTCCATCAAGACCGGTTTTTATCTCCGGGCTGCCGATAGTTTCCAACCACTCCCCCTTCACCAGCTCGAAACCATTGCTGAAGAATCGTTCATCATTCTCGGTGATAATCGACGTATTGGAAGAGATGATTGAATTACCGAAAGCCTTATTCAGGGCATTAATTTTGGCGCGTCTTATAGCCTCCTCCTCAGCTTGGGCACGAGTCATGGTAGAGGGTATATAGAAAATAGCTCTACCCTCCACAGTTTTGGTTTTAGCAAAAGCCGACAACGTCACCAAAACCAACAAAAGAGACCAAACCGGACGCCCATTCATAACAAATCAGAAGCAATAACCGACAGAAATCTGCACCGAGTGATTCGTAGCACGGCTGAAAGATGTAGCAATACTATATCCAAGACCGAAATTAATTTTTCCAATCTTATACAATACTCCAACATCAAACATTACTCCATCTTCATGAAGTGCCCAATCACAATGGTCCCAATAATCCCAAGCAGGGCTATATCCTACTCCCAAATATGCATATAATGGAATTTGGCCTATTCTCTTGATAGCACCTACCGTAATAGATGGCACATAGCTATCGATAGCTCTTCCAAAAGGAATTAACACTTTGGCATAAGCACCCCAATTACCGAGGAAACCACCCATTACACCAAGGCGATGGAACGTATTATCGCCAAAAGTCGGAGTGTATACCGCATCTACGAACCAATTTTCGATAAATTTTTTCTTCATCTCGACGATGACGTTGTTGGTATTTTCGATTTTTACCTTCTTGGTAGACAGGCCGGCATATTGTACTGTCAGCGATTTCAACCATATCGGCACTTCAATGGTGAAGGAGCCGTCGGCTTCGGTCGTTACTGTCTCTGCACCTCCGGTGGCTTCAATCAGGGCATTGGGAAGGGGGTTGCCATTCTTGTCTATCACCGCTCCGGTTATAACTCTGGTTGTCTGGGCATTTGCTGCCACCGCGGCGATTATTATCGCCATAAGTAAGAATAGTTTTTTCATGTTGCTATTATTATTTTTGTTTAGTTATCGTATTAGTCTGATGTTTTTCCACTTGTTGCTGCCATATTCATTGCCGGCTACCACGGTCGGCATCTGCTGCTTTTTGTTGCGTAACTGCGATTCGAGTGCCACATTCTCTACCAAGTAGTCTGCCAGAGCACCGAGATCCACATTCCCTTTGGTTTCTTTCAGTCTCTTCAGGAGGAAGTATGTGAACATGCCATGATGTTGCTCGTCATAACTCATGGCTGATTGATCGCCCGTTGCGGCACTGAAGATCACCAATTTACCCTCCACTTCTGTGGGATCGACATCGATGGCGACACTTCGTGCCGAGAGCAACATCTCATCTGCCGAGCGGGATGCTCCAGAGAAACAGGCATCCAAGAACACAAGTGTCTTGTTGGCATTGAGTCCGTTGAGTTCGGCATAGAGTTCGCTCAGCGGGTAGCAAAGACGTGTCTGCTTGCCGTCGGCATCGACCGGGAGGATATAGGCTGTCTTGGTCTGCTCGTTGGGGATGCCATGTCCGGCATAGTAGAAGATTACATCGAGATTACCACGCTTTGCCATGGCTATCGATTTGATATCTTCGATAGCATCCAACATCTCTCCGTAGGTGACATTGAAGTGTGTACGGATATGAGAGGATGGGATGCCGAGCACCTTGTTGCAATATTCGGCGAAGATGCGACCATCATTTTCGGCATTGTCTACATCCGCCACTTTCTTATAGTCATTGTTGGCAATGATTACTGCAAATGTATTGTCGTTCTTATAGTTGGTGATAGGGATATCTTTGTCGACATCGGAGATCGAAGTGGCGGGAGCCACCTTGGCGGGGGACTCATCCCTTTGCGCTAACTGTCGGTTGTCGACAGGCTGAGGTGTCGGTTGCGAAACCGGGATAGATGATGGGGCGATACGCTCATTGTTCACCGCCAGCAATTCCGTTGCTACCTTATCCCCCACCGGCGAACGGCCGAGAGCCAAGATGCGAGAATTGATCTTTTCAAGATTCTGCTTATCTCCAAGCAGACTGTAGGTATTGGCTAAAGCATAGATATAGTTGACAGCCAGCGGGTCGCTGATCACCACATCGGAGAGGATCGTAGCCGCCTCACTCAGTTTGCGGTCGGCAAGAGCCTTCTTTCCTCCGGAGTTAATGATCTGTATACCACTATTATAGAGATTGATTCCCAAGTGGCGAGCGATGTCGAGATTGTTGGGCTTCAGTATCTGCAATTTTTTGTAATATTCTACTGCATTGTCGAAATTCTGCTGTCTTTCATAGAGTTGGGCCTGGATGTTGAGAAGTCCGATCTCATTCGGTTTGAAGCGCAATGCTTGCGATACGTACCTCTGCAGTGTGACATCGTCAGACTTGGTCTCTGCCAGAAGATTGATGATAGTAGTGAGCATCTGCAAGTCGGAGGGATAGATATTTAGACCTGCCATAAGCATCTGCTTTGCTTCATCATTGCGGTTGGTGTTGATATAAGCCTTGGCGCAATAGTTGAAAGCATCTGCGAGATTTTTGGAGTCGCCCGACTTGATATAAGCGTTGAGATATTTGATAGCCTTGTCGTAATTCTTGCTGTTGTAGTTGCAAGAGGCGGCGAAATAAGCTAATGTGGGATACGTCTCGTTGGGTTGCAACCCGGCGTTGCTCATCATCGGATGAGTATAGGTGTCGATATAAGCCTCGGCGTATGTCAGAGCTTTGGCTTGGTTGTTGCGCTCGGAGTAGTAGAACGCACCATTTATCAGATAGGGGAACAGCCACTGCAGACCCGACACGGCGATCTGCTTGTCGGAATAAGAACTGCCGGAATAATCCAACACAGGTGCATATTCATTATACACCGCCATGATATAGTCATAGACTTTGGCAGTCTCACCCCCTGCCGCCACCATTCTGTTATATTCGTTGATATAGACGTTGGGGTCGGTGACAGCGGCATGCGCTGACATTTGCAACAGCGATGCCGTCATTAATATTACGAAGGATCGTAAGAGTTTCATAACCTGTGGATTAGAAAGCATCTACAAAAGTAAATTCGACACTGATGCGGCGATATTCGCCACCCTTTTTGTTGGAAACTTCGACGCAATATTTATAGTCGGTATTCATCGTGCGGAATTGGGGCAGGTTGTCGGAGATATAGTCTTTGACAGCCACGGCGCGAGCGAATGCCAGCTGCTCATTGCGGCGAATGCCATCGCTCTTGGTCAGGGTGATGGTGGAGAGGTCTTTGCCAAGGAGGTATGGTTCGTTGACAAAGTCACCGAATGAGCCGTCATACAAGATCTTGCCTTGGATGGGGATGGCATCCGCCGAACCGGAAATCTTGATGATTACCTTTTTACCAGGCTTGACATATTGGGCGAAGTCTTTGGCAAATGCTTGCGACACGATCTTCATAAGGGAGTTGGCGGCATTCGATTGGGAAATCTTGTACTTGCCTGCCGGGAAGTCTTCTCTCGCCGAGTAACCGGCATCGACCGTATATTTGAAGTTCACCTTGTAATTGGTGATCTGCTTGCCGTCGGCATCTACATCGGTGGAGATGTTGGTGCTGACATCGATGTTGGTATGGTCGGAGATGAGTTTATTTTCCTTAGCCTCTTTGACGACACTATTCTTGATGCCGGTGAGTTTCACCTCTTCCATGCCCGATTGTCTCACCAATTCGATAGGCACGAACCGGTCGGAGGCATAGAGATAGTCTAATGACTTGCGTTCGCGGTTGTTAAATTCGTATGACTTGCCGGTCTTCTTGTTGTAGACTTTGGCATATACGAGTTCGAACTTATCGTCGGCAGTGACACCATAGATCGGGTCGCGGAACTCGAGGTTTGCCACATCCATGAAGTCACGCATTTCTCGTTCCGGCACGTTAAGGAAGATTGGAGGCATATTGTCAAACTCGAGGGAGAGTGTATTGTTGGAGGGGTTGTAAGCACCTAAAGTCACGACACTCTTTGTTACGAGTTCATCAGCCATACGGGTGGCGATTTCTTCTTCGAAGAGGCGTGCCTGCATGAGTCGCGATTCGTCATTGACACGGGCGAGATATTCCTTTTCCGTTTCTCCCGGTGCCATCTTCGACCATTCTTCCATACGCATCAACACCTCTTCGCGGATCATCTTGGTGTAGTTGGGCATAAGTCCCTTGAGGAGTCGATATTTGATAGCGTTCAGCGCGTTGAATGTCAGGTAGATATTTTCTTTTTCATCTTTGAGGAATCGCACATAGCTCACCTTGCCGTCGGGTTCGGCGAGGGAGGCGGTTTCTTTGGGGTCGGTGATATTAACGAGTTCCACTTCGTTGCCATTCTTGGCTATGGCTACATATTTGTTCTCCGGGTGGATAGCCACGGCGTTGGCACCGGCACGACTGATCGTCGGCGATATACCATTGAAATCGCGTGTGCTCAATACTTCGACATCACCATCCGAAAGGAGAACGGCGAGCAAAGAACTATCCTCAGAGAAGGAGAGATCGATGATCGACGACTTAAACGACTTGGTGTGTCTCACGCTTTTGCTTTCGGGGTTAAGGATGATCAGCTTGGTGTCGTAGCAACCGGCGATGTAATAGCCATTACGGCTGGAAGTCATCTTGGAGAGAGCTGCGGGGATCGCCCATTGGTCGATAAGCATCATATTCTTGGTGTCATATACCTTGAGCGAGGAGTAGAGGTCAGCGACATAAAGCAGACGGCTGTCAGCCGAATAAGCCATTGACACCGGATTGATAGTCTTTTCCAAGTCGAACAAGACTTTATTGCTCTGATAGGTGTCATAGACTTTGAGAGAGTTTTGCTTACCGCTATTGAAGATAAGAGCATAAGAGGCGCCGGCGGGGTTCACCTTGATTTCAACGATCTTGCCACCCGGATTGGCGATCTCGAAACCCTTGAGGTTATAAGCCTTCTTACCTGCGGCATCGTATGTAGAGAAGAGGTAATTATCGAGGAGCTGCGGAGTCACCGGCTGCTTATAGTTCAGGAATTTGGAGACATTAAGCCTACTATTTTGGGCATAGATAGGGCTATAAGCTGCAAGCAGAGCAGCGAGAGCGAGCGATGAAGCGACAAGCGAATGAAGTCTCATTGACGATCGAAATTAGTAGGTTAAAAAACGAATTTTTGTTCCCCAAAAATGGGTATTCATCCAAATCTCTTAGTTAGAGATTTGGATGAATACATATACTGCTTTAAATCAATGAGATAAAAGATCGCATTATGTCAAGATATGCAGTTTAAGCCATAATTTTGTATTAAAATCTTCAAAAAAATGAGTTAAAATTCCTTACAATATAAATAATTTTTACTATTTTTGCTACTAATTCCAAATCTCTAACTAAGAGATCAGGACAGATGAAAAGCCACTCCTCCCACTCAAAAAAACACTCCGGCACGGGACACTACTCCGGCACAGAATGCCACTCCTGACCGGGGAACCACTCCTGACCGGGGAACCACTCCTGCACTCGCGAGCTAAAGCTCGCGCACAGAACCAATCCGCGGCAAACCACACCTCGCCCCCGTCTCATTCCCTTCCTTCCCCCTCTTCTTTCTTATCTTCTCTCCTCTTACTTCTTCTCTCCTTCTCCCCTCTCCTCTTCTCTTCTCTCCTCTATTCTTCTCTATCCTTCCTTCTCCCTCTCGCCTTCTCTCCCGGGTGCGGATTGGTTCTGTGAGAGAGCTTTAGCTCTCCTCCTTTTAGCCCTCTTTGGGGTGGAGTTGGGCGGCACCGGGAGTTAGTTGCGCTATTTGTTCGGCTATGGCGTTTAGCTCCATGGCGTGGTCGTGGTTCATTCCGCGGTTGGGCATCGCGTATTCTTCGGTGCTGATGATCAGGAGGCGCCCTTCGGCGCATAGGTCGAATAGCTCTTTGTAAGGCTTGCTCCGGTCGGAGAAACGATAGTCTACGATCTGTATAATACCGGTCTGTGCTTGGATGGCCATGTCGCGATATTCCCTCTCGTAGGGATTGATAAATGGCGAGACCAACACCCCGCCGCTGCGGATTGTCTCCCTCCATTCCCTGTTTTTCGCGGCAAGGTCGGGAGTGTTGCTCCTCACCCTGCTGAGCTTGACAAATGACTTTATCGGATTGTCAAGCAGGAAGATATTGCCATATAGGCCATAGCTCTTTTCACCGATCTTTATCACCAATTTATGGTAGAAGTATTCAGGATAGAGTTTCTTCACCAAGTAACGACGCGGGTTGTCGAGGATATAGTTGAAGAAGGCATCTTTGGCTCCGGCACGGAGGGCTATTTTGTCGTTGAAGCCGCCGAGGAAGATCGACTTGCCGCCGAGCGTGAGGGTGGATTGGGGGAATTTCGCCCAATAGAGGCGAGTGCAAGCAGACTTAAAAGGGGCGATAACCGAGCCTAAAGGGATATCCATTTGCCGGGTAACGAAGAGTTCGAGGTGGATATGATCCGGCATAATGACATAGCAGAGGACTTTAACGTCTGGAAAATCAAGGCTGAGATTGTTGATGCACTCGGCGATAATTTTGCCGAGTGGGGACAGAGTGACAATGGGCTTCAGTTTGGCAGAACCTGGATCGGGGGCTATAGAAGAGAACGAAGGGGCTTCAGGCGACTTCAGGATAGTGATCATATAAATACACCTGCTTTTATAGTCATGGCCAAAACACCGCCGCGTGTATTTATGCGAAAATCCCGCCATAAGCCCAAGAATTAAAATGAATAAAAAGAGATAGATAAAATAAAATAAAAGACTGAAGAGAGGGAGGAGAGGGAGGAGAGGGAGAAGAGAGAGAGGAGAGAGAAAGCAAAAGTAATAAAAAAAGCGGCAAGGCGCAAGGGGAAGGCCTGTTTTTTTCAAAAGCCCACTAAAAAGCCCACTCCTTGCCACCTACTCAGACACAGAACGCCACACCTGACGGGGAACCGCCCTAACGGGGGCCACTCCGGCACTCGCGAGCTAAAGCTCGCGCACAGAACCAATCCGCGGCAAACCACACCTCGCCCCCGTCTCATTCCCTTCCCTTCTCTCCCTCCTCTTTCTCTCCTCTTCTCCTTTCTCCCGGGTGCGGATTGGTTCTGTGAGAGAGCTTTAGCTCTCCTTCGAGTGGAGGGGAAGCGGGCTCGGGTTGGATATATAAAAAGCGGGGCGCCTCGCTCTTGGGGAGGGCGCCTCGCTTGGGTTTGCTTATTGTTTCTATCTCGGTTTTTCTTTCAGTCTCAGAGTTTTTGGCTCTGATGGTCTTGTTGTCTCAGAGTTTTTGGCTCTGATTGTCTTGCCACTTGGTTAGCGGTTGATGGCTATCTTTTTGCCGTTGATGATGTAGATGCCGGGTGCGAGTTGTGACGGATCTTCTACTGTCACACGACGGCCGTCGATGGTGTATATCTCGCTGACTCCTTGCTCTACGGGAAGCTCTACACGGCGGGTCGGTTCGGTGTCGGTCAACACATATCCGAAGAAGGAGGCTTGTTTTACCGGCACTGCCATGTATGCTTCGTGGGCTACATTCTCAAATGCTTTACCACTGGATATGCCATAGAAGAAGCCATATTCGTCGTCGCTATTGTATGACAATCGATAGTAGCGTTCATTGGGGATAGTTTCGAAGACTTCCGTCTTATCTGTGCCGCGAAGCATGTTGAGGTCGGAGGTGTATTCGGTCTGAGTCGGTTCTATCACCTCGAACATACGAGTTCCATCTCCATAGATCAGCAATGCAGCCTTGGAGGGGACAGTCTCACCGGCGGCAAATGCCTCTTCGGTGATAACACGTTCATTGTCGTTGTCAACGCCGACGATGATCTCACCCTTCAACCCTTCAGGCATGGTATATTCACCCGAAGTGTAATAGGTGGCATACTTTTCGCCGTAGGGCAAAGTAATTGTACCGCAAGTCTTTACCTCATTGTTAGGGTATTGAGTTTGCCAATCGGAAGCATAGCCGTAAGGCACATATAGCTTGGGAGTAACACCGGTGGGGAACTTCATCTCGTAGGGGGCATCGACATTGAGCCATATCTCCTCGAGCGCGGTGCAAGCATCGAAAGAATTATTGCGGATCACCAACTTGGGGGAAGAAGAAGAGACCTTCTTGAGGCCGGTGCAACCGTCGAAAGCCTTCCACTCGGCGAGCAGAGCATTCTGTGGGATATATAGCTCGGTGAGTTTAGGGTTCTTGGCGAGAGCTTGATAGCCCATAGTTTCGAGAGCGAAGGGGAGGTGCACCTCCTGCAATTCGGCGCAATTGGATAGTGAATTCTTGGGCAATACTTTCACTTTATCGGGAATCGTAATGGAAGTCAGAGAACTACACCCATCGAAAGCAAACTCGCCGATAGTGGTTAGATTTTCAGGCAGAATAATCTCTTTCAATGAGCTACATCCCTGGAATGCTTGATGGTCAATTGTTTCGACCGATTCGGGGATAATAGCCTCCTCTAAGCCTGTGCAACCGGCCACTACGCCTATGCCAAGAGCGGTAATAGTAGCAGGGAACTCAATGGTTGTAAGGCTCTCACACCCGGCAAAAGTTTCATTACCGATCGAAGTGATCTGAGGAGGCAGCAATATACTTGTCAATGACTTGCAATTTTTCAACAGACCATTACGAAGAGTTTTAACCTGGATAGGAATGTTGAAAGACTTTAATCCTTCGCAATTGACGAAAGCAGAGTCACCCATTTCGGTGAGGAAGGTAGGGAGTTTTATAGATTCGAGCGACTTGCACCCCCCGAATGCACAAAGGTCTATTGTGCTGACAGTCTGAGGGATGGAAACCTCCGTAAGACTTTCACATCCATAGAAAGTCTTGTAAGCAACAATCTGATTGCCCGAAGGAATAGTAATCGATTGCAGAGCCTTACAGCCCATAAATGCACCCATACCGATAGTGGTGAGTTTGGAGGGTAGATTGATCGAAGAGAGCATAGGACATTCAGCGAAACCTTGCATATCGATAGTGTTGCAATAGGGAGGAATTTCCACCGATTCCAAGACCTTACAATCACTAAATGTGTTATGTTCGATAACGGTAACTTTCGAGGGAATTTTGGCTGATTTCAAGCCATAGCAACTACGGAAGGCAGATGATCCGATTTTTCTGATCGAAGATGGAAGGAAATCAAGGTTCTCGATCTTATCGCAAGCGAAGAAAACATTTTCGCCTATAGTGGTCACACTCTCGGGAATAGTGATATCAGAGAGTCTCAAGCAAGACAAGAACATATTGAGAGGGAGCTCGGTGAGACCGGAACCGACCACAGCCGATTCCATATAGAAGCAATTGTTGAAGAGATTACGTCCTACGCTTGTCACGCTGTTGGGAATTACGATACCCTTGAGATTGACACAAGTCTGGAAAGCGAAATTGCCGATGGTCTTCAATCCCTCATGTAGAGTAATTTTCTCTAAGCACTGGCAATTGTTGAACACATAGTTTTGCAAGTCGGTGATCTCCGCAGGGACATCTACTTCTTTCAGCAGTTCGCCATTTAAATATAGATTGCCGCTACGGCTAACCGGGTTAGCTTGAATGTCGAGAAACTCTATCTTCATCCAAGAGTTAACATCTGTAATATCGACTCTTTTTAGCGATACACATTCATAGAACGACATCGATCCGATCGAACGTAACGAAGCGGGGATAGTGATGCTCGGCAAACTTTTGCAATAGAAGAAACCGTATTCTCCAATTGTTACCAAACCGGTGCCGAGGTCGATGCTTTGAAGATATTGGCAATTAGCGAATCCGGCTTTGGCGATACTTGTCACAGTGTTGGGGATTGTCACCTTCGTTACGGAAGATGAATCGAAAGCGCTTTCGCCTATGGCTGTGACAGTAAATTCTCTGTCATTGTAGGTAAACGTGGCAGGGATATTAATTTCGCCGGTATAAGTGCCGGCCACGAGAGTAGCAGTGTTATCGGAAAGTGAGACATCATAATTGATGCCATCGGCGGTGATTGTAGCCGCCGACACGCGGAGGGTGATCACGGATAGCAGTGCCAAGACTGCTATCCGTATCAGATTGAGGTTGGTTTTCATTGTCATCCGATTGATTATGAAGACATTATTATTTCACCATTACTTTTTCGCCGTCGATGATATAGAAGCCGGGGGCAAGCTGTTCGATGGCATTGGCATTGACTCTTGTGCCGTCGATGCGATAGATAGCGTCGATGGTGCGAGTATGGTCAGTGTCGATAGTGTTTACGCTGCTGGGTCGGAAATCTTCCTCCTCGTCGCCATAGAAGCGGATCTGATAACCGAACTCAGCTGCATCTTCAGCGGGGATGGCGAGATAAGCTGTGTGAGCCGGCACCTCGAACGCATTGATTTCAAGCACGGGCATAAAGCCATATTCAGCGCCATATTCGTCATAACCGAGCATGAAATAAGCCTTGCGGTCGTCGATCATTACGATATCGCCATTGTTAGAGCCGCGGAGAGCATTCTCGCCATCGAAGCGGTCGCCATGATCGCGGATCACTTCAAACATAGCGAAGGTATTGGGCTCGCCGGAGATTAAGAGAGGAGTATCGTAAGGCACTGTGCTACCCTCTTCGAAGACATCTCCCTTCACGAGCTTGTTGACACCATCATAGCGGGTCCAACCGCCGGTGATGGCACAACCCTCGAAACCTAAGGGCATAGAATAGTCAGCATAGATATAATAGGTGGTATAACCATTCTCGTCAGTTTCCAAAGTACTACACTCCTTGAAAGTATTGTTGGGGCACTTCTCCTTCCACGTATCCACGCTGCCATAAGGCACGTAATAAGTAGGAGCGGTCATTGTGCTGAATTGGCTGTATGCCACAAAGGGAGTATTAATCCAGACCTCTTCGAGAGCTGAGCAGTTGCCGAAGGCGTTATAACCGACATTCTTCTCAGAGTTCTGAATTACGACACGCTTCAAAGCGGTACAACCTTGGCACATACCCATCTTCACTTCGACAGCTTTGGGGAATACGATGCGTTCAAGTTTTGCGCAGTTCTGCAAGGCATAGTTACCGACATATTCTATATTTTTTGGGAAAACGACAGTCTCGAGTTCGCTACATCCGGAGAATGCGAAGTCGCCGATATATTTTACATTTTCAGGGATTTCGACAGAGGGGAGTTTAGCACACTTATTGAGCATATTGGCGGGGATAGTGTCGAGAGCGGCAGGAATATTGATTGAAGTGAGGGCGGAGCAGCTTTGGAAAGCGGCATCACCGATGCGAGTCACGCTCTCGGGGATGGTAATAGTCTCGACACCCGAGCAAGACCAAAAAGCACTGTTACCGATCTCCTTGAGGCCCTCATGAAGAGTAATGCTTGTGACTTGAGGGAGAGCACAATAAGTAAAATTCTTCACCTCTTCTACACCTTCAGGCACTTCAATAGCAGTGAGTTCTTCGCCGTCGACATAGAGAGTCTTGCTGACATTTACAGGATTGGATTTGATTGTCTCAAAATTGATCTTAGCCCACTCCTCGAGACTGGTGACATTGACTTTGGCGATCTTGTTATTGAGAGAGAATGCATCTTTGGCAATAGTGTCAACACCACAAATAAAGGAAACTTCTTCCAATGCGCTGCAAGATGCGAAGGCAGTAGCTCCAATCTTCTTAAGCGAAGCTGGGAAGGTAACTGCGGTGAGACCTTGACAACCCCTGAAAGCATCAGTACCGATGGACTCCAAGCCCTCTTCGATGGTCATCTCAGTGACGCCACGCATGCTGGAGAAGGTGCCTGTACCGATCTCTGTTACATTAGCAGGGATGGTGAGAGAAGGCACATTATAGCAATAATAGAATGCACTGTCGCCGATCTTCTTCACGCCGGATCCAAAAGTGATGGATTGGAGATTGTTGACATTATAGAATGCATAATTCTTGATCTCTTCTACATCATTGGGGATCACAAGGTCGGTGATAATCTCACCATTCAGGGTAATTGCTTTGGTGAAGTTGGCAGGGTTGGCGTTATAGTCATAGAACTCGATTCCACACCATGCCGAGAGGTCGGTGATATTGAGGTTTTTCAATGCCGTACAACCAGCGAAAGCGCCTTTACCGCAATACTTTACGCCTGTACCCAAATTAAGAGTTGTCATTTGGCGACAGCTCATAAAGGCGGCAGTCATGATTGAGTCGACGGAGTTGGGGATTACCACTGAGGTGATGGTCTGTTGCTTGAAGGCGTTTGCTCCAATTTGCTTCACATCGTAATTCTCCTCTTCGACTGTGATAGCCTCGGGAATCACGATATCACCGGTATAAGTGCCGGCTACCACTGTGGCAGTCTTCAGTTCCTGGTTAAGTTCATAGTTCAGACCCTCTATGGTGATAGGATCTTCGGCTATGGCTTGGCTGCAAAGGAGTGCAGCGCATGCTAAAGAAAAAGTAAATCTTTTCATAGAAAAGTGATTTATGGATTAGTAATTATGTTGTTTCAGTATGTCATATCGGCTGAGAGCACACCTCAAGTCACTGAGAGTCACCGGCTTGAGTATATAGTCTATCATATTGAGTCGCTTGGCTCTCTCCATCGAGTCTCGGCACTCGGAGATAAAGATTACCGGTGTGCTGATTGAGGCATCAGTCAGTTTGCCGATAGAGTCGCCATCGCTCGCTGAGGTGTCGGCGATCATCATATCCACTCCCTGCCGGCGAATCCGCCTTATGGCCTCGGCTGTGTCGTCGGTGATATCCATAAGTTGAAAGCCGGGCCGAAGACGCCTCATGGTCTCTTGGATATCGAGCGCCGTATAATAGGAGTCTTCAAGGATGAGATAGCGCGATGAGTGCTCTGTGGGTTCTGTTTGTTCTGACATGTCTGCTCTTGCGTCGTTTTTTGGTTTGCGGCGGCAAGTTAGCAAGTGTCGGAAATTTAATCAACGAAAAACCGACGAATTAGGATTATTGGCGGAAGAGCTTAACATTTTAGGTAATGAATTGGAACGATATTTTTATCAAATTGATAGTACAAAACCGCACAATTTTTCATTTTGTGCGGTTTTGTACTATTTTAGTTACAATTTGCTTTTCTTAGTGTGTCCGAGCCACTCGAGGAAGTCCACCCTGCGAGCTGCACTCACCATCTCGGTTCGGGTCTTGTCGGAAGCTATGATATCTACTTGAAGCCTCCCCTTGAAGAACTTTGAAATCTTGGCAATCGAGTCGATCGAAGCTACGACATTGCGTGAGATATGGAAGAATCGGTCGGGGTCGAGCACCTCGATCACGTCGGAAAGGGAGGCGAAGTCAGTGAAGAGGCGATCGCCACTGTTGAGAACTATCGACACATACTTATCTTCAGCTTCGAACCATGCTATCTCGTCGGTAGTCACGAAGGAATAGCCATTCTTATCGCTGATCAGGATGCGTCGACGTGTCGGCTTCGGGGCGAGACGATTGGCAATCTCCTGATAGTCAGGGAGCGCCGGAGCGGAGTGAATCGTCTCATACTTCTTGATGGCACGCTCCACATCCTCTTCCGCCACAGGCTTGAGCAGATAGTCGATGCTGTTCACCTTAAATGCCTGGATGGCATATTCATTATAAGCGGTGGTGAAGATAATCGGCGTCTTTATGTCGACCTGACGGAAGATCTCGAAGCAGTTGCCATCGTCGAGTTCGATGTCCATGAATATCAACTGCACATCCGGGGTTCGGCTGAAATATTCGACACACTCCTCGATTGTTTCAGCTGTAAATACACAAGTGTAATCGGGACGCACACTCTTGATAACTTCACGAATATTGATCATGGCGAATTTTTCATTCTCGATTATAGCATATTTCATAGCGGATATATGTTGTTGTATATCTAATAACTAATATCTATTAACTAATAACTAACTTCAGAGATATTGGATACGAGCCACAAACTCGTTCACTCCTTTCCGGGCGGAGAACTCACGGCCGTGCGCTTTGTAAAGCTGTGAGAGATAGGTCAGACCGACATGGCCGGAAGATTCTGACTCTTTGGGATTCAGGGGGTTGGTGATGGTGATGCCGTCGGGGGTGATGTCGATAGTGACGGTCATCGGCGACTTGGAGGTGATGGCATTATGCTTGGTGACATTCTCGATAAGTAGCTGCATGGTGAAGGGCACGATCTGCTTGTCGCTCTCAGGCACTCCGGTCATCACAACCTCAAATTTGTTGTTATATCTCATCTTAAGCACCGAGATATAAGACTCCAAGAATTTAAACTCCTCCTCGACACTCACCCGGTCGTCGTTCTGATGGATCATGATGTAGCGATACATACGTGAGAGTTCGAGGATGAACTGCTTGGAGCGGATGGCATCGATAGAAATCAGTGAGTAGAGAAGGTTGAGGGAGTTGAAGAGAAAGTGGGGATTGATCTGCGCCTTGAGGGCATCATAGCGATATTGGAGGGCTTGGAGGCGAGTTTTCTCCACCTCTTCGCGGGCCTTGGAGAGGCGTTTGAAATAATATACCATCTCGACACCGAGCAGCACGATGATGTCATTCAGGATGCTGCCCGCCCAGTCGACACCCGCCTTGCGGAACGCACCGATGATGATCAGATATGCCCAGTTAACGAGGCATGCTGCAAAAATCGAGAGCACCACATCGACAAAGATCTTGAGCAATTGGCTCTTAATCCTCACGATCTTGAAGACGATAAGGAGATTGAGAAGGAACACCGAGAGCACGGGCGTAAAATTATGCGCCATTGCCGCCATCATATCGGCAGCATCGGTATAAGGAAATACCTCACCGAAGCGCACGGCATTATAGAAGGCCTGAAACCATAGGTAATACCCCACGATCCCGACAGCCCAACCGAGCCCGGCTTTAAGAGTTTTACTTTTCATCGAAAAATAAAGGATAAAAGTCTAAAAGTGTGAATAATAATGCGAATAGTAATGCGAATCAATCGGACGAATAGCAAACTCTCAAAACATTAGGCAAAGGTACTAAAAAATTCGCCAAAAAGCAAGAAAACCGCACATATTTTTCTCGTGCGGATTGGTTCTGTGAGAGAGCTTTAGCTCTCTTTCGAGTGGAGAGGTGGCGGTAGGGCGAACTGAATAAAGGGCTCGATTCTCATCGAGCCCTTTACTTTCAATAGTTTAATCAATCCGAACCTTACCTTACGGACGATAATAAAGCAATTTTTAGTGCCTGCTTAATTGAATTTATGATCAAATAATAGTTTAGCGGATAGTCATCTTGCGGATGAATGCTTGGCCATCGGCCATAGCTTTCACGATGTAAGTGCCTGCGCTGAGCGAGCGGTTGGCTACGCGGATACCACTGATGGTATATACCTCCACGTCTGCCGAGTTGTTGACTACAAACTGCCCGCCTGCCACGCCGAAGCTAACCTTGGCAGAGTCAAGGATCTGGGCTACTGCCGAATCCTCGGGTATCAGCTTCTTGACACCGGCGTTGAGCACCTCCTTGTTATCGTCATTCCAATATGAGAGGAAGGCTACGACATCCATCTTGGTGGCGTCGGACACGACCTTGCCATATTCGTCAGCGATAGTGTAGGTGTAGGTATATTCATAGGTACCATCCTCATTCCAAGTGATCTCATCACCGGCATAATCAGTCATATAGTCGATGGGGAAATCATTGTGACGCCAAGAGGCATCGGCGCTGTTCTGGTAGGCTTCATAGCCGCTCTGCACGAGGCAGACATTGATGCGAGCACCGGCCATGTCGCGAGTGGATTCGCCACTCACCTTGATGGTAGCCTCTTTGGTATCTTCATTGTATGAGGGTTCGATTTCTACAGTCACGAATGCGGGACGAGAGATCTCGTTGATTACCATCTCTTCGGTGAGATAGCCGGGGTGGAAGTGAACGTCGGCGTATGCTGTATTCTCACGTTCTTCCTGAACTCGACGGTCTACCATGCACTGAGGAGCAGAGTTCACACCGAATGCAGTACCGATATTAGTGCTCTCTTCGATAGTGAAGATATCCTTGGTATAACCATGGTGATGGTCGATACGCACTACGCGATCTTCATGACCGGCGATGGCATTGAGGATAGCATACTCGCCGCTCGGACAATAACCGCAAGCCTGTCCGGTAAATTTCTCAATCAAGATATAGCGATCGAAAGTCTCGCTGGCATCGTAAGGCACGACATCCTTCGACTGGATGTTGACTCCGAGATTTTCATGATCATTCACCTTGGTAATCTTGATCTCGTAGGTGGTTTCCTCGGTTACAGGCTCTGTATAGAAGCTGTAAGATGCTGAAGAGTTATTGGCGATAGGCTCATCCAGAGTTGCCACATACTCCTTGACATTACCATTGGAAGTCAACTCGTAGGTGAAGTTATTGATAGTCTCAAAAGAATTGTTGGTCATCCGAAGAGTCACCTTAGCCGGCTCATTGAGAGCAACATTGCGGGGGAGATCGAACTTATCGAGAGCAAGATTATAACCCAAGGGAGCTCCGTCGCCATCGACCAGAGCACGGATCATAAGATTGCCCCAACCCACGTCGGCAGTGGAATAATCCTGGTCAGCCACCTTCAGATAAGAAGTGTTGGGCACGAATGTCTTGCCATCAAAGCCGATAGGATATTGAGCGGTGTCGTAAGCGCGATAGCCTACACCCATGGGAGTGGTGGCATCGATCTCAATCGGAGTGTCAAACTTCACGATATTCCAACCGGCAGCCAACTGAGCCACCTCAACCTCAGCGAGGATCTCGGCATCATTGACATCACTACCCTTCTGTACGAACACAGTCACATTGGGGAGAGTGGAATATACACGGATAGCCACCATCGAGATCGACTTACCCTCATACTGCGAGAGAGTCGAAGTCTTGAACTGAGTCAAGGCGGCGAGAGTATTGCTCTGATACTTTGTGCCGACACCCATCACTGTGGTGGTGGTATGATCGCAATATTGCATCCATGTCAACTCCTCAGCCTCGCGAGTCTGCTTTGCGATATTTTGAGCCTTTGTGCAGTAGAGCTCTTGCGCCATTACTCCGGGAAGAGTCAAAAGCAAGCTTGCTGCTATCAAAAAGAACTTTTTCATGTCGCTATATCTTAATAATGAGTGATTATATCTGATTGATTTACATTAAGATCTATTATCTTAGAGCACTACCTTCTGAGCCTTCACGCCGGCATCACCCTTCACGACTACTACATAGCAGCCCTCGCCGAGACCGGCTACATTGAGGTGTACGTTGTTGGCGATAGCACCGTTGAGAGTGCGGAGAGCGCAACCATTCATATCATAGATGGCGATGCCCTGGATCTGTCCGGGATAGTTCACCATCACCTCATCGTTGACTACGTTGATAGCGAGCTTGCTGTCCATAGCCATATTCTTAACTGCTGAAGACTCTACAAGCACCCAGTTATATTCGTAAGTGTTGTAAGTGCTTTCAGTGGTGTAGTCGATAGAATATACGTGATAAGTCTTCTCAACGGGATACTTATTGGTCTCATCGTAGGTGTAATCCCAACGATAGAAGGGACCCCATTGGCCGGTGTAATTATCGGCTTTGTAGTAGAACTCTACCATCACTTGATTATCTTCAGTATAGACGAGGATGACTTCGTTTTGCTTTACCATCTCCTCATTCTCATCCTTCTTATAACCGGCATTGCTGGTGAGGTTGCCATTCTCATCATAGATATTCTCATAATAGGTAGTAGAATAAACTTCGCCGTTGTAAAGTCCATTTACCTCATACTTGGTGTTGCGGCCATTTTCGTCATACTCAGTATAGAGAATCTGAGAGTTAACAGCGAGCTCGGCAGTAGGGCTCCAAGCGGAAGCAACAGTCTCAGTAGCGAGGTGCCCATCTTCGTCATATACATACTCTCGATGCTCGGTAACGAAGTACTCACCGTTAGAGTTACGAGTGTTCTCCTTGAGAGTGAGGTTGCCATTCTCATCGTAGGTGTAGGTATAATAGTTGTAGATAGTCCATACCGGCTCTTCGTTGGCGGGATCTGCAGCGGTATTGTTGTATGCGATAGACTTGGTAATTCTGCCCTCGGCATCATATTCATAGTCATATCTGCTCTTGGGAGAGAACGCTTCCCATACGGGATCCCAGTTCTTGGTGATCGAAGTCTCGATGAGGTGCTGATCGTTGAAGGTGTTCTCTGTCTGCTGATAGAGCGCGCCACCGGACTTGGTGTCATAGTTGTTCATCGACTCCATTACATAAGTATCTCCGTTGTGAGTATAGGTAGTGGGAACTACGGTTACCTCTGCGTTAGCGGTAGAGATACCCATCAGAGTTGCCATCGAAAGCATTAACGCTGCTTTTTGTAAAGATTTTTTCATAAGATCTATGTTTTTAGGTGAATACTATGAATTTTCTACAATTTTTCAAACAATCGTGTCGTTTTGTATACCAATCCGATTGTTTATGTGGCAAAAGTAAACGACAAAACGGCTTAAAAGATTAACAAATGTTCATATTTTCACTATACAGCATATAAAATTTACATTAATTGGCGTTTGAGTCGGCAGAGATGCTGCTGTGTGATGCCGAGGTAAGAAGCTATAAGCTTGCTTGTTACGTTCCTTACGATCTCGGGGCGATTCTTCAACAGCTGCTTAAATTTCTCGGTCGTAGTGCCATTGATCACTATGTTTTTTCTCTCTATCAGATAGAGCTGGTTGATCGCAATGCTCAGCACATACTGTGCAAATTCGGGATATGTACGTATCATTTCGTCATAATCGCGCTGCGAGATGTGGAGCAACTCGGTCTGAGTGCATGCCACTATGCGATAGAACGAAGGCTCACCCATATAATAAGATGCCGTCGAAAAGATAATCGATGCCGGCAAGGCAAAGGCGTAACAACGCTCATCACTCCCATCCATATAGGTATAAGCGATGATGCCATCCTTCACTATATAGATGTCCTTGTTGACCTCTCCCTCGTCGACTACCACCTGATCCTTCTTCAGAACGATCAAGTCTGCCTTGGCGAGAAACTTATCCATAATATCGGTGCTCAACTTATATTTACCCTCTTCATTGAGCAATTGCTTTACTCTGTCCATTTGATTCGCTTTTTAGTTATCATCCTTCCGAGTCGCCGGAACGAAGCCACCGACGACTCGGAAGCATAATCTAACTGTTTCAACTATTCGACCGCAAAGTTATGTAATTTTTTTATCCACAAAAAATTACTTTTTCCGCCTTATAACAAATCTTCTTTAATATCAATGAACCTTTCTTCATTTTTGAAAAAATTTTCCCTGTTTTATAAACATTTTTATTTGCAAAAATCGATTGAGCTCTTAGGTGAAGTTTGTTTTTCAAAAGATTATCGCTAAATTTGCAGATACAACCGAAACTGTCTTTACAGATATAATTCCAACTCCACAATGAGCAATCAATATATCGTAAGTGCGCGCAAGTATCGTCCGGCGACATTCCGTTCGGTGGTGGGACAGCAGAATCTGACCACCACGCTGAAGGGAGCGATCGAGTCTGGGCGCTTGGCGCATGCCTATCTCTTCTGCGGTCCCCGCGGCGTGGGCAAGACCTCCTGCGCCCGCATCTTCGCCCGCACCATCAACTGCCTCTCCCCCACTGCCGATGGCGAAGCCTGCGGCGAATGCGAGTCTTGCAAGTCGATCGACCATGGCAACTCTTTCAACCTTATCGAACTCGACGCCGCCTCCAACAATAGCGTCGATGATATCCGCGCCGTTACCGACCAGGTAAACATCCCCCCGCAAGTCGGCAAGTATCGCGTCTTCATCATCGACGAGGTCCACATGCTCTCGTCGCAAGCCTTCAACGCCTTCCTAAAGACCCTCGAAGAGCCCCCCTCCTACGCCATCTTTATCCTCGCCACCACCGAAAAACATAAGGTGATACCCACCATCCTGAGCCGCTGTCAGATCTATGACTTCAAGCGCATCACCATCAATGATATGGTGGATCACCTCGCATACGTCGCCGAGCAGGAGGGTATCACCGCCGACCGCAAAGCCCTCGGCGTGATCGCACGCAAGGCCGACGGCGCCATGCGCGACGCCCTCTCCATCTTCGATCAGATGGCAACTTCCACCCAGGGCAACATCACCTACGAGTCGACTATCAGCAATCTCAACGTGCTCGATTATGACTATTTCTTCCGGCTCGTCGACTCCTTCGCCAAATGCGATGCCGCCACTTCTCTCCTATTATATAAGGAGATCCGCGACCGTGGCTTCGACTCCCTCTTCTTCATCAATAGCCTCGCACAGCATATCCGCGACCTGATGGTGGCTCTCGACCCTCGCACCCTCTCCCTCTTGGAGACCCCCGACGATGTCAATGCCCAACTCAATCAGCAAGCCAAGTCGCTCCCCATACAGTGGTATTATGCCGCTCTCAAACTCCTCAACGACTGCGACCAAGCATATCGCTCCGCCACCAACAAGCAACTTTTGGTGGAGGTAACACTGATTCGCTTGTCGCAACTTCTCAAACCGGCACAGCCCCCTTTTGATATCTCCGACCGCCCTGTGGCTCTGCGGAATCCCTCGGAACAACCAAGAGCCACCGCCGCCTCGGCAGCAGAACCGATAGCGGCAGCCCAATCCCCTGCCGTCGGCTATGCTCGTCAGGTACAACCCGCATCACCTGCCGCTCCGGCTCAAACTGCCACTCCGGCTCAGACACATACTCCCGCCGCATCTGCCCCTGCCGCCGGCCAACGACCCGCCTCGCGACGCCCCCAATCCTTCTCCCTCAAGAAGGAAACCGACACCCGCGTCGTCGGCATCGAACGCCAACGCCAAGAGTTTAGCGACCAAGACTTCATGCAGGCTTGGAACGACTATATCGCCACCATCCCCGACCAGAAGATTCTGGTCAGCGCCATGCGCGTAGGTCGCCCTACTCGCCGCAATGACACCGAATATGCCGTTATGGTCGACCACCCCGCCCAGCAGCAAGCCTTCGAGATGGGTATGACTCGACTCCTCGCCTTCCTGCGCGAACGACTCCACAACGACTTCCTCACCATCAAAGCCGAAATCAACCCCGCTGCCGAGACGGTGAAATACCTCACCCCCTTCGAGTTCCTCAAGAAGACCGCCGAAGTCAACCCCCAACTTGGCGAGGCCCTCAAGCGCCTTGACATCGAGATAGTGTAGTGGAGAGCGGAGAGTGGAGAGGTTTTTGGAGAATAGATTATAGTTAATTTTAGTTAATCTTTCTTAACTAATCATAAATAGGGGTATAAAACAGGCAAAATATTGCCTACAAGTAAGACCTGATTATGTTAAGCGATAATTATTTATTAACTTTGCACTACGAATTCCGGAGGGGGCGCAAGTCTCCTCCGACTTTTATATTATTGACAATGATAGACAAGCAAGCATTGCAAGCCTGGATCGAAGAGAGGTTGCAAGACACGGAGTGCTTTTTAGTAGACCTTACTGTCAGCGCTCAGAACGAGATAAAGGTGGAGATAGACTCCATGGAAAGCATCGACATCGACTTTTGTGTCGAATTGTCGCGCGATATCGAATCGGCATTTTCGCGCGATGATGAGGACTATGAGTTGGAGGTCGGTTCGGCAGGTCTCACCTCCCCCTTCAAGATTTTGGCACAATATCGCAAGAACCTCGGCAACAAGGTGGAGGTGTTGACACGCGACGGCCGCAAGCTTCATGGCGTGCTGACCGAAGCTGAGGAAGATCATTTCGCCATCGAGATGCAAGTCAAGGTGAAGCGGGAGGGTGCGAAGCGGCCTGTCGAAGAAACTCATAGAGAAGAGTTCGCCTACAGCGACGTGAAGAGCGTCTGCTATGACCTCGAATTTTAGAGCGCGAATACAAAAGTTTAGAGTTCGAATACAAAAGAATGAGATAAACAGCAAACCATAATTCAAAATATATATAGCATAAACTCTAATGGCAAAAAAAGTAGAGACTGTAAATATGGTCGATCGTTTTGCAGAGTTCAAGGAGCTCAAGAACATCGACAAGACCACCCTGATATCAGTGCTTGAGGAGTCATTCCGCAAGGTGCTAAGCAATCAATTCGGGACGGACGACAATTTCGACGTGATCATGAACCCCGACAAGGGAGACTGTGAGATCTACCAGAACCTGAATGTAGTGTCAGATGGCGAGGTAGAGAACCCCAACACACAGATCGGGCTTACCGAGGCTCGTGAGATCGACCCGGAGTGCGAGATCGGCGAAGAAGTTGCCAAGCAGATATATTTTGAGAAATTCGGACGTCGTGCCATCCTGACACTTCGTCAGACTCTCCAATCGAAGATCTTGGAACTTCAGAAGAATGCCATCTCTGCCAAGTTCAAAGAGATGGAGGGTGAAGTGATCACCGGCGAAGTTCACCAGATCTGGAAGCGCGAGATGTTGCTTCTCGACGAGGATGAAAATGAGTTGCTTCTTCCCAAGGAGGAGCAGATCCCGGGTGATTTCTTCCACAAGGGAGACATGGTAAGAGCCATCGTGAAGAAGGTAGACGATAAGAATGGCAATCCAAAGGTGATCTTGTCGCGTACAGATCCCCGCTTCTTGAGTCGTCTCTTTGAGATGGAGATCCCGGAGATCCATGATGGATTGATCACCATCAAGGGAGTAGCCCGCAAGCCGGGCGAGCGTGCCAAGGTGGCAGTGGAGAGTTATGACGAGCGCATCGACCCGGTGGGAGCATGCGTCGGCATCAAGGGAAGCCGCATCCATGGCATCGTGCGTGAGCTTCACAACGAGAGCATCGACGTGATCAGCTACACATCGAATCCCCAGCTCTATATTCAGCGCGCCTTATCGCCTGCCAAGATCTCTTCGATGCGTCTCAGCGAGAGCGAAGATGGCAAGAAAAAGGCAGAGGTATTCCTACACCCCGATGAGGTGAGCCTCGCCATCGGCAAGGGTGGCCTCAACATCTTCTTGGCGCAAGAACTCACCGGCTATTCGATCGACGTCTATCGCGACATCGAAGAGGGTGAAGAGGATATCTACCTCGATGAGTTCCGCGATGAGATCGACGACTGGGTGATCGAGCAGCTCAAAGACTTGGGACTTGGCACTGCGAAGTCAGTGCTTAACGCTCCCCGCAGAGTGCTCGACGAGGCAGACCTGGAGGATGAGACCATCGAGCATGTGCTCCAGGTGCTCCGTGCCGAGTTCGAGGACTAATTAACATTTTGTAAAACCAAACACTATATATGCGCACAAAGATCAGTAAAGTAGCCAAAGACCTGAATGTGGGAGTCAACACAGCTGTTGAATTCCTGCGCAAGCACAATATCGAAGTCGATGAGGGGCCGAATGCACGCATCGACTCCGATGCCGTCGAACTGCTCATGCAAGAGTTCAGTGCCGACAAGAAAGATAAAGCCACGGCTGAAAGCATCTTCGTAAATCGTCGTGGAAATAAGAAGGCGAAACAAGAATCTGCCCGCAGGCAGGAGGAGACCACACGCGTCACCGGTCCCAAGATCTTGGGGAAAATCGACCTTTCGAATCCACATTCGGGGATGACATCGACCACTGCATCTGTGCCGACCACACCTGCCGAACAAGCTCCCGCTGAGAAGGCTCCCGAGAAAGCCCCGGAGGAAGTTCAGGAGAATGCTCCCGAGAAAGTTGCTGAGCAAGCACCCGCGAAGGCTCCGGAGAAAGCCCCGGAGAGCGCACCGAAGGCTCAGAACAGCACTCCGAGTGCTCCCGCCAAGGAGCAGGCACAACCCAAAGCTGAACAACCCAAAGTTGAAAATAAGCCTGTGGAAAACAAACCTAAAAAAGAGGAAGAAACAAAGACCGAAGTTTCTAACGACAACAAGCCCTTCCGCCTCAGCGGCAACACCCCGAGCGCACCCGAGCTCAAGGTGATAGGGAAGATCGACCTGTCGGCAATCAACACCAGCACGCGTCCCAAGAAGAAGAGCAAGAGCGAACGCCGCGCCGAGAATGCCGACCGCAAGCGTCGCAAACGCATCGGCAAGGAGAAGGTCGATATCGATAAGGCTGCTCAGCAACCCGGCTTCGGCTCCGACCAGCGCAAGAAGCAGAATGAGGGTGGCGGCGGCAATAACAGCCAGGGTGGCGGCAACAACCAGGGTCAAAGCCGCAGCGAACGTAAGAAGAACCGCGACCGTCGCAACCAGAAGCCTGAGATCAGCAACGAAGATGTGCAGAAGCAGGTGAAGGAGACTCTCGCTCGTCTCACCAACAAGACCACCAAGAAGTCGGTGAAGTTCCGCAAGGAGAAGCGCGAGGAGATGCACAATCGCGAGATAGAGAAGGAACGCCGCGAGGAGGCCGAATCGAAGATCCTGAAGATCACCGAGTTCGTCACCGCCAATGACTTGGCGAACCTGATGGATGTGCCGGTGAATAAGGTTATCGCCACCTGCATGAATCTGGGTGTCATGGTGTCGATCAATCAGCGCCTTGACGCCGAGACCCTCAACATTGTGGCTGAAGAGTTCGGTTTCCAGACCGAGTTTGTCAGCGCCGATGTCACCGAGGCTATCGAGGTGATCGAAGATAAGGAGGAGGATCTCGAGACTCGTCCCCCGATTGTCACCGTGATGGGTCACGTGGACCATGGTAAGACTTCACTTCTCGACTATATCCGCAAGGCTAATGTGATCGCCGGCGAGGCGGGTGGTATCACCCAGCACATCGGTGCCTACAACGTAGAGCTCCCCAATGGTCGCCACATCACCTTCCTTGATACTCCGGGTCACGAGGCGTTTACCGCCATGCGTGCGCGCGGTGCAAAGGTCACCGACCTCGCCATCATCATCGTGGCTGCCGACGACGACGTGATGCCTCAGACCATCGAGGCCATCAACCATGCCTCCGCCGCCGGAGTGCCTATGGTGTTCGCCATCAATAAGATCGATAAACCGGCTGCCAACCCTGACAAGATCAAGGAGGAACTTGCCGGTATGAATTACTTGGTTGAGGATTGGGGTGGTAAATACCAGTCGCAAGATATTTCCGCCAAGAAGGGTATCGGCGTCGACGACCTTATGGAGAAGGTGCTTCTCGAGGCTGAGATGCTCGACTTGAAAGCAAATCCCAATCGCCCTGCTATCGGTTCGGTGATCGAGTCGTCGCTCGACAAGGGTCGCGGATATGTTGCCACGGTGCTCGTGCAGAATGGCACGCTGAAGGTGGGCGATGTGATCTTGGCAGGCACCAACTTCGGCAAGGTCAAGGCGATGTTCAATGAGCGTAATCAGCGTGTGAAAGAGGCAGGGCCTTCGACACCGGTGCTGATTCTGGGTCTGAATGGTGCGCCGCAGGCAGGCGATACGTTCAATGTGCTCCCCACTGAGCAGGAGGCACGCGAGATTGCTTCGAAGCGTGAGCAGCTGCAACGCGAGTTGAGCATGCGCACCAAGAAGCGTGTCGGACTCGAAGAGTTGGGCCGTCGCCGTGCACTCGACGACTTCCATGAGCTCAACCTCGTGGTGAAGGGTGACGTGGATGGCTCGGTAGAGGCGCTCTCTGACTCTCTGCTCAAGTTGTCGACACCTGAGATCCAGGTCAATGTGCTCCACAAGGGTGTGGGTGCCATCTCCGAATCTGACGTTACACTTGCCGCCGCTTCGGATGCCATCATCATCGGCTTCCAGGTGCGTCCTTCGGGTGCAGCCCGCAAAGAGGCTGAGAAGGAGGGAGTCGAGATCCGTCTCTATTCGGTGATCTACAAGGCCATCGAGGAGGTGAAAGATGCCATGGAGGGTCTACTCTCTCCGGAGATCCGCGAGGAAATCACCGGTACGGCAGAGGTGCTCCAGACTTACAAGATCTCGAAGGTGGGCACGATCGCCGGTGCCATCGTGCGTGATGGTAAAGTGAAGCGCACATCGAAGGTGCGTGTGATTCGCGACGGCATTGTGATCTACAGCGGCGAACTCGGTTCGCTCAAGCGATTCAAAGATGACGCCAAGGAGGTAACTTCCGGCTATGACTGCGGTCTCTCCGTCCAGGGATACAACGATATCCGCGAAGGTGACATGATCGAAGCCTACGAAGAAGTAGCCGTCAAAAAGACACTCTAAGAGCGCGTTCCTTAAATTTTTGGGGTCGTAGAGGTCGTAGCCTTGGCCGCTTTTAATCACTTGCTTTCAGTCACATACATGCGTATGCTCCTTACAGCAAGTAATCAAAATCG
>JBJEKI010000132.1:0-1603 GCA_051878555.1 Lepagella sp. | reverse complement strand
GCTCAAAAATATCCGCCTCTACGACCCAAAAAATTTAAGGAACGCGCTCTAAAAATTTCACCGCTTTGTATATCTCGTAAAATATGAAAAGAGCTGTGTCTGCCAAAAGACACAGCTCTTTTCCTTTATGGATTAATGGGATTTATTTCAAGAGAGTGTGGAGGAAGCGGTCATATTCTTCCCAGTCGGTGATGGGGCTTGCAGCAACACCCGATTCCATAGCACCGCGAGCCACAGCGGGAGAAACCTTGTAGAGTAAGCGAGGATCGAAGGGTTTCGGCAGAATATAGTCTTTGCCAAGTTCCAGCTTATCGAGATGGTAAATGTCGAGGACACTCTGCGGCACCGGTTCTTTGGTAAGCTCAGCGATGGCGTGAGTGGCAGCGAGCTTCATCTCTTCGGTGATGGCAGATGCGTGGCAGTCGAGAGCACCTCTGAAGATATAGGGGAAGCCGAGCACATTGTTCACCTGGTTGGGATAGTCGCTACGACCTGTGGCTACGATGATGTCATCGCGAGTAGCGTGAGCCAGGTTGTAATCGATCTCCGGATTGGGGTTGGCGAGGGCAAACACGATAGGACGAGGAGCCATCTCTTTCACCATCTCTGGAGTCAACACGTTGGCGACACTAAGACCAAGGAACACATCCGCACCCTTGATAGCCTCAGCGAGAGTGTGGATATCGCGATTGGTAGCAAACTGACGCTTATGAGAGTTGATATCGGTGCGGTCGTGGCGGATCACACCCTTAGAATCGCACATCACTATATTTTCTGCACGTACACCGAGGCTTTTATAGAGGTTTGTACAGCTGATGGCGGCAGCGCCGGCGCCATTTACCACCAACTTGATATCCTCGATCTTCTTGCCTTGCACCTCGAGGGCATTGAGCAGAGCGGCACCCGAGATGATGGCAGTGCCATGCTGGTCGTCGTGCATCACGGGGATGTCGCACTCAGCCTTCAGACGGCGTTCGATCTCAAAACTTTCCGGAGCCTTAATATCCTCCAGGTTAATACCGCCGAAGGTCTTCGAGATAGCCTTCACTGTAGAGATAAAAGCCTCAGGATCTTCTTGATCCACCTCAATATCGAAGGCATCGACACCGGCGAAAATCTTGAAAAGCAGAGCCTTACCCTCCATCACAGGCTTCGAGGCAAGTGCGCCGATATTGCCAAGACCCAACACAGCTGTACCATTAGAGATTACAGCCACAAGGTTGCGCTTGTTGGTGAAACGATAAGCATCCGAGGGGTGCTTCTCGATCTCGAGACATGGGATTGCAACTCCCGGTGAGTAGGCAAGTGAAAGATCATCTTGCGTCTTGTAGGGCTTGGTGGGGATCACTTCGATCTTGCCGGGACGCCCCTCCTCATGATAGCGAATTGCTGATTCTTCTAAATTATTCATGGTAGATTTAATCGAGGACTCTTATGTCCTCATTAGAATATAACAATTTGATTTGAATTTAGTTTTTTATTATATTTGCTACCGCTAAATGATATGTAATATTATTTTGTGACATAATATCACATACGCTTTAGCAGTAACATATTTTCATGTGCAAAGTTATGAAATATTTTGATAAATTAGATAAAAAAT
>JBJEKI010000131.1:3244-27170 GCA_051878555.1 Lepagella sp. | reverse complement strand
TCGACTCAAGGCTACGACCTCTACGGCCCAAAAAATTTAAGGAACGCGCTCTTAGAATAAACAAAGATTTTTAACTCATATAATAAAAAGGATCGACCTATATATAAATCGATCCTTTTTCTTTATAGCTTGCGGAGAATTTAAAAAGAATAACAGCGCGCTCTAAAACGAGAAAAAAATAAGAAATATGGATTAGAAAATATGAAATATCAATTTTTTTAACGAAATTTGTATTAGGAAAAGGATTGATATAGGGAGATGAACGTTTTGCTCTTATTGTGCGCGTTCCATAAATTTGTACATAGAGCGTGCTCTATATATCGGCAAATGCGCTCTTAATTAATAACGAGAAGTATTAATGGAGAAGTTTGGTTTTTTGCGGGTGGCGGCTTGTTCACCTTTGGTACGCGTGGCTGATGTCGACTTTAATGTGTCGGAGATCATCATGCAGGTGGAGGAGTGTGTACGTCAGGATGTCGCTATCGTTCTCTTCCCGGAGTTGGCTATCACCGGCTATACATGTGCTGACCTGTTCGACCAGTCATTATTGATAGATAAGGTGGTGCCGGCATTACGTCGGATCGCCACTACATTTCGCGATTCGCGAATCGCAATCGTAGTCGGATCACCGATCAGTCACAACAATCGTCTCTATAACTGCGGCGTTGTGTTGCAGCAGGGCGAGATTAAGGGTATCGTGCCGAAGACACATATCCCCAACTATGGAGAGTTTTATGAGCGCCGCTGGTTTAGCCCCGCCGATGATTCCCTCACCTCAACGGAGTTGCGCCTCACCCCTACCTGCGACAAAGATAACAGCACTATCATCGACGTGCCGATGAGCCGCGACCTCCTCTTCGATATTGACGAGGTGAAGTTTGGCATCGAATTGTGCGAAGATATGTGGGTACCCAATCCACCGAGCGGCAGCCTCTGTATGTCGGGAGCAGATGTAATCCTCAACCTCTCCGCCACCAACGAACTGATCGGCAAGCATAAATACCTGATAGAGTTGATCCGCAACCAGTCGGCACGCTGCCGTTGCGGCTATGTATATGCCTCGGCAGGTGTAGGGGAATCATCCACCGACCTGGCATTTGCCGGCAACTGCATCATCGCCGAAAATGGTTCACTGCTCGCCGAGAGCGAACGCTTTGTGATGGATCGTAAGATGGAGATTGCCGACCTCGACATACAGGTATTGCGCCATGACCGCACGCACTTCAACACCTTCCGAAGTGAAGGAGAAAGCCGACCTATTCAGATCATACCTCTTGCGGGCCAAGGTGAGTATCAGCACACCGGCATCATCGACTATCGCCGAGTCAACGCCCACCCCTTCGTAGACAGCGATCCCGCGAAACTGGCAGAGCGCTGTGATGAGATCTCCTCGATTCAGGCATGGGGCCTCGCCATACGCCTACGCGCCATTGGGTGCCGTCATGCCGTAGTGGGAATCTCGGGAGGATTGGACTCCACATTGGCGCTCCTTGTCACCGCCAAAGCCTTTGACATGCTGGGACTTAGCCATGAGGGTATCATCGGCGTGACAATGCCCGGTTTCGGAACTACCGACCGCACGCATAGCAATGCTTCTGCTTTGATGCGACATCTCGGGGTGACAGAATTGGAGATACCTATCGGCAAGGCTGTCGAGCAGCATTTCAGCGACATACGGCATGATGGCATGACCCACGATGTGACCTACGAAAACAGCCAAGCTCGCGAGCGCACCCAGATTTTGATGGATCTCGCCAACAAATATAACGGTATCGTAATCGGCACCGGCGACCTCTCCGAACTGGCATTAGGCTGGTGCACCTACAATGGCGACCAAATGTCGATGTATGGTGTCAACGCCTCCATCCCCAAGACCTTGGTGAAATATTTGGTACGGGGATATGCCGTCAACGCCACCAACCCTGAGCTGAGTCGCGTGCTCGAAGATATCATCGACACGCCTATAAGTCCCGAGTTGTTACCACCCGACAGCGACGACAAGATACAGCAGAAGACCGAAGACCTGGTAGGTCCCTACGAACTCCACGACTTCTTCATCTACAACATCTTGAGATATGGCATGGAGCCTAAGAAAGTGCTTCTCTTGGCGAAGACAGCCTTCGAAGGAGTCTACAACGAAGAGACAATAACCCACTGGTTGTCAACCTTCTACCGACGTTTCTTCAACCAGCAGTTTAAGCGTTCCTGCATGCCCGACGGCATCAAGGCGGGAAGTGTGACCCTCTCGCCTCGAGGCGACTGGCGCATGCCGAGCGACGCTGCGTCCACCCTGTTCAGAGAGGAATTAGAAGATAGGAATTAGGAATTAGGAATTAGGAATTAGCTCGCAAGCGAGCATGCGATAAACGAATCCACGCAAATAGTGAGCTAAAAAATTATGATTCATGCATTATGAATTATGCATTAACAAAAAAACGGTGATGAAAAAATGCGATAATATGGATGGGGGTGATTTGGAGGCAAATCGTTATGATGCTGCCGACATGGCGGAGGCAGTGCGAGTGCTGAAGGAGGGGGGCATCGTGCTCTACCCCACCGACACAATCTGGGGTATCGGCTGCGATGCCACCAACAGAGAAGCTGTGGAACGAATCTACCGTCTCAAACAGCGGAGCGATGCCAAGTCGATGCTCGTATTGGTGGGATCCGTCGGAGAACTTCAGCGCACAGTGGAGGAAGTGCCTGAAGCGGCATGGATGCTTCTCAAAGCGGCTGTCAATCCCTTGACAATCATCTATGATCGGCCCGTGGGGGTAGCTCCCAATCTTCTTGCCGAAGATGGAAGCCTCGGCATACGCATCACCGACGAACTATTCAGCCGGGCCCTCTGTCAGCGGTTGAAACACCCCTTGGTGTCGACCTCCGCCAACATCTCGGGGGAGAAATCACCCGCCACCTTCGCCGAGATCGACCCCGCCATCATCCGGGGCGTCGACTATGTGGTGAAATATCGCCAAGAAGATGACATGCCCCGCCGGTCGAGCAATATCATCAAAGTCTCCGACTCCGGCGTGGTGAAAATTATCAGATAGCCAAATAAAACTTTGATTGATTCAAAAAAATTGCTTAATTTTGTGTTTGCCTATCGATAAAGGGTAGATCATGAAAGGAAACAACTTTTCGACAGCAATCCAACGGGTCAAGTATGTCACGATAGATTTTATCATGACATCTGTCGCTTTTTTTCTCTTCGATATTTTCCGTTATCGCGTATTAGATGCCGACGCCGTCAGTTACGCATCGCTTACATCCTTTCTCTTCAGCGAGAAACTGATTATAGAGCAGATACTGATACCGGTCGGAATGCTCTGCATATACTGGTTGTCAGGTTATTACAACCGTCCTCTGATTAAGTCGCGACTTACCGAACTCTCCACTACCCTACTCTCGGCATGCTTTGGCACGATCATCATCTTCCTTGCCATCTTGATCAACGACACCACCGGAGTGAAGATCAAAGACTACGAGATCATCATCATGTTGTGGGGCTTGTTGGCATCACTCACCTACTTAGGGCGAAGTATCCTGACGATGCACACCAACTCACTCTTCAGGAGTCGGAGCATCAAATATACCACACTGATTATCGGTAATTCCCGGAAAAGCCGGGAAGTGTATCGCAAGTTGCATGCAGCCTCGACGTTGGTGGCATACGACGTTGCGGGTTTCATTAGCCTCGAAGGTGAAGAGCAAGTGGAAGATGGCATGCAGGTGTGGGATCGCAAAGAAGTGGCGGAAGTATGCCGCGAATATGAAGTCGACCAGATCATCCTGGCGCCCGAGCGACGTGGCGACATCGACATCATGAACATCTTGGAGGAACTCTTCCCCCTCTCTCTGCCGGTGAAGATCGAGCCGGACACCCTCTCCTTCATCACCGGCAATATAGCGATCAACGACATCCTCGGCATCCCCTTCATCGACCTGACCTCACCCCGCATCTCAGAGTGTCAGAAGAATATCAAGCGCACTTTCGACGTAGCCTTCTCCATACTGATGTTGGTGATACTAAGCCCCTTATTGACAGTCATCGCCATCATAGTGAAATGCACCTCACCCGGGCCTGTGATCTATCGACAGGAGCGAATCGGCAGGGGTCACAAGCCCTTCATGATCTACAAATTCCGGTCGATGTGTCTGAATGCTGAAGCCGACGGGCCGCAGCTCTCGAGCGACAACGACCCGCGCATCACACCCATAGGGAGGTTTATGCGCAAATATCGCATCGACGAATTTCCCCAATTCTGGAACGTAATCAAGGGGGATATGTCGATGGTGGGTCCCCGCCCCGAACGAGAATACTTCATCGAACGCATCATAAAACGAGCACCCTACTATGGGTTGATATTCCAGATACGTCCCGGAGTCACCAGCTGGGGAATGGTGAAATATGGGTATGCGTCGACTGTAGACGAGATGGTGGAGCGATCGAGATACGACCTCCTCTATCTCAACAACATGTCGATCTCAACCGACATAAAAATATTATTACACACGATAAGAACTGTGATCAAGGGTGCCGGCGTTTAGAGCGCAGACACCTGTTTGCATTTTTCAATAGAAAAGACAGAAATAATAATAATCAATGGCTTACAAAGAACGGCATAATTGGGCTACAGACCTGTGGTTGCGCTTCGTGATCTGGCGTGAGCATCACATCAAAGAGAAGAACTTTGTGTTGATACTTGCACTGATCGTGGGCATCATCTGCGGCGTAGCCGCCCAGTTGCTGAAATTTCTGATCCACCTGATAGGGAGCAAGTTGACCGCCGGGTTCAACGCCACGAGTGAGAACTGGCTCTACTTGGTCTATCCGGTGGTGGGTATCATTCTGACGGTGTTGTTTGTGAAATATGTTGTCAAGGACAACATCTCGCATGGAGTCACGAAGGTGCTTTATGCGATCTCGCGGCGCAAATCGCGCTTAAAGATCAAGAATATGTATGCCTCGCTGATAGCCTCGTCGATGACCATCGGCATGGGTGGATCGGTCGGAGCCGAGGGTCCGATTGTCTATACCGGGGCTGCTATCGGCTCGAACTTCGGACAGGCGTTCCGGATGTCGCCAAAGATCTTGATGATCTTGGTGGGATGTGGCGCAGCTGCCGGTATTGCCGGTATCTTCCGCGCCCCTATCGCCGGTATGCTGTTCACCCTCGAGGTGCTGATGATAGACTTGTCAGGGATGACGGTGATGCCCTTGCTGCTCTCCTCGATAGCGGGAGCCACGGTGGCATACGTGATGGAGGGATATACCGCCGAGTTCTTCTTCACGCAGAGTGAGCCATATCTCACGAGCCGTATACCCTGGACCATCGCTCTCGGCGTGGTGTGCGGACTTATGTCCTACTACTTCACCAAGGTGATGTTTATGATGGAATCCTTCTTTAAGAAGATCAAACAGCAGTGGCTTAAGATTCTGATCGGTGGCAGCATCATCGCCTGCTTGGTGTTCGTGTTTCCGCCCCTCTATGGTGAGGGATACTCGACGATCACGAGCCTGCTTGACGGTGATGTCGAGTCGGTGGTAAACGCCTCGCTCTTCTATGTCGACAGAGACAACATTTGGTTTCTCTTGCTCTTCATCTTCGCTATAACGATGACCAAAGCCTTCGCGACCTCCGCTACCAATGGTGCCGGGGGTGTGGGTGGAACCTTTGCCCCCTCCCTCTTCGTCGGGGCATTGACCGGATTCCTCTTCGCTGCGGTGATCAATCAATTTGACTTGGGCGTCACCCTTTCGCTAAAGAACTTCACCCTGATGGGTATGGCGGGAGTGATGGCGGGAGTAATGCATGCGCCGCTGATGGCGATCTTCCTCACGGCGGAGATGACCGGTGGTTATGACCTCTTTCTGCCGTTGCTGATCGTGTCGACACTCGCCTACTTCACCATACAGTGCATCACCCCTTATAGCATATACACCATGCGTCTCGCCAAGGCGGGCGACCTGCTGACCCACCAGAAAGATAAAGCCGTGCTGACCCTCCTCAAGATCGACAGCGTCATCGAAACCGACTTCAAAGTGGTTCACCCCGAGATGTCGCTCCGCGAGATGGTGGATGTCATCTCGGTGTCCAATCGCAACCTCTTCCCGGTGACCGACGCCGAGGGTAACCTCAAGGGTGTCGTGCTCCTCGACGATATTCGCAATATTATGTTCCGCACCGACCTCTACCGGAAGATGCACGTTTCGCGTTTCATGGCAGCAGTGCCCGACGTGATCGATGTCAAGATGCCGATGGATAAGGTGATGGAAATCTTCGATAAGACCAACGCCTGGAATCTGCCTGTGGTAAAGGATGGCAAATATATCGGCTTCGTCTCCAAGTCGAAGATCTTTAACTCCTACCGGCGCGTGTTGCGGCACTTCACCGATGACTAACAAAACTCTAAAAAGATGAAAAAAGAAGATCTCAAGATAGTATTTTTCGGCACTCCCGAATTTGCTGTGGCAAGTTTGGAGAGGCTCGTAAAGAATGGATATAACGTCTCGGCAGTTGTGACGATGCCCGACAAGCCTGCGGGACGCGGCCACAAGATGCTGAAGAGCGACGTCAAGCAGTATGCAGAATCGGCAGGGTTATCGATCTTACAGCCGGAGAAGTTGAAGAGTCCCGAATTTGTTGAAGCGCTTCGCGCCATCGATGCCGACCTCTTCATCGTCATCGCCTTCCGGATGCTGCCGGAGGTGGTGTGGGGTATGCCCCGTCTCGGCACGTTCAATCTGCATGGGAGTCTCCTGCCGAAATATCGCGGTGCGGCGCCGATCAACCGTGCCATCATGAATGGAGAGACCGAAACGGGTATCACCACCTTCTTCCTCAAGCATGAGATAGACACCGGCGACATCATCGCGCAGCGATCCACGCCGATAGCCCCCGAAGATAATGTCGGCACAGTCTACGACCGACTTATGATGATGGGTGCCGAGATGGTGGAAGAGACCGTACAGTCGATCATCAATGGAACACTTACCACCATGCCGCAACCGGAGGGTGAGTTTATCGACGCCCCGAAGATCTTCAAAGAGGATTGTACCATCGACTGGCATCGACCGGCAGTTGAAATCCACAACCAAGTCCGAGGGCTCTCCCCTTACCCGGCAGCCTTCACCACAATCTGCGACAAGAGTGGCAAAGAGGCTACCGCCAAGATATTTCAGACCGCTCTCACCGACCTCTCCGCAGAGGGGAAAGAGCCTGGAGAGGTGCAAGTCGATGGCAAGAAAATGTATGTAGCCGCCGGTGATAAGATGCTCGAGATCATAGCCTTGCAACCGGCAGGCAAGAAGAGGATGGAAACCTCGGCATATCTCTTGGGCTATGCCCCCGTCAAGATGACCCGCAACACCCCTGAATCATGAAAGAGGGAGAGGGATATTGCAAATTATCACCTGCCGAGAAAGAGACTCCGACACAAGACACAGCCAATGTCAACTGTCGGGAGCTTCTCGACGTGATGATGGCTAAGGGTGTAGAGACATTGGTGATCTCCCCCGGGAGTCGCAATACGCCGTTGCTGATCGGTGCGGCGGCGCGCCGGGAACTGCGCAAGATTATTATCACCGATGAGCGCACGGCAGCCTTCAGCGCCCTCGGCATCGGGATGGTGACCCGACGCCCCGTAGGACTTATCTGCACCTCCGGTACGGCGCTATACAACTATGCCCCGGCTGTGGCTGAGGCTTACTATCAACATGTGCCTCTGATAGTTATCACCGCCGACCGTCCCGCACAATGGATCGACCAGGATGACTCCCAGACCCTGCGACAGTTTGGCGCATTGCAGAATATAGTGAAGCGCAGTTATGACATATATGCCGAGATCGGTATGACCACCCCCTGTGCCAACCCGGAATACGAGACAGAACGGGAATGGTATGTCAACCGCATCGCCAACGAAGCCATCAATGTTGCCACCTCCTCCCAACCGGGACCGGTGCATATCAATATGCAATTCGCCGACCCCCTCAACGAGACAGTGAAATATTATCCGAAAAAGCCTCGTGAAGTCAGACCGGTAGCCACCGCGCGATCTGTCAGACCGGAGGCTTTGAGAGAGATAGCATATCATCTGATGGATCGCCGAGTGATGGTAGTCGCCGGGTTTATGCCCAAAGATTACCGACTTCCTTGGGCTCTCAGAGATTTTACCAAACTGAAGAATGTGACTCTGCTGAGCGAAACCATCTCCAATATCGACATAGATGAAGACACATCGATGGTAGACTCGATACTAACCCAAGTCAACAAAGAACAACTTCAGGAATTAGCCCCCGATATCGTGATCTCAGTTGGCGGAGCGTTAGTGTCGCGTATGCTCAAAGATTACATCCGACGCAATGACTGTTTGGAACATTGGACACTCGGCGACACTGATATCTCGGTGGATTGCTTCCAGCATCTCACCCACCATATCGATGTCTCTCCGGCAGAATTTTTCGAGCAAGCCAAGGGAGAAATCGACAAGATACTCTTATTAGGGCAGAAATATAAACATCCCGACTATCGCGAGAAGTGGCAGAAGATACGGAGTGAGATTCGATCTTATAATAAAAAAAGGATCTCTGCGGCACCCTGGTCTGAACTTAAAGCATTGGATAAAGTCTTCGAGTCTATCCCCGCTGATTACAACCTCTTTATGTCAAACGGCACGAGCGTGCGGTATGGTCAGTTGCTGACACATCAGATGCCCCATGCCTGCTACTGCAACCGCGGCGTGTCGGGTATCGACGGCACCAACGCGACGGCACTCGGCGGAGCATTGGCATACTCCGGCGAAACACTGCTCATCACCGGCGATATGTCGTTCGGTTATGCACCGGATATCATGCGCTTCGCCGGGGAGGATAGCCGCCTGCGGATCATCGTCATTAACAATGCCGGTGGGGGTATCTTCCGGTTTATCAAGACCACTCGTGATCTCGACATACGCGAGGAATATTTCTGCTGTGATCAGGCATTGCCGATCGAGGCTTTATGCCACGCTTACGGCTGGAATTATCTCTCGGCGGAAAACGAACATGAACTGAGCGAGAGATTGCCCCGACTCTACGAGAAGGGTTCTTCGCTGTTGGAGATTAAAGTCGATCCGCAAGTCAGCGCCGAGACGCTTATTCGCTTTATGGGAATTAGGAGATAGGAGATAGGAGATAGGAATTAGGAGATAGGAATTAGGAGATAGGAATTAGGAATTAGGAATTAGGAATTAGGAATTAGGAATTAATAGATAATATATAAAATATATAAAATCGACAATATGTTTGACTGGAAAAAGATAAAGGAGTATGAGGATATCATCTTCGAAGAGATGGATGGTATCGCGAAGATAACGATCAATCGGCCGCAGGTGTATAATGCCTTTAGGCCTAAAACCAACATGGAGATGCTTGAGGCTTTCGGGATCTGCCGAGAGCGTCAGGATATCCGCGTGATAGTGTTGACCGGTGCGGGGGACAAGGCCTTCTGCAGCGGTGGCGACCAGAATGTGAAGGGTGAGGGTGGCTATATCGGAGAAGATGGCGTGCCTCGTCTCAATGTACTCGACCTACACACGATGATACGGAGCATTCCTAAGCCGGTGATAGCAATGGTGAATGGTTACAGCATCGGCGGAGGCAACGTGTTGCAGGTGATTTGCGACCTCTCGATAGCGTCGGAGAATGCACGTTTCGGGCAGACCGGTCCGAAGGTGGGTAGCTTTGACGGCGGTTTCGGCGCCTCTTACTTGGCACGATGTGTCGGTCAGAAGAAGGCACGCGAGATCTGGTATCTCTGCAAGCAATATACGGCAGCCGAAGCCTTGGAGATGGGTATGGTGAATGCCGTCGTACCCTTTGACAAGTTGGAAGAGACGGTGGTGGACTGGTGTCGCACCATCATGAAGCGGTCACCCTTGGCAATCCGCATGATCAAACGAGCGCTCAACGCCGAACTGGATGGTCAGCATGGTTTGATGCAGTTTGCCGGCGATGCCACGCTCCTCTACTACATGCTCGACGAGGCGCAAGAGGGTAAGAATGCCTTTTTGGAAAAGCGCGATCCCGACTTCGACAAATTCCCCAAATTCCCTTGATCATGCGCTTACAATTTGCACCCTACATATTGAAATTCAACGAACCGGGCGGCACGTCGCGGGGTGTGCTGACCGAGAAGATCACCTGCATGCTTCGCATCTACGATGAGCAGGAGCCGGAGAAATTCGGCATCGGTGAGGCAGCGATCTTCCCGGGGTTATCCCCCGAAGCTGACGATCGCTTCTTCTACAAACTGATGGAACTTCAAGCCAATATCCGGATCGGCAAACGAACCGACCTCTCGAGATTTCCATCGTTACAATTCGGTTTGGAGCAGGCGATCCGCGACTTTTCCACCGGTTGTAAGGGTATCTACTATCCGAGTGCATTCACCGAGGGGAAGAACGACATACGCATCAACGGACTCGTCTGGATGGGTGAGTTTGACAAGATGATGGAGCGGATCGAGCAGAAATTAACTCAAGGGTTCAGTTGCATCAAGTTGAAGATTGGTGCCATCGATTGGCATAGCGAAGTGGAGATGATCCGCCATATTCGTGAGCGTTACATCCCCGAGCAAGTGGAGATTCGTGTGGATGCCAATGGAGGATTCGATATGGATAGTGCTTTGCCGCGGCTCAAACGATTGGCGGAACTGGGGGTTCACTCCATCGAGCAACCGATCCGTGCCGGCCAACCCGAGTTGATGAGGTTTCTCTGCGACGTCTCGCCGCTGCCGATAGCCCTCGACGAAGAACTGATCGGCAAATTCACCACCGAAGAGAGAGTGGCGATGCTCGACGAGATCCGTCCGGCATATATCGTCTTGAAACCGACACTGATCGGTGGATATAGCGGCGCCGAAGAGTGGATCCGATTAGCGAAGGAGAGGAATATCGGTTGGTGGGTGACATCATCGTTGGAATCGAACATCGGTCTCAATGCCTTGGCGCAATGGGTGGCGACATTAGACATCGACATGGCACAAGGTCTCGGCACGGGTGGCGTCTTCAGCAACAACTTCGCCTCCCCCTTACACCTGAATGGAGAGCGACTTAAATACGACCCGACAAAGAGTCTCGACCGCAAAGAGTTATCGTGCTTGGACTGGAGGGAATAATTAGGAATTAGGAATTAGGAATTAGGAATTAAAAGCTGTTATGACTTACGAGGAATTTTTTAGTGAATGGGACGATAATTCGGGTGATATTCATTGTCACACATCGGGGTCGACCGGAAAGCCGAGGGATATTCTATTGCCGAAGAATGAGATGATGCGTAGTGCTATGCGCACCATCCGGCATTTTAACCTCGACAGCGGGAGTCATCTACACTCCTGCATATCACCCGACTATATCGGAGGTAAGATGCAGGGGGTGAGGGCAAAGATTATGGGGGCGGAGTTCACCTACGAGACGCCGAGCAATCACCCCTTGGAGCATTACCGTGGTGGAAAGATAGACCTTCTCTCGATTGTACCCTCCCAGATGCGCTATATCCTGGATCATGCCGACGAGATGCCTGAGATCGGAGCCATCCTGATCGGTGGGGCACCGATACCGGTAAATATCGAAGTAGATATCATACAATCCCGCTACCGCGTGTGGGAAACCTACGGAATGACCGAGACGGCATCGCATATAGCCCTTCGCGATGTGAAGATTATCGGTTCACCCTTCAGAGCCTTCGACGATGTAGCTATATCCACCGACATGGAGGGACGCCTTATCATCAACATACGGGGCTGGAAAAAGATTACCACCAACGATGTGGTGGATCTGTTTGGAGAGAATCAATTCAAAGTCGTGGGGAGATATGACAATGTCATCAACAGCGGCGGGATAAAGATCCATCCCGAAAGGATAGAACAAGTCATGGAAGCGTTAATCGGTTGCCCGGTATTAGTCACCTCCGCCCCGGATGACAAATGGGGTGAAAGAATGGTGATGGTGGTGGAAGATAGCGGTCTCTACCTCGATGAGCAAATAGAAGAAATTTGCCGCGAACATTTATCCAAAAGAATGATACCCAAAGAGATCAGACATTGCAAGATACCTCGCACCGAAAATGGTAAGAAAAAACGATTAAAGATGTAGAAAAAGGGTGAAATTTAAGAAAAGAAATGAAAATTCAACAAAATTTGTAATTATTTTGTAAAAAATTTTAGATGTTTTACAAATTTGTTGTAAATTTGTGTTATATAACATAACTGTATTTTAAATAACCCTAAATGTTTATGACAAAACGATATTAGAGTGAAGATATCGTAATAGTCAAAAAGCATCGACATGATAAAGAAAAGTACCTTAGAGAGGATTATCGGTGACGACCTCGCGGAGCTATGGAATGCGTTGACACAGGATGAAAAGCGTGTCATCGCAGAAAATTTCCGTTATGAGCGTTACAAGAAGAATCAGATAATATACGCGGAATCGGAATCTCCCGAGAATCTGTATTGTCTACTTGAAGGTAAGGTAAAATTGTATAAAAGCGGCATAGGCGATAGAGTGCAGATCTTGCGACTTTATCGTCCGGTGCAGTATTTCGGTTATCGGGCATATTTTGCACGAGAGCCATACGTATCTTCGTCGGCAGCGTTCGAGCCCTCGGTGTTGGGCATCATCCCGATGAAGATTGTTGAGGAGATCATCCGAAAGAACAACAACTTGGCGCTCTTCTTTATCCACGAATTGTCGCGCAACTTGGGAGGAGCGGACACGAAGATCATCAACCTGACACAGAAGCATATTCGCGGCAGATTGGCGGAGTCGCTCTTGCTGCTTGCCGACAATTATGGTTATGAGGCAGATGGCGCCACCCTCAAGATCTATATGAGCCGCGAGGATCTCGCCAACCTGTCGAATATGACCACCTCCAACGCTATCCGCACTCTCACCTCTTTCGTTTCGGAGAAGTTGATCTTGGTGGATGGACGCCGGATACGTATCGTCAACGAAGCGCAACTTCGTAAGATCTCAAAATTTGGATAAGAGCAGTATTTGCCAAAGGAATAAGAGCCTAAGAGCGCTCTAAATTCCGGGATTGCAAAAACTTGCACACGATATGCAAATAGAGTTTGCTACCTTTGCGGTATCAAACTCTATTTTTGTATAGATATGGCACATAAAGAACAAGGACATAATCATTGCGGCAGTGACAATGAAGCAACGGTAAAATCGGATTCTCACTGCGGCTGTGGATGCGGTTGTCACCGACATGAAAAGAATGAAGAATCGGGGGGATTATTGAAACGCTTTCTGCCGGAGATCGTCACCATCTTAATGATGAATATGATCTTAATCTTCGACTTTGAGAATATTTGGTTGAGATTGGGGTTATATATCGCATCGCTACTTCCGGTAGTGTTCCCGATAATCAAGATGACATGGCTCGAATGGTGTAAGGGAGATTTCTTCAACGAATTTACATTGATGCTCTTGGCAAGTGTCGGAGCATTTCTGATCGGGGAATATCCGGAGGGGGTAGCTATTCTCCTCTTCTATTCAATAGGAGAGAAGTTGGAAGATCTGGTATCGGGCAATGTAAAGGGAGAGATAAAGCGATTGCTTGGAAAGATGCCGAAAGAAGCCACAGTGCTTCGTTCGGGAGAGAGAGTAACGATGTCACCTATGGAAGTAAAGATCGGCGATATTTTGGTAGTACGTCCCGGGGAGTCGGTAGCCCTCGACGGGGTGTTGCTGACCGAGGGAGAGAGCGACTTCAACACGGCAGCCATCACCGGCGAGAGCATACCTCGCGCCATCAAAGAGCAAGATTCGGTCAACTCCGGCATTATCCCGGTGGATCGAGAGGTGCAAGTGAGAGTGACTCATGATTGGGATGACAGTTCGATGATGAAGATCATCAAGATGATCGAAGATGCCTCGGCACATCGGGCACCGAGTGAAACAATGTTGCGGCGCATCACCCGCTGGTATACTCCCTTAGTTATCTCTGCAGCGGTACTAATCTTTGTCGTTCCGGCATTTATGGGTGTAGCATCCGACACATTTATATTTGAGTGGCAAACATGGCTGCATCGGTCATTGCTTTTCTTGGTATGTTCTTGTCCTTGTGCTTTGATAGTTAGCATCCCCCTCACCTACTTCAGTTCAATCGGTATAGCTTCACGCCAAGGTATCCTATTTAAGGGTAACGACTCCATGGATTCACTACGTCACACGACTACGCTACTGCTTGACAAGACGGGTACGATTACCACCGGGGAATTTCATATTGAGCGAATCCGAAGTTATGGTGAGATGAGCGAAAAAGAACTTATCGGCATGGCAGCGTCAATAGAGCGCGAGAGCCAACATCCCTTGGCGAAGGCTATTGTGCGTTATAACCGGCTACAAAATACAGGTAACGGAATAAGCACAGGGAGCGAGGAAGTAACAGATGTAATGACACGACCACATGGCATGACCGGCAGGGTATCAGATCGGGAAGTGATGATCGGTAGCCTCAAGCTGATGGAATCGGAGGGGATAATGGTGGATGAGGATGCAGAAAAGAGCGGATCTACAGCCATATATATAGCAATGGATGGAAAGTGTGAGGGTACGATCTATCTCGCAGACACGCTGAAACCGGGAATCATCGACACATTCAGAGGGTTGCGACGTCGAGGTGTGAAAAATATTGGCATATTGTCGGGCGACACCGAGGAGAGTGTGAGAAAAGTGGCGAAGGAGGTTGGTGCCGACTTTTACCATGCGGCGTTATTGCCGGAAGATAAGCGTGATATCATTCTGAAGAAGAGCAACGAGAATAGTGCTAAGAGCGGTGAAGTTATATCCTTTGCCGGAGATGGCATCAACGATGCTCCCGCCTTGGCAGCAGCGGGAGTGGGTATCGCGATGGGAAGCATCGGCACCGATCTTGCCATCGAATCGGCCCAAATTGTGGTGGCAGGAGATGATTTGCAAAAAATTTTAGAGGGAATTAAAATAAGTAATAAGGTAAAACACGTTATAATAGAAAACGTGACCTTTGCTTTCGGAGTTAAGATAGCGATCATGTTGCTCGGCACGATAGGATATGCATCGCTGTGGGCAGCAGTATTTGCCGACACGGGAGTGATGTTACTCACAGTAATATGGACACTAATAAGACTAAAGCTATGGCAGTTAAAGGATACAACGGCGATATAGCGAGACTTCTGGAGGAGGCAGGGCTTCGCACCACCCCGGTGAGGGTATTGGTGTTGAAGGAATTGCTGTCAGCCTCCCATCCGATGTCGGGCAAGGAGTTGGAAGATCGACTTGACACGGTGGATCGATCGTCGATCTCACGCACGATGGTGCACTTCGCCGAACATGGTTTGGTGCATCAGATCTCTGATGGGTCGGGATCGATGAAATATGAGATCTGCCACAGCAGTGAACATACATATCGTCACAGCGACGAGCATCCCCACTTTCATTGTCGCGAGTGTGGCGAGACAATCTGTCTGCCACAAGTGCCGGTGCCTGATACTAAACTTCCGGAGGGTTATATCGGGGAGAATATCTCATATATTATCACCGGATTATGTGCAAAATGTCAAACGAAAATATAAGAACGCGTTCTAATGGAATTTACGGAATTACTCAAATTATTGCAAGAGGATCGGAGCATACGTCGATTTGACGGGGAAGTGGTACTCCCCTACTCGACAATGGAATCATTGGTTGAACTCACCCGCTGGTGTGCATCGGGTCGCAACCTCCAGCCGCTCCGCTATCGGATAGTAGCAGATCGGGAAGAGGCAGCCTCAATCTATCCCTATCTGAAATGGGCAGGTTATCTGCCGGAGTGGGATGGACCGGCGGAGTGTGAGCGTCCCAACAACTATTTGGTACAATGCATCGACACCCAACTGACAGACAACTGCATGTGTGACGATGGATTGCATTTGCAGGCGATCACCTTAGGAGCGAGAGTATTAGGGATGGGATGTTGCATTATCAAGTCATTTGACCCGGCGAAAGTGGCGGAGGTGCTTGGCATCTCGGAGCGATATCGACCTCACTATATAATTGCTATCGGCAAAGGTGTGGAACAAGTTGAGGTAATAGACACCGATGGCACAACCGGAGCAAATATCCGCTACTACCGCCGCGAAGATGCCACCCACGTCGTGCCGAAGCGCCCACTGAAAGAGATTATTTTATAGAAAATAGCTCGTTGACACAAAATCAACGAGCTATTGTTTTTTACGATTTCTTAGAGCGCGTTCATTAATTTGATAAGAGTCCGGTGCCGATATTTACATGTATCTGACTATTGTCAATGTTTACAGATACTTTCATTTTCTTGGGGAAATTAGACATCACGCTTTCGCAAGCAGTTTTCCCACTCGATAGCACCATATTCATATCAACACCTTTGGTGTAGATCCAGTTATCACCGGTGCTGCTAATAGCCGGCTCGAATGTTCTACTCACAGTCTGCTTCTCATAGACAGCCTTAATCTCGAGTTTGGGTAGTGCATAGAAATCACATTTCTCAACCCCTTCAGGGAGATCCTTACCATTATCCTCAAGGACTAAAACAAACTCAGCCGTTGAAGCATTGTTAGAAGATGGAGAATTGTAGACTTTGGTGAAAGTAAGACCATCCATCTTATCACTTGTCACTTCGCCATCGATAGTAGCCTGAATGGATTTGTTGTAGACGAGGTCAAAGTCACCTTTCAGATCAAGAGAGTAGGTGTATTCCACTGACTTGAGTGCACCATAAGTATCAGTATCACCGGTTCCCGGCTCATCACCTTCATCATCGTTACCACACGACACCATTACCACTGATAAGCAGATTACGGCAAGAAAGTAAAAAAAAGAAAACTTTTTTCTGTTCATTGTTAGTAAAAATTTAGTTATAAGTTGATTGAATAAATTTAACTCAAATGTTTAAGCAAAAGTAGTAAAAAAGCTCAAAACACTTATCTTAAATAATAAAAAAAAAGTAACGATGTGATTTTTTTATTTATTGAGCAAATTTTTAGAGCGTGCTCTAAGTGAACGCGCACTAATATATGAAGAAATATGATATCAAGAGAGTCTTTTGACTTCGTCGACGGCAGAGATAGCAGAGATGTGAGATATGATGGTTTGCAGTTCGTCGTAAGAGTGAACGGCAAAAGAAAGTCTGATAGTAGCTATAGAGTCGACAGTCTCGGTGTTGATGCTCTCGATGGCGAGGTGGAGATCGTTGGAGATGCAGTCGATGAGGTCGACGAGGAGATGGTTGCGGTCGACAGCCTTTACGATGATGGTGACAGGGTATAGCGTATTGTCGGGAGTGAAATCTACGGAGACGATGCTGTCGCCAAATTGCGAAGCATAGCGAATTGCTTTGGGGCAATCACGTTTGTGGAGTGTGATGGAACCATCCTCTTCACGGAAGCCGATTACCTCTTCGCCGGGGATTGGGTTACAGGATTCGCAACGGTTGAAATTGGGTTTATTCTGCTGTTCGAGGTAAAGGCGGATAGCCTTACGGGCTTTGTAGGTAACGACGGCGTCGAGCCAATCGGGGGTGGGATGGCTGTCGGCATCGGTAAAAATTTCGACTACGTCGCCACGGCGGAGGGGAGCCTTGATCGAAGACAAGAAACCGTTAACGCGGGCATATTTTGCGCGATGTCCGAGAGTGGAGTGGACTTCGTAAGCGAAGTCGAGGACAATGGCTTTCTGGGGAAGCACCACTTCACGTCCCTTGGGGGTGAAGGTCATAATGTCATCGTTGTAGAAGGATTCGACAACGCTGTCGATGAAAGTGGAGCCATCTTGCGAATGGCGGGCAATATCGCGGAGGATATTGCGGAATTTCTCTATCCAGAGGGTGAGGTTATCTTCCGAGCGGTCGGCGACGCAACCTAATTTGGAGTCGCGCACCATACGGCGTGAGCTGATATGAACCTCTTGCCAGCGGCCGAAGTCAGCGAGGAGTTTTACGTGGAAACTCTGATAACCATTCTCTTTGGGTGTATCGATATAGTTGGAGATGCCACCCGGTTTTTCGCGGAATCGGTCGGTGAGCACGGAGTATACGCGGAGTGCCATATCCTTTTCGGAGATACCTTCTGGGGCTTCGAAGACGATTTCTGTGAAGTGACGATATTTGAGGTGGTTGAAGTCGTCGCCATATTTGTGCATCTTGCGCCAGATACTGTAAGGGCGTCGGTAATGAACAGCCACTTCGACATCGAAGCCTGCGGCTTTGAGGGTATCTTTGATTTCGTTGGCAAAGATGGTGAGGCGGTCTAATTGTGCTTCACGGTCTTGGTTGATATAGTTTTCGAGTTCGGCAAATTCATGGGGGCAACGGAAGCGGAAGCTTAGGTTTTCGAGTTCCGTTTTGACGTCGTAGAGACCGAGGCGGTTGGCGAGGGGGGCATAGAAGTAGTCGGTTTCGCCGGCGATCTTCATTTGTTTGTCGGCGCGCATCGAAGAGAGGGTACGCATGTTGTGGAGGCGGTCGGCGAGTTTTACGAGGAGGGCGCGGACATCATACTGGAGGCTGTTGAGCATCTGTCGGTAGTTGTCGATCTGCTTGGAGGCCTCATATTTTGACTTTTTCTGCTTGGTGACTACGCGAACGAGGAAGGCGACATCATCGCCGAAACGGTCGCGGATATCGTCGATGGTGTAATTGGTATCTTCGACTACATCATGGAGGAAAGCGGCAATAACAGGATTAGCCTCGAGCATCAGTTCTTCGGCAGCGATAGTCGCAACCGCGACAGGATGGAGGATGTAGGGTTCGCCCGACTTACGAAATTGCGGAGCATGCGCTTCGCGGGCGAGTTCGAAGGCATCCTTGATCCTGGCAAGATCGTCTGCTGAAACTCGTGGAGCCATCACTGCAAAGACATGGTTGGCTCGTTGCTGGATGATGTTAGAAAAGTCCGATTCCATATATAGCCGGATTCCTTAGATAGTAAGAATCCACAGACCGCAAAATTGCACAAAAAAATTAAGAAAGCCAAAAAAAGAGTTAAAAAATTTCACCTATTTTCAATAATTTTTTCAAATTCCGAGTGTCGATTTTCTTAAAAATTGGAATAAGTTTTGTATAATTGATAAAAATTTGATACTTTTGCAGGATAAAATAATCTAAATTTACTTTCTATTTTTAATTTATTCGGTCATGAGAAGACTTTCTACTTTTCTATTTGTTTTGCTGGCGGCGGTCGGTTTGGTTCGCGCTGTCGATACTTCCGGCACTCTTCCGGTGATCTATATCAATATCGAGAATGACGCCGAAGTACAAGACACTTTTAGTTTTTTAGGGTGTTTATTTTTATGGCTTCGCTGTGGGGGATGTCGGCGGTTTTGGTGTTGCTGAAGCGGAAGATGCGGTCGGCGGGGTCGGTTAGGGAGGAGATGCTCCTTGTGATGGCGCCGGTGTTGTTCTGATATGCCCATGTCCAGGCATCTACCTCTTGTACTGTCCACTCACCCTCTTGCACCGAGACTCTCTTGCTCAGGGTCTTGGTGCCATCTTCGGCTGTTACCACACCATTGAGAGGATTTGCCGCAGAAAGCACTACCGTGACGTATGGAGTCGTTTCACCCTTCTTCGTTATGGTGAAGATGGCATTGTCATTTCCCTGCATGCCACTCTTCTCGATGGTAATATAGAGGAGTGTATAACCGAGGGCAAGGCTCAGATACTTGTTGTTGAGACTGAAATTAGTGCCGCTCCAGTCGGTGGACTCATCCATCACGAAATAGCGATCAGAGCCGGCAGCCAGAGCTGTGCGGTAGCGCTGCACCCCTCCCCCATCGTTAATCTTGTTCGTACCATTGGCATAACCGGTATCACCCACCATATAATCCTCCACCCAGTATAGGCGACCGACGGGTGCGGAGAAGTCGGTAAGAGTCATCGTTGACACCTTCGGGAGATTGACCGACGTACCATCGCCGGTGGCGAAGATATCGTCGGCACCCATATCGGCGACATTGTTGTAGATACCGAGCACACCGGAGGAGAGGGAGAAGTTCATCGTCGAATTGTCATCGACGAGTATACCGCCGCCGAACCCCTTCAGGTTGGCGAGGTCGAGACCATAACCGGTAGTGACGGAAGATGTGCCGACAGCCTTGTTGGCACGAATCAAGCCCTTGGCAAAATTGAGGATAGCACCATTGCCGACATATACTCCCCCGCCGGCGGGTGCGGAATTGTTTTGGATGTCAACATCATCGAGGTTGATGGTGACACCCGATCCGGAGACAGCAAAACCGCCACCAGAGAGGGAGGCAGTGTTATTGTAGAACGTACCCCCGGAGAAGGTAGAAGACATGGCGCTGCTACCCTCGACATAGAGACCGGCACCGAGGTTTGCCTTGTTATTGCTGATAAGAGCCTCGATCAGAGAGATCGTGCCATCACTCAGATAGACACCGCCACCATTCTGTGTAGCGATGTTATCGGAGATAGTGATAGTATTGGCAGCGTCATTGGCGGTGATGTCAGCCTTATTCACAGCCAAACCGGCACCGTAAGGTGCGGTATTGTTGGAGATATTGCCGCTGTTAAGGTTGATCGTCACCGTATAATTTTTTTCGGGGAGAGTGGTATTGGAAGCGAAAATACCGCCACCTACCTCCGAGGCGGTATTGTCATGGATATTTGCACCGGAGAAATTGGCAGAGAAGGTAGAGCCGACATCAAGTTTGGCTTCTTCATTGAAATCGAAAGCGATACCTGCACCTCTGGGAGCAGTGTTGCCATAGACCTCGAGGTATTGGTTCATATCGTACTGAAAATTGACAGCGCCACTATCGGTGTAATTACTGCCGGCGTAAGAATAGAAATGGATACCTCCACCTAATACATCCGACTTATTGTTATAGACCTTGGTGACATTATTTTGAAACTTCACAGTAGCCTCGAGGCGCATACCCCCACCAGCCATGGCACAATAATTTCCATAAACAGAGCATCCATCGAAATACATAGTGCCACGACCATTCCAATAGACGCCGGCACATTCACCGGCAGAGGCATTGTCTCTCACTTTTGTATTGGTTAAATATATACTGCTATAGCAAGAACCCCAGGTGCGGATGATGCCACACCAGTTATTGTTCTGCACATTAGTGTTGTAATTATGGTAAATATCGCAATTGGTCAGGTAGATATCTCCGACGCCTGAATTTTGACCATGAACTATAAGAGCAGGGCCATGATGAGCGCGGCAATCATAGATACGAGTATTCGATATGTTTACCTTACCTGATGTGTGACCTGTCACCGTTATAGCGCCATATCCTCCTGCACTTCTGACATCACCTTCTGTACGTGTATATGTAGAGTTGAAACCTCTGTCGATGTTTTGTAAGTCGCAATAAGTTATGATGTCATGTATAATGCAGTTGGTCATGGTCATAGTACCTTCGACCCTAATACCGCCATAATACAGCACACGAGCACCCTCATCGGCAGCACCGCTATCAGAACTATCCCAATAGAGAGTTTTGTTAGCGCTATCCCAAGAAAGGTGTGCATTGCCGTTGATATTCACTTTATCGATGATCAGCGTGGCTCCGGCCTCCACCTTGATCATACACTTCTTGACTTTGCTGCTATCGTATGTAGGGATTTTATTCCAGATACGATAATACACCTCCGAAGAGCCGCTCTGCTCCGAGCCTTGGATCGTGACGGTATACCCCGATTTGATGGTGATTTGACCCTCGATAGATACATTGCCTGTAATTATATATGTATTGTTGGCATCTATAGAGAAGTCGCCACCTTTGCCGGTTGCTTGATCGACGCTTGTGGCGCTTGCCCAAACTCCTTTGGTCAAGGTGTAGGTGGCGGCTGTGAGGGTGGATGGTAGCAGCAAAGCTACCATTAGGTATATAATGAATTTAATATTGTTCATAGAAGATTCTTGTTGGGATATAACTTCTGATTTTGCGTTGTAATATATTGGATTTTAGCGCTTTTGCCCTTTCAGGGCGATATTGCTTTTGCTTTAAACCCGGGGGTCGCTTCGCTTTGCCCCCGGGCTATGAGCTTGTTGGGCTTTCAGCCCGCTACTGAGACTGTGTGTCCAAGCCCATAACTTATAACCTATAACCCATAACCCGTAACCCGTAACCCGTAACCCATAACCAATAACCCATAACCTATAACCTAAAATGGCTTACCGGGCCAGGCTTCGGATAGCTTTTCGGTTGGTACTATTTGGGCTATAATGCTTAGCTCTAATTGGGCGCCCGAAACGGGTGGGTTCGCCGTCAAGGTGTAGGTGTCGAAGAGGGGGGTTGCCGTCAAAGCACCCGGCTGCACTACCTGCGTGTAATAGTAGAATCCATCATCACCCTTCACCCAGTTGGCACCCATCAGTCCGGCGAAAGCACCGTCGGTGTCTTGCCAGGATGCCACGACATCGCCGGCGAGATTGGTCCAGCAACCGATCACAGCCACACGGATATAGCCATCAGAGATACCGGTATTGCGCACCTTGAGGTCACTCTTCACATTGCCGTTGACCGTGTCATCGACAGAGACATCTACCTCCTCGGGGAGCACACCGATGGTGTAAGTGTACTTCGTGTCAGCATTCCAGACTGTGGAGATGTTCTTCAGCGGAGTTGAGATCTCATGCGTCAAACCGGAGGGGTAAGTCACATTGATGGTAAGCATTGTGGCATCAGAGATGGTCTGTGGCAACAACATAAAGGTGCACTCACTGCCGCCGAGAGTTTCGACACCCTCTGTAGTGGACTTGGTATGGTTGAAAGTCTGGGAATAGGTATGGGTGGCGGTATCGTCGCCATAACTCCAATCGAAAGCGATACCGAGGGTGGCATCCTCTTGGAACACGCAACTACCCTTGCCGTAGAGTCCGGAGATGGTGATGGTGTTGACCACAGCATCTTGAGGGAGTTGGCCGATGCGGAATCTCACGGCAGTCAGGGCATGATGCATCGTCAGGGGGACGGTACCATCATTGCGGGTACGGTTTGGCGACATCGCGAAGACGAAATCGGGTTGCGCTTCGGCATCTCTGGCTCCATCCGAACCATTCTGAGTCGGTACGGTATAGTTGGAGAAAGAGCCATAAAGCTTGCCATCCTGCTTATAATAAGAGGGATTGGGGTTATAATCGGAGAGAGAAGTTGCGAAGGCGAAAAAAGAGAGAGCTCTGCCATTGGGCCAGAAATGGGACGCAGTGGCATTTCCGCCGGAGACATTTACCGACTCCGCAGACATAAAGGGAGCCCACGACTCGGCATCGTAAGCGGAGATAATGAGCGACGATACGTTGGAATCCTCTACGGGGGTAGAACGAGTAGTCGGTGTATTATTGAAGGGTAGGTCACGGTTTGGCGACTCCGACAAAGAGATGGGGAGAGCTTCGCCACCCATAGGAACGGAGATAGAGGCGACGCTATCGCAACGGGTAGAGCGCGCGTCACCATCCTGGAAACTTTGAGTGGTAATTTCAAAACCAACATGGCCATCCTCGTTGCCCGGGACCTTCAGGTCATCGTGGCACGACGAGAGAGAAGCCGCGACGAGAGCAACGGCAGAGAAAGAGATGAAAGGAGAAAAAAGACTCCTAAGATATTTAAAAAGACAAAAAGTCCTAAACATTACGAACGAAAAATTTGATTGGTGAACGTGAGGGGACATTCAACCCCTCACGTCCTATATGATGTCCCGGGAGGGACAATTTTGAGAAACTTGTTCAGTCTCAGCGAAGAGAGAGATTAGTTAGTTTTGAGAGGGACATCTTTGTCTACAGCAGTAAAGTCATCAACAGTTACAGAGAATTTGATAGGTACGAGGACGGGATTCTCTGTACCGGGATCGTAACCACCATTGTGTCCTTGATTAAAGAGGAAAGTATAGATATACTTCTTACCCTGT
>JBJEKI010000131.1:0-3144 GCA_051878555.1 Lepagella sp. | reverse complement strand
TTACCGGTATTCTTAAGACCACACACTTGTACTTCGTCGATTTTCACCTCAATGTTAGTATCTGTATTTTTTGCTTTAAATACAACTTGAGAAAGGGCATGCTTAAACTGCAAAGGAACTTTATCTGAAGTCTTTTCAGAAGATGCGTATGCGTAGATGAAATCTTTCTGATCAGCAACATCAGCTGGAACAGTATAGTCGGAAGTCAAAGAACCGCCTTCAGCAGCATTCCAAGTATTTGTACCACCATTTCTTATAGCGAAGAAATTGATAGCACCTGTGTTGGGCCAGTAGTAAGTCTTGCCATCAGTTACCCACTTTGTATTATCTTCAGTATCTTGCTTTACGTTGATGCCGGTTGCGGGGAAGAAGTCAGCATTGTTGTAAGATGCGTAGACAGTAAAGTTTGCAGGCTTTACAGTTGATGAGAAGAGTTCGCCGTCGGCGGCGCGGGTGGCGTTTTCGGCGGAGACGCCGAAGAGGATCTCGTTGCCGTCGTTGTTGACTTCGAGAGTCTCATTTTGTGAGCAGGATGCCAATGCAAGCAGTCCTACTGCTCCAATAAGGATTTTTTTCATAAGAATAATTTTTTTAAGTTAGTATTTTGTTGTTTGTTTATATTCGATTGTCCTTGTTCAAAGAACCTTGAATTAGCTTTCGTTTGTTTCTCTTCTCTTAGGATAATAATTCTCTGATTTTCGGGATTGATATATTATCCTCTCGGAGTGTTTTCTCTTAGAAGGAGATGTCGACGTTTACGTCGTCCCAGTCATCTACGTCGGGTGCGAAACCGCTACCATTTTCGATCGGCTGGGGGAGATCCAAGCCATCGATGATGATATGGACGTTTCGTTTGTCGGGGGCGTTGATGACTTGCGAGGTTACGTCCCACTTCTCCGACGACGAACCATAGACGAACTTGTTGCCATCATCCATCACCACATAGAGCATCATTCGGTTGGGAATCCCGAAGTCGGGATTGCGTCCGAAGGTGATAAACTGACCGACGATGGTCTTCTCATCACCCTTGTGAGCCTCAAAGGGGAGGGTAACCGGTTCGATGCCGAGAACGTCATCAGCGATGGTGAGCGTTCCTGACATACCGGAGAGGGATGCACACATCTGCGAGACATGTTTCAAGTTGGAGACATTTCTAATCTCGTAGGTATAATTACAGGTCAAGTCACGGGGATAGAGTGTAATTACCTGATTGATCGAGATCGGCACCTTGATCGGTTCACTACGTCCGTCAGGATATTCGCAGCGATACCTCACACCCTCATCGTCGACAGTAACCTCTGTGGCAGTACAACCATACATCTTATCGGGGCAGATCACCACCTTCTCGGGGTCGGAGTCACCTCGGGGAGAATAGTTGGCACCATTACCATAGATCGGTTCTAAGACGTTGCCCTCGCGAGTATAGAGAGTATGGGTATAATAATCGGTGATGTTCATGCTCTGCACGATCTCCGAATCATTGTTATAGCAAAGCATCAGGTAGTTGCCGGCACGGAGGTTTACCTTGCCCCCCTCGCTGCCGACGAAGTCATAACGGATATACTGACCGGTAGACTCACCATCAAGGGGATAGAAGAACACCACCATACCACCGGGGTTAGCCTCGGGGGCATAACGCCAGTCGAACTGCACGCGAATCTCGCCGACGTGGGGGTGCTGATAGCAGAGTTCCTTATGGTTACACCCTGCAACAAAAAGGGAGAGCAGTGTAACAATAAAGATAGGGAGCAACTTTACAAGAGATCTCATCGGTTACCTCCTTTCTTTGTAACGTTACCGCGGCCGATAAGCCACACGAGCGACACCTCCAACTTAGTGGGACCCCACCAGTGGAGACGCTTCGTAGCTTGCCAGACATAGCACTGATCAATCGGTTTGTATTCCCAGAACTCGCCGGTGAGATAACCGAGTCCGAGGGTGAAATCGAGGTTCAGACGACGATGGATAGGCAACGAATAACCATACTCCACGCCGACGCCCCAATGGCACTTATCCCACATCGAACCGCCGGGACGGCCTCCGATATAACCCTTGCCACCCAGTTCACAGTCGAAGGTAAGCACTTGACCATACACACCGACATGGTGACCAACGAAGGGGGTATATCCCGGTTCCTTGCTGGCGAAATAATAACGAAGGTTGAGATCGCCGCCGTAGGTACGCCAATACCAGTGAGCGCGATCGCTCTTCCACCAGCTATACATCCAATTTGCACCAATCGACATGTGACCACCGAGATAGAACTCGACACCAATATTCGGCACTAAAAGAGCATCATAAAGCATATTAGTGCGCACAGCCATATAGAATGGTTTCAGGATGCGAGCCGCCGGCACCGGAATAAACTCCGGAGCTACAACATCGACACTCGGCATATATAGCGAAGACCGATAATCAATAGGAGTGAGCAGATTAGGATTAAGAGTGCGATCATACCAGAGGTGGAGATAAGAATATCGAAGATCAGGAAAGATATTCTTATAGAGATAGCGGTAGGGTTCACCGCCGCGCAACTTCTTAAGCCTCAAAATTGGGTCACGCCCATCTACGCACTCACCATGAGTAGCGACGATATCCTTGACGAGGGCTAACACCTCCTGCTGATAGGGGACATTCTCGTCTAATTCAACGCGCGCAAGGAGCCCCTCCCAGTCACGGCCCTTAAAAGTGAAAGTAAGGAGCGAGTCGGGGAGATCCTCATAGCGGCGGATATATTGGAAGAGAGTATTTGCACGTTGCTCAGAGAGCCATCTATTGAAAGCAATTGAACCCTCGGGGGAGGCGGCGCCTACCACTACAGCGCGGTTCAGACGATAGATAGAATCGCGGCGCAGGTGCGACTGCTTGAAATCATCTAAGAATTTTCTATTAGTCTTAAAATTAGAATCAAGGTTTATCTTGCTTTGATGGAAATAGATGGAAACAGAATCATGCTCCTCAGCGGCAGCCGAGAGAGGAGAGAATCCTAATAGAGCGGAAAGTGCAATACAGATATTTCTGCATAAACGTTTCATTCCTAAAGAATAATTGACGGATTAAATCTAAAAGATCAAGTAAAAAGTAGTAGAATTTTTAGAAAAGCGCACAAAGTTACAAAATAAAGGGCATAATTTTACCCCCCCC
>JBJEKI010000130.1:0-27404 GCA_051878555.1 Lepagella sp. | reverse complement strand
TCGACTCAAGGCTACGACCTCTACGACCCCAAAAATTTAAGGAACGCGCTCTAACATAAGGTTGCGGATATATGCCACCAACCCGAACGACTGTCCCAAGATCAGGATTGGATCCAAGCGGATGATACCATAACTCACTATCGTCATCGAACCGACCAAGCTGATCCACCAGAACCCGGAGGGCAACCGCGATTCCCCTATACGGTGGGAGTAATACCACTGATAGATGAATCGCATCGTGAATATCACCTGTCCTGCCGACCCTAAGATCAGAAGCCACATCGGCACGTCGTCATTCCGCAAGAAGTTGTCGACAAACTCCCGTGCATTGCTCGCAGCAAAACATATAGCCGCCACCGGAGTCAGCAGCAGAATAGCCCTCCCTATCCATGGTATCCTCTTCCAGAATCCCTTGGCGTTCAGATTCCACAGATAGATATAATAGGATATAAACTGCCCCAATACGATGGCAAAGTCGCAACGTAACCAACCGTAGAGGCAGAGCAGATAAGCTCCGGCGAGACTGAATATCCAGAATAGAGTAGGGGAGAGCGACTTCCGTGCCTTCTCCGACAAGATCCATTGCACTAAGGTGCGTGCCGAAAAGAAGGCTTGCGCCAACAGCCCGATGCTGAATATGATAATGCTATTCATAGCGCTCTTTATGTTTTGTTCTCTTTTGTCCGCTTCCGGCGGAGATCTTCTCTTGTCAGCTTGGGGCAGAGTATTGCTCATATCCCCTTGCGACTTGCAAATTTAGTATTTTTTCTGCAATATATCACGCTTTCTTTATACTTTATGTGCTTGTGAAGCGTTATATGTTAAGAATATATTTTCTCACGTCTGATTATATCCCTATATGGTAAATTATCATCGTTTTGAAGGTTTGTCTTCCGCTCAGGTGGAGGAGAGCCGTTCGAAATATGGCGCTAATATATTGACTCCCCCTGCCAAGGAGTCGCTCTGGATTCAGTTCCTCCGTAAGTTTGGCGATCCCCTGATTATAGTCCTGCTCGTGGCAGGTGCCCTCTCTATCGGCATCTCTTGCTATGAGTATTTCGGCTTGGGACGCGATTTCTCGGTTTTCTTCGAGCCTATCGGCATCTTTATAGCCATCCTCCTCGCCACCGGCCTCTCTTTTATCTTTGAGGCTAAGGCCGACCGCGAGTTTTCTATCCTTAATAAGGTGAACGATGACCAGCCGGTGCAGGTGCTCCGCGATGGAAATGTGTCGCAAGTGCCTCGCAAGGATGTTGTGGTCGGCGATATCGTCATACTCAACACGGGTGAGGAGATACCTGCCGACGGCAAGCTCCTCGAAGCGGTGATGCTCAATGTCGATGAGTCTACCCTCACCGGCGAACCGATGTGCCGCAAGCACACCGACCCCGAGCTCTTCGACCCCGATGCCACCTATCCCACCGATGTTGTGATGCGTGGTACGAAAGTTATGGAGGGTCATGGCGTGATGCGCGTCACTGCCGTCGGAGATAGCTCCGAACATGGTAAGGTGTTCCACGCCGCCGGCATCGATGATGGCGTCAAAACCCCTCTCGATGAGCAGTTTGAAGGTCTCGGACGTGTAGTCACCTGGATTTCTTACGCAGTAGCCGCTCTGGTCGTAGTGGGGCGAATCGTCATGTTCTTTATCGAGTTCCCCGATTTCGAGTGGATGGAGCTCGTGGCTTATCTATTACAGTCGCTCATGGTGGCTGTCACACTGATTGTGGTGGCTGTGCCCGAAGGTCTCCCCATGGCGGTGACTCTCGCTCTGGCATATTCCATGAGACGGATGCTCCGCACCAACAATCTCGTGCGCAAACTCCATGCCTGCGAGACTATGGGTGCCGCCACCGTTATCTGCACCGATAAGACCGGTACCCTAACTCAGAATAAAATGCAGGTATATCGTACGGAGTTCTTCGGCTTCGACGATCAGGATGTCATCTGCCGAGGCATGGCTGTCAATTCCACTGCCCAACTTCACCTCACAGATCAAGCCCCCGAAGTGATTGGCAATCCTACTGAGGGTGCACTCCTTCTCTGGCTTCATGATCAGGGAGTCAATTACCTCGATATGAGATTCGAGTCTACCACCTTAGCTCAGCTCCCATTCTCCACCGAACGAAAGTATATGGCGACTTCGGTGGCCACCCCCTCCGGCTCTCGCCTCCTCTTCGTTAAGGGCGCTCCCGAAATAGTATATCAGATGTGTGCCGATAAGAGAGGTGTCGACAGCGAGACCATCGATTCTCTATTGGCAGGCTATCAGAAGCAAGCTATGCGTACTCTTGGCTTTGCCGTTGCCTCTTTGTCTCCGGATGAACCGGGTATCGTCGATGGTAAGATTGAAACTTCATCGCTTCGCTTCGTCGGCGTTGTGGCTATTTCCGACCCTGTGCGCGAGGATGTGCCCGAGGCTGTCAGCGAGGTGCTCAATGCCGGTATCAAGGTCAAGATCGTCACCGGCGACACCCCCGGCACTGCACTCGAGATCGGCCGACAGATCGGCCTGTGGGATGATATGGTCGATGGCGAGGATGCCGTGATCTCCGGCACCGAGATCGGCGCCATGAGCGATGAGGAACTGCAACGCCGTGCCCAATTCATCAAGATTATCGCGCGCGCTCGTCCCCTCGATAAGCGTCGCCTCGTAGAGGCGCTACAAGCCAACAATGAGGTGGTGGCTGTCACCGGCGATGGCACCAACGATGCCCCCGCTCTCAAAGCCGCTCATGTCGGACTCTCTATGGGCGATGGCACTTCCGTAGCTAAGGAGGCTTCCGATATCACCATCATCGATAATTCTTTCTCTTCGATCGGTAGAGCCGTGATGTGGGGACGTTCGCTCTATCAGAATATCCAACGCTTTATTATCTTCCAACTTACGGTAAATGTCGTGGCGTGCCTCACCGTCCTCGTTGGCTCTTTCATGGGCACCGAGTCCCCTCTGTCGGTGACTCAGATGCTTTGGGTAAATCTGATCATGGATACCTTTGCCGCTGTCGCTTTTGCCACTCTTCCCCCTTCGCGCAAGGTGATGCAAGTGCCGCCACGCTCGCGATCCGCTTTCATCATCTCGCGTCACATGAGCCGATTCATCTTCGGCGTCGGCGGCCTTTTCTTTCTATTGCTTTTCGGACTCCTCTTCTATTTGGAACATGTCGACCTGACTTCCCTGCTGCAAGTGGGTAGCTGTCCTGCCGATGACGTGGCTCGCCTTACCCCCTACGAACTCTCAATCTTCTTTACGACATTCGTGTTCTTGCAGTTCTGGAATATGTTCAATACTCGATCTTTCGAGTCGGGGCGCTCGGCATTCCATTTCAAGGGGTGCGGCGGTTTTCTCCTTATCGCCGGCGCCATCCTGATAGGTCAGATAGCTATCGTGACTTTAGGCGGCGGTTTCTTCGGTGTGGTGCCACTCAAGTGGACCGATTGGGCGATCATCGTCTCGGTCACTTCCGTTGTGCTTTGGGTCGACGAAATATGCCATCTCTTCGCCAAGAGACGTGTCGCTGCTTGCAACTAATCGTTGCTAAGAGCGCGCTTGAACCATAGATGCGCTCCGACGACACCGATGATGATGCCGACTATGTCTGCTACAAAGTCCAGAATGTCGCCGCTACGACCCTCGACCCAGCATCCTTGTGCTATCTCATCCATCCCTCCGATTGCCACGCAAATCAGCCCAAGTACCAGACACTCGCCGATGAGAAGTCGTCTCGGACACTTATCCCTCGTCAGGTCATAGACCATCGCCGCCGAGAGTGCCATAAACATGCAACAGTGCACCACCTTGTCCGCACCCTCGAAGAGCTGCACCTTATGCCCCGACATCGGGTCGGGACTCAGCGTCAAGTAGAGGATTATCCCCAATATCACTACACTGTGCCACCATCTCATTATCTTTTTTACGATTCTTTTCATCCGTTTTATCTCTTTTTTTCCCAGTTTTATCTATGCAAATTTATAAATTTTATTTTAGAACGCACGCTTAGTTGGGAAAATCCTCTTTTTTATTTAAATTTGTGTTTTATTCCTTAATTCCTTTTTAAGTTATGAATTTCGCTGATAAGTGTTACGATATTTTCCGGCAGTCGGTAGTCGATTATCATATTGATGACGACGTCGATGCCCCCACTCGTTGTCCCTACGATCCCAAGTCGATCGAGGGTGTCCTCTATGCCAAGAATCGTATTGATGCCGTGCAGTGGCATCTTGAGGATATCATCCGCGATCCCAACATCGATCCGGTGGCTGCCTTGGCGCTGAAGCGCCGCATCGATGCATCCAACCAAGATCGCACTGATATGGTCGAGGAACTCGACAGCTGGCTCCGCGATAAGTATGCCGATGTCCAAGTCCTCCCCGACGCCACCATCAATACCGAAAGCCCCGCTTGGGCGCTCGACCGCCTTTCGATCCTCGCCCTGAAGATCTATCACATGGATCTCGAGACGAAGCGTACCGATGCAGATGATGCCCATCGCGCCAAGTGCGCCGGAAAACTCGACATCCTCCTCCAGCAGCGTGTCGACCTCATCTCCGCCATTAATGCCCTGATCGAGGATATCGCAGCCGGTCGTAAGTATATGAAGGTATATCGCCAGATGAAGATGTATAATGACGAGGATACCAACCCCGTGCTCTATGGTGCAAAGTAATCCTTACTCCTCTTTCTCCCGACGGGTGCTCATCACCCGATTTTCAGCGCTCGGCGACCTGGCGCTGACTATACCCGCGATATATAGTGCCTGTCGCTGCTATCCCGACACCCTTTTCATCGTGGTGACCCGCCGGGCGTTCGCCCGGATATTCATCAACCCTCCCGCCAATTTGCGCGTGGAGGGTGTCGATGTGCACGCAGATTACCATGGAATATCCGGCATCCGTCGACTCGCTCGGTATCTGTACGATGCATATCACCCCGACATTCTTGTCGATCTGCATAATGTGTTGAGAACGAGGATCCTATCCCTCTTCTTGCGCCTGCATGGCGTGCCCGATTATCACCTCGTTAAGCCACGCCGGCAGCGCCGACAGCTCACTCGCTCCAAGCATAAGGTGTTGGCACCTCTTCGATCTCAGTCCGACAGATATTTCGACGTCTTTGCCGATGCCGGACTCCCTGTCGAGGTGAAGTTTGATACTCTATTCGGTGACAGATATGCTGCATCTCCCGATTCTTTCGCCGCCGTTACTCCTCTCCGTCATGAGGGGTGCCTATGGATCGGTATCGCACCCTTTGCCGCTCACACCGGTAAGATTTATCCCATCGAGCTGATGGAGAATGTTGTTGAGAGCCTCGCTGATATCGCCGATAAGAGTGGAAAACTGAAGGTATTCCTCTTCGGTGGTGGTAAGCAGGAAACAGAGATCCTCGATGCTTGGGCGCAAAAGTATCCTCATGTCATCTCCCTCGCCGGCAAGGGGTATGGCTTCGCTGTCGAACTCTCTCTCTTCAATCATCTCGACCTCGTCGTGACCATGGATTCCGGCAATATGCACCTCGCTGCCATCGCCGGTGCTCCAACCCTCTCCATCTGGGGCGCTACCCACCCATATTGCGGTTTCTCCCCTTGGAATGCCTCGCAGAGCATTTTCTGCCAAAATCATTCGTTGACTTGCCGCCCTTGCTCTGTCTTCGGCAACAAACCATGTCTTTTCGGAGATCTCCGTTGCCTCAATTCAATATCCCCCGATTATATTCTGTCTATTATTCGCAAAAAGTTGCAATTATAATCCTTTTTTGCTAACTTTACGAAGTTATTTTTATATTATTCGCTGTTGCGGATAGTTTGTTGCGTTAACCTATATTTTTTTTACATGAAACGTCTTTTTATTTTCCTCCTTCCGTTGCTTTCGTTACTTTCGGCGGGAGCCGTGACTTTTAATGTTACCGTGCCCGATGGCACCAAACAGTGTTATGTCACCGGCGCTTTTAATACATGGAGCGCTGATGGAGCCTTGCTGATGCAGAAGTCTTCAGCCAATACCTTCACTTTGACTCTCGACAATGTGTCGGCCTCCGACCTCGCCTCGGGATTCAAGTATCTATGCGGCCCTTCGTGGAGTTATGTCGAGAAGGCTGCCGATGGCTCAGAGATCTCCAATCGTACTGTCGCCACCGACAATGATGTCGTGGGCAGTTGGGCAAGTCTTTACGACCCTTCGATCATCTCGACTTCTCTCGAAATCAATGGATATAATCGCCGGGTCAGAATCCATCTCCCCTCCGATTATGAGTCCGCCACTGATAAGTATTACCCGGTGCTGATATATACCGGAGTTCAGCAACGCTATAACAACGCCGGGTCTGACGATGCAGGCGATGATTTCTTCGGCGATAAGTCATGGAATGCTTCCGCCACTGCCGAGCTCCTCGAGTCGCAGGGCAAGACCCCCTGTATCATGGTCGAAGTCTATGGCTTCGTGGCTGAAAATATACCCTATCACGTCGATGATTTCGCAGGTAGCGGCGATGCCGAAAATTTTATCAATGAACTGAATAGCAAACTCCTGACATACTTGTACAATAATTACCGATGCAAGATGGGTGCCGAAAACCTTATCATCATGGGTGCCGACCTCGGCGGTCTCCTCAGTGTATATGCCACCCTCTCACGTCCCGACCTCTTCGCCCGTTGCATAGCCATGTCGCCACTCCTTTATCTCAATCAGCAGGAGTTGCTCGATCTCATCGCTCAGAAGAATATCTCTGAAAAGTTCTTCTTCTCTTACGGCACCGCCGAACCGGCTGTGATCTCCGATAATGTCGATGCAGTAGTCGCCGCTATCAATGATCGTAATCCCGGTGCAGCCCTGCAGTTGACTTGTATCAATGCTACTCACGATGATGATTCTTGGGGCGAGTTTTTCCCCAATTTATATCTCTTTGCTACTGGAGATAATGCTAATACCGGAGGCGGATCTGTTAAGATCTTCGGATCCCATCCCGCTGAGACTCCCGCCGCCGCTCCGGCTAAAGCCCAGATTGCTAACTCGCAATATGCCCTCTTCAATGCTATCGATTCCCAAGACCTGCAATTGGATAGCTCTGTCTCTTTCGTGCTCCATAATGATTTTGAACTCTCCGACGGCTCGACTGTCAATGCTGTCATCGCTGTCAAGGATATCCCCGTGGATGTCAAAACGAAGTATTATTGGAATGTGGGCCGACTCTTAGATAGCGGTGAGTATGATATGCTCCTCGATTCTCCCAAGAATGTCGGTTTCAGTAGCAAGAAGAGTGCCGTGTCGTGGCATCGCGTCGTGATCCGCGACGATGAGTCCGTTGAGAATGTAGCCGTTTCTTCCGCCGCTTTCGCCCTGAACACGGCTTCCGAGAAGTATACTATGGTTGTTTCCGGCGATCATCTCGTCTCTACCACTGCCTCTTTCCTCGGCGAGGATAAGTCGTTTGTGATCCATTATGGCAGCGTAAATAGCGGCAGCGATATGGGTGCTATCACCGGATCTCTCTCCGTTAGCGCCGATTGCACCGAGGCTCAGATTACCTACGATTTCGTTACCAACCATGTCGATATCGTCGAAACTAAGCATGGCTCCGCCATAAGCGCCGATGTCATCAAGAAACTCTCTGCCGTCCCTGCCATCGCTTCGGTCGGCAAGTCTTCCATTATCACCCTATCTATCGACCCGCAAGCTGATGTAACTCCTTCGGCTTCGATGCATTTCAACAACGACGCCGCAACTCCCATCGCTCTTACTCCTTCTGCCTCTCCCGGAGTGTATACTTTCACCCTCCCGCTGGCAGAGCAGGGACGCTACACCGTCTCAATCGCTCTTAGCAGCGGCGAAACCGTGATGAACGACGCCGCCCAAATAGCTGTCGTCGCTAAGGCGAATTCCGGAGAGGTCGATCAAGCTGTTATCGTGGCTAATGCTTACGAAAATGTAGATTGGAACACTGTCGGCCGATATAAGGCTAATTTCCATACTCACACTTCGCAGTCCTTTGATACAGAGTTCGCTACTCATATCGTGGTGGATCGTTATTGTAATGCCGACTATAAAATCTTGGCGCTTACAGACCATGATGCCAACTCTTATCCCTGGAATTATTTCGACCTCTACAACCCTGCCGCTGAAGTCCGAGACCCCGAACAACTCGGCATGCTCGCCATCCCCGGCGTAGAACTTAGCAAGGATAATAGAAACACCTGGGATGAAGCCTCCGGAGGTTCGTTCAATCATCATAACGATTTCTTCACCGGTCGTAAGGGGCAGGAGTTCGCCTCTCTCCGCGAGTCGTATGCTTATACCAATGCCATCGGCGGTATGCAGATCATCAACCATCCCGGACAGTATTGGAACATCGACACCGACTATGCTCCCGGCGTTAAGAACTCGCCTGAGTGGCATGCCGAAAATTTCCAACTTTATCCCTCTCTTATCGGTTTTGAGGTCTATAATCAAGGCAATCGCCGACCCAACGACCGTATCCTATGGGATCAAGTCCTCTCAATTACGATGCCCTCGCGCCCCGTCTGGGGTTATTCGTGCGATGATACCCACACCCTCGAACAGTATTTCCGCAATTATCAGTATATGCTGATGCCCAATCTTACTGTCGATGACCTCAAAGAGGCAATGCGTGCCGGCGCGCAGTATTTCTGCTACGAACCTGACGGCTCGGGTCGCGCCAAGGCGCCTCACATCGATAGCATCACTGTCGACGACGTGGCTCACACCATCTCTATCGATTCTCCCGATGCCAAAGCTATCTATTGGATTTGCGGTACGCACCTCCCAGGTTCAACCCCATCTTCGCGTCGCAGCACTGTCGTAGGTATGGGACCCGACTTCGATTTCACCGGTTATGAAGGATCTTACGTCCGTGCTCTTATCGTCAATGATTTCGGCGAAACTTGCACCCAACCTTTCGGTTTCGCTACTTCCGATCCTTCTGACATCGATAAAACTGCCAATCTCTCTGACACCCCTAAGTTTTCCCTCTTTCCAAATCCCGCCAATGATACCGTCTCCTTCTCGGCTCCTGACATTATCTCAAGAGTCTCAATCCATGACACCGAGGGTAAACTTATGATCCGTAGCACCGGCAACAACTCTCAGCGCTTTGAACTGAATGTGGCATCACTGCCCGAAGGCATCTACCTCGCTACAATAGCCACTCCAACCAAAGCTGAAACCCTCAAACTCATCAAACGTTGATACTCCTCCCCTCTATAGGAGATGATACTTAGAGAGCGTTCTTACTGTTCCCCAAAGTTCCGCTTTGGGGACTTTTTTTACTATTCCCTTAAAATTTTACAAAATAATTTGGTTTATAAAATAAACCGTATTATATTTGCAACCGAAATCAATCACATTATTCATCATCTAAATCCTGTTGTTATGGAAGATAAGAAAATTTCTCAGGCCGAAAGCCTTGCCATCATCGCTGATATGATCGATCGCACCAAGTCCCACCATCATCTGTGCAATGGCTCGATTTTGCTCCTCTGGGGATATCTCTCAGTGGCCGTTGCCATGATCGTAGCCCTCTTGCTTTGGCTCACCGGTCATCCTGCCGTAAATTGGCTTTGGTTCCTCATCTGGATCGTCGGCGGAACTATCACTCCCGTCATGGAGCGCAAGTATCGTGCCCGTGTCGGCACCCTCTCTTATTTCGATAAGGTCTGCTCCGGCATCTGGAGCATCGTCGGCTATAGTGCCATCGCCTTGACTTTCGCATGCTTGGGATTCCTTCTCTTCGGCGGCAAGGATTGCTGGGGTGCTATGTTCTTCTTCGCTTTCGGCTTTGTCGGTTTCGCCGAGACTGTCCAAGGCATCATTCTCAGAGTCAAACCGCTGATCGTCGGTGGTGCCATAGGTCTTTTGGCAGGCGTTGTTACACTCTGCTGTCTGGCGGGTGGGGTAGTGCTATCTTTCTGCTGGGCTATTCCCCTCTTCATCCTAGCTTTCACATGCATGATGATCATCCCGGGACATATCTTAAACGCTAAAGCTAAGGATAAGTGATGAAAGAGCTTGACCCATTGTTACATTCGCAGTTGAGATTGGCGGTAATGTCGATTCTGATGAATCTCGAGGAGGCTGACTTTGTCTACATTCGACAACAAACAAACTCCACCGCCGGCAACCTGAGCGTACAAATAGACAAGCTCTCCACTGCCGGTTACATATCGGTAGAGCGTTCACTCGTCGGCCGCAAGACCCGCACCACTTGCCGAGTAACCCCCCAAGGCCGCCAAGCCTTCGAGCAATATGTCTCCACCATCAAAGAATACCTGAACCTATAACCCCACCTCCCTCACGGTGAAGTCTCTCCGCTATGAAGTGGCAAGACCTCCTGTTCCCAAAAGTTTCGCTTTGGGGCTTTTTTATTGCTTTTTATAATTTAAGGAGCGCGCTCTAAAGGAACGCGCTCTAAAGAGCTGTCTCCCCGTTTTGGTTCTTGTATTCTGTCGGGGAGCACCCTGCGTATAGTTTGAAGTAGCGCCCGAAGAAGGATTGGTCGCTGAAATGCAAACTGCTTGCCACCTCTTTGATGCTGATCTTCGGATCCGACAATAGCCGTTTGGCCTCTATTATTACGAAGGTCGAAATCCAATGCAGCGGTGTCTTCCCCGAGACTTTCCTTATTAAGGTCGTGAAGTATCGGGGCGTCAGATTCTGCTTTTGAGCATAAAACTGAACATCTCGATGCTCTCGAAAGTTACTATATAGTAGAGTCAGAAAGTCTTGAAATACTTTGTCCTTGCGATTCTGCTTGTTCACCCGCATCGATTTGTTGGTGATATAGGCATTGATGACTTCGCAACAAAACACTCTCGCCAATGCCATCAGCATTTGGGTCTTCAACTGCAGATCCTCTTTGCGTCGCCGATCGATCAAATCAAAGATCTCTTCGATTCGAGCCTCTTGCTCGAGGGTCAATGTCGTGTGGGGATTCGATCGAATATATAGATGTCCCTGGGTGTTCGATATGTTGTCGAGCGAGGAAAGAATAAAGTTGAAGTCGGCACGCCCGGCTATCCCCTTGAAGTCTTCTCCCACACTCTCCACCTGAGTCTTCGAGAAGGCAGGATAGATGAAGAGATCATGCTCGCACATCTCATATAGATGATCATCAAGCACAAGTGTGATCCGACCCTGCTGACACAACATAAACCCATTCTGATTAGGATAACTGAACGGGTTGTGATGTCTTACATTGCTGCTGTCGATCACATACAGATCAAAATTGGACTCGTCAAGTATATTCATGTTTTCTGTCGATTGGGTAGAACCGATTCCCGTAAATCGAGCTCTTGATTTTAGTTACAAATATAATACATTTCTGCAAAATCAAACAAAATTATCCACATTTATCTTCATTTTATCCGATAATCAAACAAATCATATAATCTTTCCTCATTTTTGTTCTTTCTGCTCCCACTATTATGGGATACCTTTGTATCATAAAATTAATTCGTCATTTTCTGATATGAATAGATCATACTTTTTATCTCTCTTGTCGATCTTGATGTTGCTCTCTCTCTCCTCTTGTGGAGGCAATAAATCAGAGCAGTCAGATCCGGTCAATGTGCGCCTTTTCACCGTCGAGGATGCCGGCAATGCTTCTCGTCGGGAGTTCCCCGGTCGAGTCAAAGCTGCCGAGGAGGTTAATATGGCTTTCAAGGTCAGCGGCTCTTTGGCGCGTGTTTTCGTCAATGAGGGTGATTATGTCCGCAAGGGGCAAGTCATCGCGCAGATCGACCCTCGTGATTACCAGGTGCAGTATGACGCCACATACGCTGAGTATCTCAAGGTCAAGGCGGAAGCTGAGCGTGTCATCGCCCTATATGGTGACAGCGTTGCCACTGCCGATGCCTACGATAAGGCTCGCTATGGACTCCAACAGATCACTGCCAAGTATGATAACGCCCGCAATCAGCTGGCGGATACTCGCATATATGCCCCTTTCAATGGCCGTGTGCAGAAGCGTTTCTTCGACCCTCCGACGGTTGTCGGCGCCGGTATGCCCGTACTCTCTATCATCTCCGAGGGGCAACTCGAGATCGAGATAAATATCCCCGCTTCGCTCAATGTAGAACGTAACGCCAATGCCTCGTTCTCCGCTGTGTTCGATTTCCTGCCCGACCAAAAGGTGGCGCTGACTCCACTCAGTGTCTCTCCAAAGGCTAATGCCAACCAACTCTTCACCATGCGCCTCGCCATCCCCGGCGGTCTCAACCCGCGTCCCTCGCCCGGCATGACAGCCATGGTCACTATGCTCTCTCAAGATCCTAATGCCGATAGCCGCGTCGAAATCCCATCTTCCGCCATTCTCTATAAGTCGGGAAAGGCGTTCGTCTGGATCTTCGACAAGAAGTCTTCTACCATCTCACTACGCGAAGTCTCTGCCGACCAGCTCCATTCCAATGGTAATGTCGTCATAAGTAGTGGCCTTCAAGGTGGCGAGCAAGTGGTCCTCGATGGTGTCCACAAACTATCTGACCATCAGAAGGTTCGCCCTCTCGATAAGAAGTCTAACACTAATCCCGGTAATTTGCTATGATCGATTTCGGTAAATGGGCCTTTAATAATAAGAAGTTAGTCTATTTCCTCCTCGCGGTCTTGATCCTGGGCGGCCTTTACTACGCCTACGATATGAGCAAACTTGAAGACCCCGAGATCAAGGTCAAGATGGCTATGGTGGTGGCTGTGCGCCCAGGTGCTTCCGCCCACGAAATGGAAATGGAAGTCACCGAACCCCTCGAGAAGAATATTCGCACCATCGGCGAAGTCGATTATGTCACCAGCTGGTCGTACAATGACCTGGCTATCATACAGGTCGAAATGAAACGCACCACTCCCGATGATGAGATCGAACAGTGCTGGGACAAACTTCGCCGTAAGGTCAGCGATGCTCAGGCCTCTCTCCCTTCCGGCACTACCGTGCAGGTGCAAGATGACTTCGGTCTGGTTTATGGTATGTTCTATGCCCTCGCCGGAGATGGCGTCGATGAGAAGGAACTCACCGACTATGCCCGCCTCGTGCAACGCGAACTTACCAACATCCCCGATGTGGGTCGTGTCGCCATATATGGCCAGCGCCAGGAGTGCATCAATATCGAGCTGCTCTCGCAGCGAATGGCGACTCTCGGCGTATCTGCCGCCGAAGTATTAGCGACTCTCCAGGGACAAAATGGAATATATTACTCCGGTTATTACGACAATGGAGACCGCCGCGTGCGTGTTACTGTCGACGATAAGTTCCAACAGGTCGAACAGATCCGAAACATGATTATACAAGGTCATGAGGAGGATCAACTACGCCTCGGTGATATCGCCAACGTCACTGAAGATTATGCCACTCCGGTGCGCAATTCTCTCGCCTATAACGATCAGCATGCCCTCGGCATCGCCGTCGCTGCCGCCTCCGGCACAGATATCGTCAAGGTCGGCAAGCAAGTCGAACAGCGCCTCGCAGAGCTGAAACGCGATTTCTTCCCCGCCGGCATCGAGTGTCACCGTGTATTCTATCAGCCGGAACGTGTCACCGACGCCCTCTCCACTTTCTTTATCAATCTGATCGAGTCGGTGGCTATCGTCATCGCTATCCTTATGCTCGTGATGGGTCTCCGCAGCGGTATGATCATCGGCATCAGCCTTGTCGTCATTGTGGTCGGCACATTCCTCGTGCTCGGACTCCTCGATGGCTCTATGCAACGTGTGTCGTTGGCTTCGTTCATCCTCGCCATGGGTATGCTCGTCGATAATGCCATTGTCATAATCGATGGGATCCTCGTAGACCTTGCCGCCGGGAAGTCCCGAAGTGAGGCCCTTACCGCCATCGGCAAGAAGACAGCTATGCCCCTGCTGGGTGCTACCTTGATTGCTATCCTCGCTTTCCTCCCTGTGTTCCTATCCCCCGATACTGCCGGCGTATATGTCCGTGACCTCTTTATCGTCCTGGCCGTATCTCTCCTCCTCAGCTGGATCCTCGCTCTGGTACATGTACCTCTTATGGCGAATAATTGGCTCAAAGTCAAGGCCTCCAAAGACCCCGACCGCGATCCTTATTCCGGCCCGGTGTATCGTTTCCTGCGTAAGTCGCTTACCTTTGCTCTTCATCATCGCATCGCTTCGGTGGCTATTGCCCTCGTGCTTGTGCTCCTCTCCGCTTGGGGATATAAGTATATGCACCATGGCTTCTTCCCCGATATGGTATACGACCAGCTGTATATGGAGTATAAACTCCCTGAAGGCACCAACTCGACACGCGTCGCCGCCGACCTCCAAGAGATCAAAAAGTATCTCCAAAGTCGCCCCGAGATCACTAATGTCGTTACCTCTATCGGTGGCACTCCTGCGCGATATAACCTCGTCCGTAGTATCGCCACCCCTTCGCTCTCTTACGGCGAGCTGATCATCGACTTCAAGTCCGCCAAGGAACTCGAAAAGAATATCGATGAAATCCAAGCGGAACTCCTCAAGCGATATCCCAATGCATACGTCAAGCTGAAGCGCTATAACATCATGTATAAGAAGTATCCGATCGAGGCGCTATTCACAGGCCCCGACCCGGCTGTGCTTCACGCCTTGGCTGATTCCGCCGCAAGCATCATGCGCCAAAACCCCAATGTTTGCCTCGTTACTACCGATTGGGAACCATCCGTGCCAATGCTCAGCGTCGATTATGACCAGCCCTCGGCGCGCCGTTCAGGCCTCTCTCGTCAGGATGTCTCAATATCTATGCTCTCTGCCACCGATGGTATCCCCGTAGGTGAGTTCTATACCGGCATCCATAAGAATACGATATATCTAAAGTGTGCCGACGATGTCGATAAGAAGATTGATAATCTGGAGAATGTACCACTATTCTCCACTCTTCCCAACTTCGGTTCGCTCCTCACCGATGAAAACCTTATCAAACTCAAGGCCGGCGCGTTCGACCGCGAGGAGATGATTGAGTCGATGCTCTCCACTACACCTCTCACCCAGATCGGTAAGGGTGTATCTCTCCGCTGGGAAGATCCGGTAGTGCCTCGATATAATGGTCAGCGTGCCCAAAATGTGATGTGCTCTCCTGCCCCCGGTGTCGAAACCGAGAAGGCGCGTGCTTCCATCGCCAAGCAGATCGAAAACATCAAACTCCCTGCCGGGTATGCCCTCACCTGGAAGGGTGAACGCGATGCCAGCACCCAGACCATGAAGTATCTCTTCGAGAATATTCCAATCGGCATCGTGCTGATTCTTGCCATCCTGATCATGCTTTTCAAGGATTATCGCAAACCACTCATCATCATCTGCTGTATACCTTTGCTCGCCATTGGTATTGTAGCGGCTATGCTCCTCAGTGGCAAAACATTCACCTTCTGCGCCATCGTCGGTGCTCTCGGCCTGGTCGGTATGATGATGAAGAATTGTATCGTCCTTATGGATGAAATCCGCGATCAGATCGCTGCCGGTAAGCCTGCCGCCGAGGCGCTTATCTCCAGCTCGGAGTCTCGCCTCCGTCCCGTCGTGATGGCTTCACTCACCACCATCCTCGGCATGATCCCCCTCCTTAGCGATGCTATGTTCGGATCGATGGCTGCTACTATCATGGGTGGTCTCCTATTCTCCACTCTCGCTACCCTCTATTTCGTACCTGTACTTTATGCCCTTTTCTTTAAAGTTAAGTCGTGATGAAAACACTTTCTATTATATCTTCTCTCTCCCTCTCTCTTTCTATCGCCATCCTGCCGGCGATAGTCTCGGCCCAGTCGTCGACCCCCGAAGCCTTGGCCACTGCCATCTCTTCTCCTCTATCCGTCGAGCAGTGCGTATCCTTGGCGTGTGAGAATAATCAGCGAGTAGTCGCTGCCGATCATCAGATTAATGCCGCCATCCTTCAGCAACGCAGCGCCAAGGCTCTCTTCTTCCCTTCTTTCTCTATCGATGGTAATGCTATCTATTCCACCGGTAGCCTCGGCGTGTCTACTCAGCCTCAGCTCCTCCCCGTCATCGGAGCCGATGGCAACCCCACCGGACAGGGAGCCTATTTCCCCAACCTCGACCTAAAGGTCGATCTCGATTGGATTTATGGCGCCGCAATTAAACTCGAACAACCCATCTTCATGGGTGGTAAGATCAAGACCGGCTATGAGATGACGAAGCTCGGAGTCGATATGGCTCGCCAGTCAAAGCGCCTCTCGCAGTCTGAAATCATCGTCGAAACTTCCAAAGCTTACGCCGATGTCGTCCGTGCCGCTGAGTATATCAAGGTGGCGCAGTCTTATCATAACCTCCTCGGCGAACTCCTCCGCAACGTCGAAAGCGCCGCCAAGCATGGCTTGAAGTCGAAAAATGATGTCCTAAAGGTGAAGGTCAAACTCAATGAAAGTGAACTCGCACTGCGCCGTGCACAAAATGCTCACCGTCTCGCCTCAATGAACCTATGCCATTATATCGGCCGACCGCTTACCGACGATATCTCAATCGATGGAAATCTCCCACAGCCTCAACTCGCTTCTGCCGATGACGTTTCTATCACGCAGCGTCCGGAGTATATCCTCCTCGAACAGAAGGGGGAGCTCGCCCGCAAGAAGATAAATATGGCACGGAGCGAACTCCTCCCTCAGATAGGTCTTATGGCGCAGTATGGTTATATGAATGGCGTAACCCTTAATGGTATTAAAGTCAACCATAATTGGAATTTCCTCCTCGGTGTTAATGTCTCTATACCAATCTATAATTTCGGCAAGGATTACAACAAACTAAAAGCCGCTAAGGAGGAGTATGCTATGACTCTGGCTCAAACCGAGGATACCAATGAGAAACTTATGCTCGATATGTCCCGCTCTTTCAATAATCTCGATGAGGCACTACTCGAGCGTGACCTCGCCGATTCTTCTGTAGTCTCGGCGGAGGAAAACCTCCGTGCCAGCTCCCAACAGTACAAGAATGGTATGGAGTCTCTCTCCGACCATCTCGAGGCCCAAACCCTCTGGCAGCAGGCTCTCCAAACCCAAGTAGACGCTCGCGTAAACTACTACCTCCGCTGGCTCGATTACCTCAAAGCCTCCGGCAAAATTAATTGAACATTCCTCTCTCCTCGCCCCCCTTCGCTCCGATATTTTCTTGTCTTTTTTTAGCCAATTTGTTTCTTTTACCTTTTTTTTATAATTTTGCATTCGCAATTACCCTTTTGTCCTAACTTTTAACAAATTCGCTTTCCTACAACATGAAGGTATTGAAGTTTGGGGGCACTTCCGTTGGTAGTGCTCAGCGTATCAAAAATGTAGCAGCTCTCGTCGCCGAGAGAGGCCGTAATGTCGTGGTCCTTTCAGCTATGTCCGGAACCACCAATTCCCTCGTAGAAATCTCCAATTCCCTCTCCCTCAATGATATAAAGTCCGCCTCTGAGACTCTCGACCAACTCGTCGCCAAGTATGCCGATGTTGTCGCCGAGCTTTTCTCTGAGTGCCCGGAGTCTTTCGCTGTCGAGGCTCGTAAGGCTGTCGAGGCCTCTTTCTCCCTTATCCGCTCTCTCATAGATGCCGCCGATGCATCCTCCGAAAAGGTAATAGTGGCGCAGGGCGAGAAGATCTCAACTTCGCTCATGACCGCCTACCTCAAGTCGATCGGCGTGAAGGTGGTGCTCCTCGATGCTTTCGACTTTATGCGCATCGATGCCGACGGCGAACCGCAATTATCCTATCTCCGCGAGCATATCTCTCCCCTTGTCGAGGCTAATGCCGATGCGCAGATTATTCTGACTCAGGGATTTATCTGTCGTAATCATCTTGGCGAAATCGATAACCTCCAACGTGGCGGCAGCGATTATACAGCCTCTCTTATAGGCGCTGCCATCCTCGCCGACGAGGTCCAGATATGGACCGATATTGATGGCATGCACAATAATGACCCCCGTTTCGTCGATAAGACAAGCCCCGTGGATCATCTCCTCTTCGAGGAGGCTGCTGAGTTGGCCTATTTCGGCGCAAAGATCCTACACCCCACTTGCATCCTCCCCGCCAAGGAGAATAATATCCCCGTGAGGCTTCTCAATACGATGCAACCCGATGCCCCCGGCACTATCATCGATAATCACACCATCTCCTCTTCCAGGGTCATCAAGGCTGTCGCTGCTAAGGATAACATCACCGCTATCAAAATCAATAGCGAACGTATGCTATTGGCTCATGGATTCCTCCGCCGTGTCTTCGAAATCTTCGACCTATATAAGGTGCCTATCGATATGATCACCACCTCCGAGGTGGGCGTATCTCTCACCATCGACGATGTCTCTTCGCTCGACGATATCGTACGCGATCTCAGCCGCTTCTCGAAGGTGAGCGTCGATCGCGATATGACCATCATCTGTGTCGTCGGCGACCTCCAATGGCATAACAGCGGTCTCGAGTCTCTCGCCCTCGAGGCTATGCGTAATATCCCCGTTCGCATGATCTCTTACGGAGGTAGTGACCATAACATCTCTTTCCTCGTGCGCCATGAGGATAAAATCGCTGCTCTTAATGCCCTCAGTCGTCATCTTTTCAATCATTAAAATCAATCTTTTACAATCAATCATTTTTTTAATCCATCTTCTACCACGGAAATACATCCGCTTTATTTTATGAATACTCCCTATTACCAGTACGACCTCTCTCTCCTTCGTAAGACTCTCCGCACCATCCTTGATCAAGTTGAAGGTCAAAACTATAAGGTGCATTATGCCATCAAGGCAAACAATGATCCCCTAATCCTCCGGGAGATCGCTGCTTGCGGTTTCGGTGTCGATTCCGTAAGTATCGGTGAGATTCTCCATGCCATTAAGTGCGGTTTCGCTCCCTCTAATATAGCATACGCCGGTGTCGGCAAAACCGATGAGGAGATCGCTGAGGCTATCGACCTCGGCATCGGTTGCTTCAATGTCGAGTCGGTCGAGGAGTTGCAGATCATCAGCGAGATCGCTGACACAAAGGGGGCTGTCGCTAATGTCGCTCTCCGCATCAACCCCGATATTGATGCCCATACACATCATTACATCACTACCGGCCTCGCCGAAAATAAGTTCGGCATCTCCCTCCATCTCCTCGATCATGCTCTCCAACTGGCTAAGTCGCTCCCTGCCATCAATATGCGTGGCTTCCATTTCCATATAGGCAGCCAGATCCTTACTAACGAGCCTTTCGCTCTCCTCTGTCAGCGCATCATCCCCATCCTTCGCAAGGCGCTGGAGGAGTACGGATTCTCCAATATAGATTATGTCAATGTCGGTGGAGGCCTCGGCATCGATTATGACAACCCGATGGAGAACCCTATTCCTGATTTCAAGGGCTATTTCGATACCTTCAAGCAAAACCTCTCCCTCCCCGAGAGCATCCAACTCCATTTCGAACTCGGTAGGGCTGTGGTGGCTCAGTGCGGCTCACTCATCACCAAGGTGATCTATGTTAAGCAGTGCCAATCCAAGCAGATCGTGATCGTCGATGCCGGTATGAACAATCTTATCCGACCTGCCCTCTATCAGGCCTATCACAAGATTGAGAATCTCTCTGCTAAGACCGACGAGCAGGAGGTATATGACATCGTAGGTCCCATCTGTGAGTCTTCCGATACGTTCGCCGAGGCACGCCAACTCCCCGTTACCCGACGTGGCGACATCCTCGTCATCCGCTCTGCCGGAGCCTACGGCGCATCCATGGCTTCCGCCTACAATATGCGCCCCGCTGCCCCCTCTGTCTATACCGAAGACTAATCATTTAAATCCGGATATCATGCAAAGAAGAGAATCGTATGTTGACATCGCTAAGGCGTTCGCCATTATTGCCGTAGTCGTCGGACATATCGGCTCTTCTTTTGCATCTTCTCCTCTTGTCCCCGATCTCCATACTTTTATCTATCTCTGGCATGTCCCGGTGTTCTTTATGATTGGGGGCTTTTTCCTTAGCGATGATCGACTCTTGAATCCCATCTCTTTCATCAAGGGTAAGGTCAAGACGCTATATATCCCCATGATAGCCATCTATCTCGGCGTGTCGATCTTCCATAATCTCTTCTTCGATTGGGGTTGGTATTCTACCATGGTCGATTATGGGGGTAAGTGCGTCGCCCCTTGGACAGTCGCTTCTTATCTCAAGCAGTTCTTGCTTATCATCTGCTTGGCAGGCAGAGAACCGCTCCTCGGGGCTATGTGGTTCGTCATCGTTCTCTTTATCGCTCTCTGCGGCCTCTCGATCATCTCCTACCTTGCCAAGCGATGGTCATCCGATCGTCTCCCATTTGAAATCTTGCGAGCCTCGATACTCTTCGCTCTTTTCTTCATCGCCTATTGCTTGTCTCGACTGGATATATTATCGGTGCCTCGCTTCAACAATTCTTTTACCGCGATGTGGCTCATATATCTCGGAATGTTGATGCGCCGCCGGAACATCTCTTTCGATCGTCATATCCCGGCTCTTATTTTTGCTGTCGTTGTCATTCTGTTCACATATATCACGCGCGGTGTCTCTCTTAATGAGAATAGATTTGACGGCGTAGTTATCCTGACGCTCACATCATTCTGTGCCCTTTATGCCATCTGCTATCTCTCGCGCCGTCTCGCTGACACCAAGGTAGGTAATATGTTGGCATACATCGGCAGAGATTCTTTCCATATCATGGCTTATCATCTGATAGCCTTCAAGATCTGCACAATGCTCCTCAATATGATAGGCTATAACCCCATCGCCGCTGAACACCCCAACGGCGCCATCACACCTTTGCCTCTCGATGTCTTGACCCCCGACGTAGGCTCCAACATAATCCTTTGGCTGATTTACCTCGCAGCCGGAACCCTTCTCCCCCTCCTGCCAATAGCCATATTTCGCCGCCTAAAAAATCAAGGTACGCGCTCTAATACTCCTTGATTCCTCTTTTTGTAGTTTTTATTGGTTTTTTTATCTTTTTTCTCTTTTTATTGTGGTTTTATTAAAAACTTGTTGTATCTTTGAGCGTGATTATTAACTTTTGTTAATCCTTAGTCGAATTTTCTGCTTTCACGGACTTGGCAGTCAGTTTGGCTATTTGATTAATCGTTCGTTTAAAGTCCCTAACCTTAACACTATCTCGGTTTATGAAAAAACTTTTACTTATCGTTGTGACTCTGCTCACTGCTTCTCTCTTCTCCTCGAAGGCTTCGGCTGAGCCTATCACCGTGTCGACTGCTGACTTTATGGTCACCATCGACAATATCAAGTTCTATGACTTCGATTTCAAGATCACTCCCGCAAGTCATATCTACAAGTATATCATCGGCGTTCGTTCTCAGGAGATGCTTGATGAATACGAAAATGGTGGTACCGACGATGAAATCTTCAGCTTCGAACTCGACTATTACACCATGATCGGTAGCTGGTATAGCAAAACTTGGCAAGAGGCTATCCTCCTTTGCGGTATGGAAGGTGAACTCGAAGGGGCTTGCACCGAATGGCTCGGTACGCTCGATTATGGCAAGCATTACCTCTTCTATGTTTATGGCATCAATGAGGATGGAGAGTTCGCTACTGCTTTGACTCGTCTCGAGTTCGATACGCCTAAGTCCGACCCTGTCGATATGACTTTCGATGTTAATTTCGAATCTGTTACTGCTGATACTTTCTCTGCTACTATAACTCCCTCTCGCGATGATCAGCCTTATTTCCTCGATATCCAAAACGTAAGCTTCACCGATTGGTATATCGATAATGATGAACTCGAGGTCATGATGGAGAAACTCGTCGCTGCATCTGTGCCCAGATCTAATTATGAAGGTAAGTGGGTCGATGGCGGTACTTATACCATACCCGAAAATGATTTCTATTTCTATAGAAAGGATCTTGCTTACAAACTCATCATATTCGGCTTCGAAAATAGCCCGACTACTGAACCTTATTTCTTCTTGATTGAAATGAATGAGGATTCCGGCGTGATGGAAGTGGTTGACTCCAAGTCTCTTGCTCTCTACCCCGTATTCAGCCTCGATGGCAGAAAGGTGAGCGATACTTCCGACCGCGCTGCCCTCTCTCGCCTCGATAAGGGTATATATATCATCAATGGTAAGAAGGTCGTACTTCCCTAATTAGTCCCCAACTCCCGGCAATCTGCCTCCCGCAGATCGCCTCCCCTCCTGATAGAAGAGGATGCTTCAGCCACGCTGAAGCATCCTCTTCCCTTTTGTCTTATTCCCTTCAACTATTAGCGCTCCTTTCGCGCATATTGGTTCTGCATAGATATAGCGCTATGCAGAGTCGTCTGTAACTTATTTTATCGGCAAAATCTCTATCCAATACCCATCCGGGTCTTCGATGAAGTAGAGTCCCATGTCGTGGTTCTCGTAGCATACCACGCCCATCTCTTTGTGATAGGCGCGCATCGCATCGTAATCACCCGCCATCCTCACGCAGAGATGAAACTCACATTCTCCCAAGTCGTAGGCCTCCGGATGATCTCGTAGCCACGTCAGTTCCAACGAAAATCCAGTCTCTCCATCCGTCAGATACACGATGATATAAGACCCGTCGGCCGCCTCCATCCTTTTACGCTCTTTCAGATTCAAAGCCTTGCCATAAAATTCGATACTGCGCTCCAAGTCGCTGACATTGAAGTTGAAATGATCAAATCGAGATTTAATTTCCATCTTGTCTTATCTTTGTTTTATTGTTTTTTAATTTATGCATTCACCCTCCTCCCCATTTGGCGCGGTTTGGTCCTGTGTAAGCGCTTTAGAGCGCCATCTATCCCTTTTCTATCGCTGCCGCTATTGCTGCTACCATCTCGCATGCATCCCGACAGCCTAACATATACTTACTGCCGTCGCGCAGCGTCACCAAGAAGGCGTCAGACGATCGCCCATAGTAGGCAAAGTATTTGCCGATATCTCCCTCTCTGAACCATCCCCAGTAGCCCATAAAGCCTCCGCTGCCACATATACGGATAGCTCCCATCGTTGGAGGCATCTGGCGAACTGACTCTATCTCTGCCAAGGGTATCGATTTGACTTTCAATGGCCGTCTCACCAATAGCCGATCACCCCTCAACTCTACACTCAGTGGCATCCAGAACATTGAGGGTATCAGCATTAATACCAACATCCCCATAATCACCCAACTCAGGGCCCGTGTCTCCACTTCTCCATAGAGCCACACAAACATCCCTATCGAGAATACTATGAAGAGTGTCGTTAACAAAAACGACCATATACTCATATCTACTCGCTTCTTCATTTGCTGTATATTTAAATATATTCTGAATTCGATCCTCTCTTTGCCGGGGTGATCGAATATCTTTTTCCCTACAAATTTACCAACTTTTATCTTTTCTGCCAAATCATCGTTCATTATTACCCTTTTTTATCAAGAAAATCGCTCTAATTAAATTTTTTGTTCCTCAATTGAAATTTCTTCTCTATCTTTATCACTAATTTTACCGCGTTCTCTTGAAAGATCCGCGACCCTTCATCTGCGCTTCTTTCACAGCTTATCACAATTATTCAACTTTTAAATATTTCCAACTATGACCAAAAATTTTAAATCTTTCATGACTCTCGCAGTAGCTGTAGTCTTCTTGGGAGTCTCTACTCTTTCTTCTTGCTCCGGCAAGAGCAATTCCGGCAATGACTCAACTGCCGTCGAAGCTCCTGAAGACAACGATGCCGTAGCTGACTCTATCGCTCAGGCTATCTCCGAAATCCAACCTGATTTCAACGAGGATCTACCTTTCTCTCAGTTAGCTTCTGCCGCTACTGTCCTCAGCAAGTATAATGACATCGCCAGTAAGACTGTAAACGACAGTATACGCGCTTACGTAGATTCTTTCATCGATGTTGTAAAGAATAAGCCGATCAAGTTCGAATCTACTTCTGCTGCCGGTGTTGAATTTGAGGAAGCTTATATCTCTAATATTTATGTTGAGCCGGTACAAGTGAATGTTTCTATCCACTATAAATCTAATTTGAAAGAAAATTTGGATTTGGTTGTTCTTTCTGTTGATAAGGATAATAAGATCGTGACTATCAGACCTGATATAATCCAACCTTTACAGATCTATCATCACTATGCACAGGGTGAGAAGGATGCTAATGTAGTTAAGTTTGTTGTCTGCACTCCCGACGAGGCAAAGGGTAAAAAACAGGGCGATCCGTTGCCTTTCTAATCCATCTGTCACTACAAGATCTCAAGAGCGCGTTCCTCGTCTGTGGAACGCGCTCTATCTTTTTTTCAATTTTTATTTGCTTTTTTCAAAAACTGTTTGTAATTTTGCGAACAACAAACATTAACCCTTAACCACGGCTTTGACGCCGATATAACATGGCTCAGTCTAATTCCCCTTCAGATCAGGAGCGTCTCGCTCGCTTCGCTAAGGCGCTCGGTCACCCCACCCGTATCGCCATCCTTAATTTCTTGGCAAGTCGCTCGGAGTGCTTCTTCGGCGATATCCATGATGTCCTCCCCATCGCCAAGGCAACTGTCTCTCAGCATCTCGCCGAACTTAAGGATGCCGGACTTATCCAGGGCACGATCATCCCCCCGAAGGTGAAGTATTGCATCAACCGCGAAAACTGGGATCTCGCCCGAAGCCTTTTCTTCTCTTTCTTCGTAGACTGCGCCTGCAAGAAGAATCACAATCCCGGTTGCGGCTGCCAAGGCTAATTAGCCTAATTTGCCATATAAGCCCTATTCTCTCCCATCAGCCTCATCAGCCATAATTATCCTATTTATTAATTTCAATCATATCATGAAACATCTATTCCTAATTCTTGCCCTCTCCCTCACTCTCGGGTTTGCGGCTTGCAGTTCCGGCAATAATGCCCGTTCTGCCGATTCTGATTCTTCTGCTGCCGTTGAGACTCCTGCCGATGGCGGAAATTATGTCGAGGTGATCTATTTCCATGGCCTCAAACGGTGCCCTACTTGCTTGGCTATCGAAGCCGAAACTCGCCAACTCGTAGATTCCATCTTCGCCGACGACCTTAAAGCAGGATCTCTTCGTTTCACCATCGTCGATATCTCCACTCCCGAAGGGGAGGCTATCGCCGACCGTTATGAGGTATCATGGTCTTCCCTCTTCATCAATCAGTGGAGAAATGGCTCCGAGCAGCGCCACGACTATACCGATTTCGCATTCGAGAATGCCCGCAACAATCCCACTGAGTATAAAGATTCTATCGCCAAGGATATTCGTATCTTACTCGCCGAGTAGTCTCTCGGCTATTTCCATTAAAATGTTGTTTATCAGTGTTTAAACTATTTCATTTATGGAGTGGTTGCAATCTCTTATCGACAATAGTTCGACCCCGGTGGTCACTGCTTTCCTCCTCGGACTCCTCACTGCGGTGTCGCCATGCCCTCTTGCCACTAATATCACTGCTATAGGCTATATCGGCAAGAACATCGAAAGCCGACGTGTCGTCTTCCTCAACGGCATCCTTTACACCCTCGGTAGGGTAGTGGCTTACACCATCCTCGGTATCATACTCATCTCAATCCTCCGTCAGGGAGCAAGTATGTTTGGCGTCCAGAAGATGGTGAGCAAATGGGGTGAACTAATCCTCGGCCCTGTAATGATCCTCATCTCCCTCTTCATGCTCTTCGGAGATCGCCTCAACCTCCCCAAGTTCGGTTTTTCGGGGGACGCTGAGCGCTTTGCCGGAAAGGGTAGTTGGGGTGCCCTCATCCTCGGCATTCTCTTCGCCATGGCCTTCTGCCCCACCAGCGGCATCCTATACTTCGGTATGCTCATCCCCCTCTCGGTGTCGGCTACTGCCGGGTGGCTCCTCCCTCTCGTCTTCGCAATCGCCACTGCGCTCCCCGTGCTAATCGTGGCTTGGATCCTCGCATTCAGCATCGGCAGGATCTCTAACTTCTACGGTAAAATGCAAACTGCCGGAAAGTGGCTGAACATCACCGTAGCTATCGTCTTCCTCACTATCGGCATCTATTACACAGTTCTAATTTTTTAAATAAGAGATTATCATGAAAATTACCGTTCTCGGCACCGGTTGTGCCACTTGCAAAGCCCTTTACAATACTGTCCTCGAAGCTGTCGACGATCTCGGCATCGACGCCCAAGTCGTCAAGGAGGAGGATATGATGCGCATCATGGAGTATAATGTCATGTCGCTCCCTGCTCTCGTAGTAGACGGCAAGGTCGTCTCAAAGGGTAAGAAACTCAATCTCTCACAAGTCAAGGAGCTACTGAAATGATACAAGCTTTTGCCGATTGGCTCGTGTATGGCCTCTTCGGGCTTTCCCCTGAGTCCCACTGGGGGGCGGCGATCAATTTCTTCTTCTATGATTCCATCAAGATCACCATCTTACTCTTCTTCATCTCGGTGATCATGGGCATCATCAACGCCTATTTCCCCATCGACCGCCTCCGCCATTACCTCGTGACGCGTCGTCTCTTTGGCTTCCAGTATCTCATCGCATCCATCTTCGGAGCGATAACCCCCTTCTGCTCTTGCTCGTCGATACCACTCTTCATCGGCTTTGTCAAAGGGGGTATCCCATTGGGAGTCACTTTGGCATTCCTGATCACATCTCCTCTTGTCAATGAGGTCGCTGTCGCCATGTTTGCCGGCACTTTCGGCTGGAAGATTACCGGCGTATACATCGTCAGCGGAATCCTCCTCGGCACACTCGGCGGCATCCTCTTGGGTCGCTTCAAGCTCGACCATCTCCTCACCCCCTGGGTGCGGCAGATTCAAGAGCAGTCACAAGCCCAATCCGCCGAATGGGAAGCCGAGAAGATCTCCTTCTTCAAGCGCCTGCCGTTCATCACACGCGATGCCCTCGGCATCGTCAAGGGGGTATTCATCTACATCCTGATCGGTATCGCCATCGGAGCCGGCATCCATGGATTTGTTCCCGATGATTTCTTCGCCGAATGGCTCGGTAGCGGCAACTGGTATGCCGTGCCCATCGCCGTGCTCCTCGCCGTGCCGATGTATGCCAATGCCGCCGGCATTGTCCCCGTGATACAAGTCTTCGTAGCCAAAGGAGTCTCCATAGGCACCGCACTCGCCTTCATGATGGCGGTAGTAGGACTATCCCTCCCCGAGGCCACCCTCCTGAAGAAAGTGATGACCTGGAAGCTGATAGGCATCTTCTTCGCCACAGTCTCCCTGATAATCATCCTATCCGGCTATCTCTTCAATATAATCCTATAGCCCAAACAGTCGCCGCAAGCCGGCCGAGTGTATCCACGCTAATCCCCATTAGCGCGAATCCCTCCTCCGCAAAGCCGCTTGCGGCGACCTCCGCCGATTCCTCGCCGACAGCCGCCGGCTTAGCACTCTCGCGGCAAGTATAATACTCCCTAAAAATCGAACCGGACAGGAATGCAAGAATAACCCTATAAAACCGTTTAATAAGAGCGCGTTCCTTAAATTTTTTGGGCCGTAGAGGTCGTAGCCTTGAGTC
>JBJEKI010000129.1:0-27460 GCA_051878555.1 Lepagella sp. | reverse complement strand
TCGGCTCAAGGCTGCGACCTCTACGACCCAAAAAAATTAAGGAACGCGCTCTAAGATTTACTATATATTTGATGATGTCTTTCTTGTTATCTTCCTATGTGTATGGACAAGATAACAAGAAAGACATTATAACGACGCTATACGGAGGTATATACTTGAATAATGAGCAGGCATGGCAATTGGAGCCATCCATATCGTGGCATTTTCATAAGTATTTTGGGATTGGATTGGGTATAGAACTATCCGGACAATATAATCAACCCGGTCGCCAAACCATCATTGATGGTCATGAAGCTGAGCTCGCCGAAAACGAAAGGAATATAGCTTGGATAATATTTAAGCCCTCAATTATAATCAAATCGCCTGATGTATGGAAGAGTAAGGACAAATATTATAGACTATGGTTTCAAGCAGAACCGGGTATTAGCTTGGCCTGTCCTTTTAAAAATTCGTTGACATACGAGGTTAAGGAATTTCATGGATCGGTCAGCCAAACGTTTGATTACAGGAATTTTCCGAATAAAGGATTACAATGGTTCTATTGGAATGCCAGAGGGTCATTAAACTTTGCAATCGGTCGTTTTATAGTCGGAGCGGGGTATTACATTTCCAATTTAGATTACTACTCCGGGAGAAGGAATGTAACTTTGGCCAATGGACAGAAATTTTATGTGCCGAAGAGAGAAATCAGTCAAAGCATATTCTTGTCGGTCGGATATTCATTTTAGCAAAAAAACGGGTTGGAATTTTGTTGGTGGCTTCTTTTGTTGTAACTTTACGGAATAAAACGGAATCAAGGAACGTGCTCTAAATAAATTGGGGGAAATCGGGCTGTTTACAAAAATTTTTCTTAAATTTGCAAGTTAAAGAGTGTGTTAACTCCTTTTCTTGCAATTTTGAGACATCCCGGCAGGGGTGGTCTCGTTGCGTGATGAGGATTTATTATCAGTAAAAACATTAAAAAAGAACGATATATGAATCTTTTTGATCAAGTAAGCGAGGACATCAAGAAAGCGATGCTTGCCCGCGACAGAGTGCGCCTTGAGGCTCTCAGAGGCGCCAAGAAGGAATTTCTTGAGGCTAAGACCGCCAAGGGCGCTAATGGCGAACTTAGCGATGAGAATGCCACCAAGATCATCGTTAAGATGGTGAAACAACGCAAAGAAAGTGCCAAGATTTATGAGGATAATAACCGCCCGGAATTGGCTGAGAATGAATTGGCTGAGGCGAGCGTGCTGGAGGAATATCTCCCCAAGCAACTCTCTGCCGATGAACTGGCTGCCGAGCTGAAGACAATCATAGCCGAGGTCGGAGCCGCCGGCCCTCGCGACATGGGCAAGGTGATGGGTGTCGCCAGCAAACGTCTCGCCGGCCGCGCCGAAGGTCGTGCCATCTCTGAGGCTGTGAAATCTCTCCTCAATAATTGATCCCTCCATAAGATATCAACCCAACTAAAACTCTCCTTAACACTACCTACAATGCTGACTCTACAAACTATAAAAGCTGATCCCGAATATGTGATCGCCCGACTTGCCGTTAAGGGATTTGACGGCAAAGAAATAATCGGCAAAATCCTCGATATCGATGCCGAACGACGCAAACTTCAACAGACCACCGAAAGCGATGCTTCGGAGCTAAAGAAGCTTGCCTCCTCGATTGGCGCACTGATGAAAGATGGTAAAAAAAATGAAGCCGATGCTGCCAAAGCCAGAGTGGCTGAACTCAAAGGTAACACCAAGAAGCTGCAAGACCGTCTGGCAGAGTGCGAAGAGGAGATGCGCGGTCTCCTTCTGACCGTGCCTAATATGCCTTGCGAGGCTGTGCCCGAAGGCTTGACAGCCGAAGACAACGTGGTGGAGAAAGAGGGTGGTGTGATCCCCGACCTTCCCGAAGATGCCCTCCCTCACTGGGATCTTGCCAAGAAATATGGCATCATCGACTTCGAACTCGGTGTCAAGGTGACCGGCGCCGGTTTCCCCTTCTATGTCGGTAAGGGTGCCCGCCTACAGAGAGCGCTGATACAATTCTTCCTCGACGAGGCTTGGAAAGCCGGTTACATCGAGGTGGAGTCCCCCTTCGCCGTGAATGAAGCATCCGGTTATGGCACAGGCCAATTGCCCGACAAGGAGGGACAGATGTATCATGTCGGCCTCGACAATCTCTACCTTATCCCCACTGCCGAAGTGCCGGTGACCAACATCTATCGTGATGTAATCCTGGCAGAAGATGAACTCCCCAAGAAGAATTGCGCCTACTCCCCCTGCTGGCGTCGCGAAGCCGGCAGCTATGGCAAGGATGTCAGAGGCTTGAACCGCCTCCATCAATTCGACAAAGTGGAGATCGTGCGCATCGAGAAGCCTGAAAATTCATACGCCGCTCTCGAAGAGATGAAAGACCATGTGCAGGGGCTGCTCGAAAAACTCGGTCTCCCCTGGCATATCCTGCGCCTCTGTGGCGGCGATATGAGCTTCACTTCCGCCATCACTTTCGACTTCGAAGTGTGGAGCGCCGCCCAGAAGAGATGGCTTGAAGTCTCTTCGGTTTCGAACTTCGAAAGCTATCAAGCCAACAGACTCAAATGCCGCTATCGTGGCAACGACAAGAAGACTCATCTCTGCCACACTCTCAACGGATCGGCACTCGCTCTGCCCCGCATCGTGGCTGCACTTCTCGAGAACAATCAGACTTCCGAGGGAATTATCGTGCCGGAATGCCTGCGCAAATACTGCGGTTTCGACATTATCGACTGATTTGATGCTCAAGAGTATTCCCCTCGTAGGATAATAATCAATTAAAACTATCACCTAAAACCATACTGACGTGGATCAAAGCAAAGCATACGTAAGCAAAGAAGAGAAAAAGATTCCCATCAACGACCCGACAGGCAAGTGGTCGGATCTGACCCTTCTGCCGGAATGGGAGGAGAAGTATTATAACGTATATACCGTGCGTAAGCATGGCAAATGGGTTATGCTCAAAGCCCTCAAGTCGGAGTATGCCGAGCAAAAGGAGTATCAAGAGATGCTCAACCAGGAGTTTGAGACTCGCTATAACTTGTCGCACCCCAACATCGTGATGGTCAATGACTTCGAAGATGTGCCGGGTGTCGGCATGGCTATTATCACCGACGATGTCTATGGATATTCCCTGCGCAGACTCATCGATGAGAAGCGCCTTACGCCCAAGATAGTGGATCGCCTTCAGACTCAACTGCTATATGCCATGGAGTATATCCAGGAAAATCATATTGCCCACACCCCGATCACTCCCGAGACGATTATATTCACCGAATATAACGAGAATCTCAAGCTGATCAACGTGGGCTATGATCAGCAGTCGAAACTCTCTCCGCGCGACACTGCTGAGGATATCCGCAGCTATGGCAAGATCCTCAACGAAGTCCTGGACCATCTCCCCACCTCTCTGCCACGTCTACGCCGCATCGCCAACAACTGCGTTGAGACCAACCTCTATTCAACTATTGCCGACTTGCAACTCGCCATCGAACGTCGCAGCTCGGCTCAAATATACTATCTTCTAATTGCATTCATCACGCTGATGGTGATTCTTCTAATTTGGCTTACACTTAAATAAATGGTAGAAATTCGTGAAATAAAGCCTGCAAAGAAAAATCTTAAGGCATTTATACAGTTTCAGATCGACCTCTACAAGGGGAATGACTATTATGTTCCACCCTTTGTATTGGATGAGATCAACACCTTGAACCCGGCCTATAATCCGGCTGCCGATTTTTGCGATCAGATCCTCTTCATGGCATATCGCGACGGTAAGCCTGTGGGACGTATCGCCGGCATCATCAATCGGCAAGTCAACGAAAAGGGAAATGAGAAGAATGCTCGCTTCGGATTTGTCGATTTCATCGATGATTTCGAAGTGTCGGCTGCTCTGCTCAAGGCTGTCGAAGATTGGGCTCGCAGCAAGGGCATGACGCGTGTCATCGGCCCCCTCAGCTTCACCGACCTCGACCAGGAGGGTATGCTCGTAGAGGGATATGAAGAGCTGTCGACCATGGCGACTATCTATAACTATCCCTATTATCCGGTCCACATGGAGCGCCTCGGCTATGCCAAGGAATCCGACTGGATCGAGTTCCAGATGGGTGTCCCTGACAAGATCCCCGAGAGATATGAACGCATAGCCGAGATCGTGAAGAAGAAATTCGGCCTCAAAGTCCTGAAGTTCAAGAATCGCAAGAAACTCAAAGATCAATATGGTCATGCCCTCTTCGAACTCATCAATGAGGCATACAAGGATCTCTATCAATACTCCCCGCTGACTCAGCGCCAGATCGACCATTACATCAAGATCTATCTCGACTTGCTCGATCTTGACTTGGTGACTCTGATTGTCGATAGTGATGAGAAGTTGGTGTGCGTTGGCATCTCGATTCCATCGATGAGTCGTGCACTCCAGAAATCGGGGGGCAAACTCTTCCCCTTCGGATGGTATCATCTGCTCAAAGGTATCAAAGGTAAGAACGATCGTGTAGACCTCCTCCTCGTGGCTGCCCATCCTTCCTATCAAAACAAGGGCGTGAATGCCCTGCTATTCCAAGACCTGATCCCCTACTACCAGAAGAAGGGCTTCAAATTAGCCGAATCTAACCCCGAGCTTGAAACCAATGCGAAGGTGCAGAGTCAATGGGGATATTTCGAGACTCGTCAACACCGTCGTCGCCGCAGTTTCTTCAAAGACTTGTAATAGCTGACAAGACACTGAAAATATGCGATGAAATCGGTAAAATGAAAGAATAGTAAATATTAAAAAACGCGATAAAATCGAGTAAAAAGGAACTTATCACAGAAATGAGCGACATAGAAAAGGAACAGAGCGCTGAGCGGCTCTCCGGAGCCGAGTTGATCCATCCCTACGACGACACGCGCGCCAAGAGCGAGCAGGTCGAAGAGATGTTTGACTCGATAGCACCTGCCTACGACTTTATGAACCTGGCGATGACCTTCGGGCTTCATCGCCTGTGGCAAAGATGTGCTCTAAATGTCGCCACCAAGCAGATGAGTGCTCATATTGGTTATGAGATCCTCGATATAGCCACCGGCACCGGCGACATCGCTTTCGAGCTCTATCGGCGCTTTCCACGTTCCCGAATCAAGGGGGTGGACCTCTCTGAGGGTATGCTCCGCATAGCCGAGAAAAAGTTGAAAAAACTCGATCAAAACGCTCAGCAGAACATATCCTTCGAACTGGGAGACTCACTCCATCTCAGCTATGACGACGACCGATTCGATTTGATCACTGTGGCGTATGGTGTGCGCAATTTCGAGCATCTCAGCCAAGGTCTGGCTGAGATGGCTCGCGTCTTGCGTCCCGGCGGAAAGCTGTGCATCATCGAGCTGTCGCGCCCCCGTCGAGGCATGACGCTATGGCTCTATCAGTTCTATACGCGTTGCATCATCCCGCTGATCGGAAGGATGGTTTCGGGCGATCCACGAGCCTATACCTATCTGCCCGAAAGCATCGCGGCGGCTCCCCAGCGTGAGGCGATGACCGCCATCATGTCGCAAGCCGGTCTCGCCGACTGCAAATGGACATCACTCACCTTCGGTGCTGTTACCTATTATATTGCAACAAAAGAGGCTCCCGGATCAGCTCCCGCAGAAGGTCAACGAAAAAACACATCATCTCAATGAATAGAAAAGACTTTGAAATAATGGCTCCCGTAGGGAGTCGCGAATCTTTGGCTGCCGCCATCAAGGCTGGCGCCGATGCAGTCTATTTTGGCATCGAAGGACTCAATATGAGGTCGCGTTCGAGTGCCAATTTTACTGCCGATGACATGGCGGAGATAGCCGCTTTTTGCTCCGAACATGGAGTCAAGGCCTATCTTACTGTCAACACCGTAATCTATGACTCTGACATGGAGCTGATGCGCACCATCATCGACCGTGCCAAAGCCTCCGGTATTTCCGCTATCATCGCCTCCGATATGGCGGCTATCCTCTATGCTCGCTCCATCGGTCAAGAAGTGCATATATCGACACAAGTCAATGTCTCCAACACCGAAGCTGTGGCGTTCTACTCCCAATTTGCCGACGTTATGGTCCTGGCACGCGAGCTCAACATGGATCAAGTCGGTGAAATCACTCGGCAGATCCGCCAAAGGGGTATTAAAGGACCCGGAGGGAAGGAAGTTCGCCTCGAGATGTTCTGTCATGGTGCGCTCTGCATGGCGGTGAGCGGCAAATGCTACCTCAGCCTCCACGAGATGAACTCATCAGCCAATCGGGGCGCTTGCAACCAGATATGCCGTCGTGCATATAGAGTCACCGACCGCGAAACCGGCGAGCAACTCGACATCGAAAATCAATATATCATGTCGCCCAAAGACCTCAAGACTATCCACTTCCTCAATAAGATGGTCGATGCCGGAGTCCGAGTCTTCAAGATCGAAGGTAGAGCACGCGGTCCGGAATATGTAGCCGAGACAGTATCATGCTATTCCGAGGCTCTCCAAGCCATCTGCGACGGTACTTATAGCGATGAGATGGTGGCTCGTTGGGACGAACGCCTTGCCAAGGTGTTCAACCGCGGTTTCTGGAACGGATACTATATGGGACAACGTCTCGGCGAGTGGAGCTCGAAATATGGTTCCTCGGCTACGCGCGTAAAACAATATGCCGCCAAGACGATCAGATACTTCTCGCGCCTCGGTGTCGGAGAGTTTCTCCTTGAAGCCGGAGAACTGAAAATCGGCGATGAAATCGTGATTTCCGGTCCTACCACCGGCGCTCTTATCATGAAAGTCGAAGAACTCCGTTTCGACCTCAAGCCGGTGGAGCGTGTCACAAAAGGAAAACTCTTCTCCATGCCCGTGCCGGAGAAGGTGCGCCCCTCCGACAAAATCTATATCTGGCAAGAGACACCGATGGCGAAGAAGCAATGCGATTGACACCGACGACGAAAATACTCGATTAAATCGGTCAAATTCCCTGATGTCATCACATTTGAAGAATAGTAAAAACAGGATAAAATCGGAAAAAATGAGCAAAGACAAAGGTAATAAGCGGCAAGTGGTCTACCTCCATGGGCTCTCCTCATCCGGGCAATCGACCACGGCACAACGCCTGCGACGTACACTCTCCAAATATGAAGTTATCTCTCCCGATATAGCCATCCAGCCCGAAGTGGCGATGACACAACTCAAAAAATTGGCATCTATGTTGCGGCCTGATGCCATCATCGTTGGCACCTCGATGGGTGGTATGTTCGCCCAAATGTTTCGCGGGTTCCATCGCATCTTGATCAATCCCTCTTTCCATGTCTCTCGACACTTGAGTGATAAGATCGGACAGCGGCTCCCATTCCACAATCCGCGCCAAGATGGCGCCACCGACTTCGAAGTCAGCGCCAAGCTCGTCAAGAAGTACGAAGCATTGGAGTCGAAACAATTCGATCCCAAATTCGGAATCATCTGCAAGAACAAGGATAATCCCGAATTGGTGACAGCTTTCTTCGGCACGCAAGATGATGTGGTCAACTGCAAGGATGAATTCCTCGAACACTATAGCCAAGCCATAGACTTCGAGGGCGGTCACCGACTTGATCCCAACACTACGATTACGCTCATAGTGCCAAAGATCGAATCGATTGGCGAATAAGGACTCTAATCATCGCGACCGATAAACCGAATCGGCCAAAGCGGATCAAACTAACAAGAGAAAACCAATAAACAGCAAACATAATGAATCTAATTTCCAAGAGAATCAACAATCTCTCGACATCAGCCACACTGGCTATGTTGCAGAAGACCAATGAGCTGCGAGCCGCAGGAGTAGACATCATCGGCATGTCGGCAGGAGAACCGGACTTCGACACTCCGGCTCATATTAAAGAGGCGGGACAACGAGCCATTGCCGAGAACTACTCGCGATACACCGCCGTGGCGGGCTACGAGTCATTGCGCCGCGCCATCTGCGACAAGCTCCGCCGTGAGAATGGCTTGGTCTATCAGCCCTCACAGATCGTGGTGGGTAATGGTGCCAAGCAAGAACTCGCCAACGCCCTTCTGGCCGTAGTCAATCCCGGCGATGAAGTGCTGATCCCCACTCCGGCGTGGGTGTCGTATGTGGAAATGGTGAAAATCGCCGAAGGTGTCGCTGTCACTATCGAAGCCACCGCCGAATATGACTTCAAGATCACTGCCGACCAACTCGAACAAGCCATCACGCCTCGCAGCAAGGTGCTGATGCTCAATTCCCCCTGCAATCCTACCGGATCCGTCTATAGCGAAGAGGAATTGGAAGCACTCGCTGAAGTGCTCCGCCGTCATCCCGAGATCATCATACTCTCTGACGAGATCTACGAACATATCAATTTCCGCGGAGGTGTCAAGAGTTTTGCCACCCTCCCGGGTATGAAAGATCGCACCATCCTGATCAATGGCGTGTCGAAAGCCTACGCCATGACCGGCTGGCGCATCGGATATATGGCAGCCCCGATCGAGATCGCCAAAGCTGTGACCAAGCTTCAAGGACAATACACCTCCGGAGCCTCTTCGATAGCCCAAAAAGCGGCTGAAGCTGCCTACATCGGTGACCAGACTTGTGTCGAAGAGATGAGAGAGGCATTCGAGCGTCGCAGTCGGCTGATCTATCAGTTGGCATCCGAGATTCCGGGCTGGCGTTGCAATCGTCCCGAAGGGGCATTCTACCTTCTCCCCGATGTCAAGGCGCTGATTGGCAAGAAAGCCGGCGATAAGGTAATTACCTCGAGTGGAGACTATGTGATGTATCTGCTCGAAACGGCTCATGTGGCTTGTGTCGATGGCGCTGCTTTCTGTGCCGAAGGACATATCCGCCTATCCTACGCTACCTCCGACGACAACATCCGCGAAGCCATGAAACGCATCCGCGAAGCCACCGAAAAATTGAGCTAAGAGCGTGCTCTAAAGAGCATTACCACGATAGCGACGACATATCTCAGAGAGAATTATTAACATTTTTTGATAAAAATTGGGTGATAAAAAGAGCTGATTTTAACACTATTATTCGGATAATAGCCAAAAAATCACTATTTTTGTGGATTAATTCGCTTATATGGGAAAAGTAATAGCAATAGCAAATCAGAAGGGTGGTGTGGGTAAGACCACAACAGCCTTCAATCTTGGGGCTTGTCTGGCTACGGACAAGCAGCGTGTGCTGCTTGTAGATGCCGACCCGCAAGCCAACGCCACATCAGGTATAGGGGTGGAGCCGACCGATACGGATGCTACCATCTATGAATGTCTGATCGACGAATATCCCACACCCGATGCGATAATGCACACCCGAATCAAAGGCCTCGACATCATCCCCTCGCGCATCGACCTGGTTGGAGCCGAGGTCGAGCTGATGAACCGTCCCGACCGTGAACGCACCCTGTCGCGAGTGCTCCAAAGCGTCAGAGATGACTATGACTATATCCTCATAGACTGTAGCCCTTCGTTGGGTATCATCACCGTGAACGCACTGACTGCCGCCGACTCGGTGCTCATACCGGTGCAAGCCGAATATTTCGCCTTGGAGGGTATCGCTCAGCTCCTCAACACCGTGAGAATCATCAAGACTCGCCTCCGTCCGCAACTCGAGATCGAGGGATTCCTCCTCACCATGTATGATGCGCGTCTTCGCCTTGCCAATCAGATATTCGAAGAGCTCAAAGGACACTTCGGAGATATGGTGTTCTCAACGGTGATTCCCCGCAATATCAAGTTGTCGGAATCGCCGAGTCACGGACTCCCCGTGATCTTGTATGACCCCGATTCGCGTGGCGCCATCGCCTATACACAGTTATCCAAAGAACTACGAACCAGAAACAGGAAAAAGAGATGAAAGAAAAGAGGAATGCATTAGGCCGTGGCCTTGACTCCCTGATCAGTATGGGAGAGGTACGCACGGATGGGAGTTCGGCGATATCGGAGATCGATATAGCGCGGATAGTGCCCAATCCCGACCAGCCGAGACGCACCTTCTCGGAAGAGAGCCTCAACGAGTTGGCGACCTCTATCCGCGAATTGGGCATCGTGCAGCCTCTTACGTTGCGTCTCACCGACAGCGGCAATTATCAGATCATCGCCGGAGAGAGAAGATGGCGAGCTGCGGCTCGTGCCGGCCTCACCACTGTGCCGGCCTATATCCGCACCGTTTCCGACTCCGAGATGACCGAGATGGCGCTGATCGAAAATATCCAGCGCGAAGATCTCAACTCGATTGAGGTGGCGCTCGGCTTCAAGAAACTCATAGACACCTACTCTCTGACGCAAGAACGTCTGTCAGAACGCCTCGGTAAGAATCGCGCCACCATCGCCAACCATCTCCGTCTGCTCAAGTTGCCCGCCGAGATCCAGCTCGGACTTCGTGACCGTCTGATCGACATGGGGCACGCTCGCGCCATATTGGCTGTGACCGAACCCAAGGAGCAACTGCGCCTCTACAAGAAGATCCTCAAAGAGGGTCTCTCCGTGAGAGCTGTCGAAAAGATGGCTCGCGAGATAGCCGAAGGGAAAAAGCAGGAGCGCAAGCAAGCCGAAGCTGCACTCGACCCCTACGCCGGTATCGTCGACAAGCTGTCGCAACGCTTCAGCATGCCGGTGAAATTCGCACGCAACGCCAACGGCCGCGGCTCGATAACGATAAAATTTGCCTCAGACGATGAGTTGCACCGTCTGATTAAGGCGCTTGAATAAACCGAACTTAACACCTCCTCGAAGTTGAACTGCCGACCGACAGGGGGTGGATAGATAGAGTAATGAAAAGAAACAAAAGTAACGAAATGCCGACACGACTCCCGGAGAGGGTGATCTTGATGGTGTTGTGTATACTTTTGGTATTGCCATTCGATTACTTCACTCCGCGAGTGATGGCACAAACTCCCGAACCGGAGCCTGTCGCCCTCGACAGCATCCCTCCGACCGAAGTTCGGGCTGACGATTACGTCTACACCGAAGATGGGAAGATACCCTTCAACCCGTCGCCGGCGCGTGCCGTGTGGCTCTCGGCGCTGTGCCCCGGACTCGGCCAGATCTATAACAGACGCTACTGGAAGCTACCCATAGTGATTGGAGGATTCATGGGATTAGCTTACGCCACGAGCTGGAACAACGGTCAGTATAAAGACTATATGCAGGGATATAGCGACCTGCTCGATAATGACCCGTCGACATGCTCGTATATGGACTTCTTTCCGCCCACCACGACGGAAGAGAGCTTGGACCACAGCTGGTTGGAGCGAGTGTTCAAAAGTCGCAAAGACCAGGCTCGAAGATTTCGAGACATGTGCATCATAGGCATGGTGGCTCTATACGCCCTCTGTATGCTTGATGCATACGTCGATGCATCATTAACCCACTTTGACGTCTCGCCCGACCTCTCGATTGACTGGACGCCAACGCTGATGCAACAACCCGGACGCAGCGGCAAGCCCGCTATCGGATTGAACTGGGCGCTAACTTTCTAAGAAGACTCTCTACTCTTCTATTAAACAGCAAACTCTCTACACATCATAACAACATGAAAAGTAAACTCATAACCATAGCAGCGGCGGCGATAATGGCGCTGGTGCCGGCATTGGAGATGAATGCCGACAAGGCTAAAACCGTGCTCGACCTCAAGAGCGAGATCACCGACTCCGATATCATCTATCCCGAGAGCTACGAAGTTGACACTCAGAAGATGCTCGAGGGATGGTATCTGAAGAACTATACCGCCACCGACGACCGCTATAAGACACAAAGCGATGTCGATGCCTCTGACGAAGTGATCAGAGAGCGTCTCTCTCGTCTCAACACCGTGATCGAGATGCCCTTCAATCAGATCGTGAAGAGCTATATCGAGCGATATACCAAGAGGGGACGCTCCACCGTGCCGGTGCTGCTGGGTCTGAGCATCTATTATACGCCAATCTTCGAGCAGGCTCTCGAAGAGAACGGACTGCCATTGGAGCTGAAATATCTGCCCGTGATCGAGTCGGCACTCAACCCGAATGCCGTTTCCAAGCATGGTGCCAGCGGCCTTTGGCAGTTTACCTTGGCTGCCGGTCGCGGTCTCGATATGGAGATCTCATCGCTGGTCGATGAGCGTCGCGATCCATACGTATCTTCAGCCAAAGCGGCTAAATTCCTGAAAGACCTCTACAATACCTACGGCGACTGGTCGCTGGCTATCGCCGCCTACAACTGCGGCCCCGGCACTGTCAACAAGGCACTCCGTCGCGCCGGCGGCGACCAAACCTCTCACGATTTCTGGTCGATCTATAATTATCTTCCGGCTGAAACTCGCGGTTATGTCCCCATGTTCATAGCCGCAAATTATGTGATGAACTATTATCCATATCACAACATCAGCCCCGTGCTCGCCACCAAGCCCCTCATCACTGACACACTGATGATTTCACGCCGCGTGCATTTCAACCAGATCTCCAAGGTGCTCAACATCCCAATTGATGAGCTCCGTGTACTCAATCCTCAATTCCGCGCCGATATCATCCCCGGCAATAGCGAACATGCCTACACCTTGGTGCTCCCCTCGCAGCAGATTCAAGCATATATCATGAGTGAAGATGAAATCTTGGGTTATGAAGCCGAACTGTATGCTCAGCGCACGGATGCCGTGCCGGGCGATCAGCCTGCCGATGGCGATGTCGCTATGGTGGAAGAGACTTCGATCTATGACGACGTGCCCGCCACCGACGATACGCCCATCGAGACCACTCCCGCCACATCCTCACCCACTGTGAGAAAAGCCTCGAGCGGTGACACCAAGACCGTGTCTCACAAAGTGGAACCGGGCGAAACCTTGGCCTCGATCGCCACTAAATACAACGTGACTGTCGCTGACATCAAGGGATGGAACAATCTGACGCGCAACTCCGTGCGCACCGGGCAGATGCTCCGCATCACTACATCGCGAGAGATAGCCGACGCATCCGGCGCCAAGGCTGTGGCTCCTTCCAAGCAGGAGACTTACGCTTCGCAAAGCAGCACTGCTCAGTCTCCCAAGAAGAAAAAGGCTGACACCACTGCTGCCTCCTCCAAGAAAAAAGATAAAAAAGGAAAGAAACAAGAGAAGAAGGCTGCCACAACCCACAGCGTGAAGAGTGGCGAAAACCTCTCTACCATCGCCAAGAAATATGGCACCACCGTATCGGAACTCAAGAAAGCCAACGGACTCAAGGGCGACGAACTTCACCCCGGTGACAAACTGAAACTGCCGAGCAAGGGCAAATCGACCTCCAAGAAGAGCTCGAAGTCCAAATCCGGCTCTAAATCCAAAAAGAAGAAAAAGAAATGATCGGCACGCACCCCTCGGGGTGCGTGTTAGTCATGTCACACACAATAAAGAATTAGAGCGCGTTCTTAACAAAAAAATACGATAAAATCGAAGAAAACCAAATCAAAATCAGACCATGATTACCGCATTAGTAGTGTTGTTTTTTGTAGGTTACCTCGCTATTGCATTAGAGCATCCGCTCCGTGTCGACAAGACAGCGACAGCCTTGATGCTTGGCATGTTGATGTGGGTAATTTACGCGATGGGAGCGGAGTATATCGTTCCCTTCTTGGATGGAGAGGGATTGAAAGCATACGTAGATTCTCATCCCTTGGTGGCGAATGAGAGCCTTCACAAGCAGGCTTTGTCATACGTCACCGATATCAAGCTGGTGGAATCGCTCGGCGACGTGACGCAGACACTGTTCTTCCTGATCGGCGCGATGACGATCGTCGAATTGGTCGACATCCACGGAGGATTTACGATTATCACACAGCATATTCGCACTCGCAATAAGAAGATCTTGTTGTGGGTGATTTGCGGTGTGACCTTTATCTTCTCGGCAGTACTCGACAATATGACCACTACGATTGTAATGTTGTTGGTGCTCCGCAAGATAGTCGAAGATAAGAGAGAAAGATGGCTATATGCCGGCATGGTAGTGATATCTGCCAACACGGGCGGTGCATGGAGTCCTATTGGTGATATCACCACTATTATGCTCTGGGTCAAAGGAAATGTTACGGCACTTGCCCTGATAGAGCGCGTGTTGTTGCCCTCGTTGGTGGCAACGATCGTGCCTCTGCTCATAGTGAGCCGAGGCTTGAAGGGGACACTGCCGGAGCCAAAACAAGATTTGCCCGACCAGACGCATGGCATGTCGAATGCCGAGCGCACCACGATATTATGCCTCGGAGTGTTCGGTCTGCTCTTCGTGCCGGTGTTCAAGAGTATCACTCACTTGCCCCCATTCGTCGGAATGCTCTTCGTGTTGGGAGCTTTGTGGCTATATACCGATATCTTCTACAACGGCAAGCGTATCGAGCGTCGTAAGCAGCACCGTCTGCCCTACGTCGTGTCGCGCATCGACATGCCCTCGATCCTCTTTTTCTTAGGCATCTTGCTGGCTGTGTCGGTGCTTCAAGCCACCGGCGTCTTGGCAGCCATTGCGGCATGGCTCGACGAGTATGTAAACAATGTCTATCTGATCAACATCTTGCTGGGTATGATGTCATCGATCTTCGACAATGTGCCCCTCGTGGCAGGTGTTATGGGTATGTATCCCCTGGCTGACCCGTCGGCTGTCGGACATGCCGCATATTTCATGCAGGATGGCATCTTCTGGGAGTTCCTCAGCTACTGTGCCGGCGTGGGTGGTAGCCTCCTGATCATCGGATCGGCGGCGGGTGTCATCGCCATGGGATTGGAGAAGATCAATTTCGGCTGGTATCTGAAGAAATTCACCATCCCGGCTATGTTGGGCTATTTGGCAGGTGCCGCCACATATATATTGGAAGTCGTATTAATCTAATGAAATGATAAAATTTCTCGATCTAAAGAAAGTCACCGAGCGTCATGGCGCAGAGATCGAAGAGGCTGTGAACAGAGTAGTGAGGTCGGGTCGCTATCTCCAAGGAGTGGAGGTGGAGCGATTCGAGCAGGAGTATGCCGACTATATAGGTACTAAGCATGCCATAGGGTGTGGCAACGGTCTCGATGCTCTCACACTGACCCTGCGCGCCATGATCGAACTCGGACGACTCCACCCTGGCGACAAGATCCTGGTGCCGGCACATACCTTTGTCGCTACCTACTTGGCGATCAGTGAGACCGGATTAACTCCGGTCGGCGTAGAGCCAAGTCTCGATACGCTCGAGATAGATACCGATTTGATCGAGAAAATGATCACTCCCGATGTCAAGGGAGTGATGACTGTCCATCTTTATGGTCGATGCTCTTACGACACGAAAATGGAAGAGGCTTGCCGACGTCACGGGCTATTGCTCTTCGAAGATAATGCTCAAGCTCAAGGTTGCAGGTATGGCATTCGCCGTACCGGCAGCCTTGGCTTGGCAGCTGGACACAGCTTCTATCCCGGCAAAAACCTGGGAGCACTCGGCGACGCCGGCGCTGTCACCACCGACGACGATCTGCTGGCAGAAACGATCCGTCAGATTGCCAATTATGGTTCCTCGCGAAAGTATGTCTTTAAATATCGCGGACGAAACTCGCGCCTCGATGAGATACAGGCTGCAATACTCCGCGTCAAATTGCGTTATCTTGATCAAGAGAATGATCTGAGACGACGCATTGCACGAATTTATCTCGATGAAATCGACAATAATCGGGTGATTTTGCCCAAAATCAAGGATTGGAACAGCCATGTGTTCCATCTCTTCCCGATATTGTGCGAAAAACGCGATGAAATGCGAAATTTTCTTGCCGACAACGGGGTGGAAACACTTATCCACTATCCGATAGCTCCCCATTGTCAGGAGTGTTATCGGGATAGCGAGCTGGCGAAAACGAAGATGCCCATTACGGAGATGATCCATGCGCGAGAGATATCCTTGCCAATCTCCCCGGTGATGGAGGATGATGATGCCCGGCGTGTGGCTGAGATCATCAATCGTTGGCATCCCGATCGAAGTGGATTGGATAGATAGCCGAGGTGAAAAAGAACAGCATAGAAATAAAAGATGAGATAAGATAAGGAGAGATAAAGATGAGAATATTGATAGTAGGAGATGGAGAAACGGGAATGCACTTGGCGGCAATGCTATCGGTCGAAGATCAGGATGTGATCTTGATGGGTAGCAATCCTGAGCGTCTGCAGGAATTGGATGCGAGCCATAACTTCCTGACTGCATTGGGGCAGCCGACAAGTGTCCGCGATTTGGAAGAATGTGGTGCCGGCGAGGCTGATATCTTCGTGGCAGTGACTCCCGATGACAATGCCAATATCGTGGCATGTGAATTTGCCGCCCAGATAGGGGCGAAGAAATGTGTGGCACGTGTCGACGACCCGGAATATTCCCAGCCCGAAATACAGGCGATGCTTCGACGTCTCGGCATTGATATGACGATATGCCCCGAGCTCTCGGTGGCAGATACTATCGTCGGCTTCATCAAAGAGAATTGGGCATCCGAGATGATTATGCTCCATAAGGGAGAACTGATGGTGGCAGGACTCCGTGTCGAGCCGGGCAATCCCTTGGAGGGCAAGACTCTACGCGATATAAGTTCGAATCAAGATCCGAGATATTTCCACGTCTCTACCATCAAACGCGGTGATCGTGTCATCATCCCACGAGGCGACGATATGATCAAGGCTGGCGATACTCTCTACACCTCTGCACTGCCCGACGATATGGTGAGAGTCCGCAAGATGTTCTCATGCGAATTTGTAAAGCCGGGTAGCATCATGATCACCGGAGCGGGACGAGTGACAGAAAATTTGCTGGAACTTCTGCGAGCAGATGGCTCGATATCTCCGTCGATTACGGTAATTGATCCCGACAAGGAGCGTTGCCGGGAGATGGCATGCAAATTTCCCGAGGCTGTGATTGTGACAGCCAAGTCGAGTGATATCGTGACCATGAAAGAGGAGGGTATAGCCAACTGTGACGTATTCTTGGCGCTGACGGGAAGTTCGGAAGCAAACATCGTGGCATGTATGGTGGCTCGCGAACATGGCGTGCGCAAGACCCTGGCACGCATCGAGCAATTCGAATATATGGAAGAGGCGGAGAGCCTCTCTATCAATAAGATAGTCAACAAGAAGCAACTCAATGCCAGCATGGTGATCAATCTTCTGCTACAGTCGAACGGAGCATCGACACAATGTCTTGCCACCGACAAGGCGGAAGTGACCGGTATCACAGCCACCGCAGGGTCGAAGATCGTGTCAAAGCCTATCTGTGAACTATCTCTACCACAAGGCATTACGATAGCCGGACTGGTGAGAGAGGGTAAGGGTATGCTGGTAGAGGGTCGTACACATATCCAGCCGGGCGACCGCGTGATGCTCTTCTTCCTCACCGGCTCCCTTTCCAAGGTCAATAAACTCTTTAGATAATAAAACGGAATTACTCCGTTAATAAAGAGAACGAGAAACGATAAAGAAATGACGATAAGGACATCTCTTCGCATAGGTGCTATGGCCAACATTATGGGACGACTCATGATGTTGAATGCCGTTATATTGTTTCTGCCGATGACCGTCAGTATCATCTATGGGGAGCATGATTGGATTGCCTTCTTACATGCCATAATAGCATCAATAGTGTTTGGAGGTATCTTAATTTTACCAACACGCCATAGGCGCGAATCGATAAGAGCTCGTGAAGGATTTATCATCACGGCATTTATATGGATATTTTATGGCATCATCGGCATTATCCCATTGATGACATGCCAAAATCCATTAAATTTTACAGATGCTGTATTTGAGATTATTTCCGGCTTTACCACCACCGGAGCAAGTATAATCAGAGATGTAGACCGAATGTCACATGGGATTCTCTTTTGGAGGGCGTTTACACAATGGATCGGCGGCTTGGGTATCATCTTGTTGTTGCTTGCGGTAATGCCGGAATTGAACAAATCGGCTGGTATATCGATGTTTCATGCTGAAGCCACAGGAATAATGCACAGCAAATTGCATCCGCGTATACAGCAGACAGCCTGGTCGATATGGGGCGTGTACATTAGCATCACTATAGCCTCGATAATACTCCTATGGGTCGGGCCGATGGATCTATTCGACAGTGTATGTCAGACCATGTCGGCAATAGCCACAGGAGGCTTTGTAACACACAATGAGGGTATTATGTATTGGGATTCCCGATATGTAGATATCGTCATCATTATAGTGATGTATTTGGCGGGGCTGAACTTTCTTATCCTCTTCAATGTCGGGAAGGGTAATTTCAAATCTTTCTATAAGAACACCGTGGTGAGAGTATACACCGGCATAATAATTGGGATTTGGCTATTAGTATGGATTTCGACACTGATCAACGGGGCTGCGGGGGAGCAAGAATATCTACCCCTCCACCAGCTATTCCATGTCATCGCGGCGATCACGAGCACCGGATTTGCAGCGCCCGGTGTGGAGCAATGGGGCCCATTTACATTGATAGCCACCATCCTGTTAATGTGTATCGGTGCATGTGCCGGATCGACCACCGGCGGCATGAAGGTGGATCGAGCTATAGTGCTCTGGCAGAATCTTCGCAATGAAGTGAGCGTTACCGCCTTCCCGCGACGCACTCATGTGGTCAAACTTAATGGAAGTGCATTGAATAATAGTTTGTTGACACGAGTATCCGCCTTCGTGGCAGTCTATTTTATCATCATCTTGATCTCCACCGGCATTATCTCCATGGCAGGATATGGACTCTCCGATTCACTCTTTGCATCATTCTCGGCGATGGGATGTAACGGACTGGGATATGGTGTTACGGGTGCAGAAGGATCATACGCAGTGTTCCCCACCGGCGTGAAATGGACTTTGATCGGCATGATGCTGATGGGGCGTCTTGAAATCTTTACTTTCCTTGTCTTGTTCACACCCGGATTCTGGCGAAGATAGCCTCTGCAGACTGACATTCTGATGTCGGAGAAACGCTTTCAAAACAAACTTATAATGATATGGAAATAGCGATATTGATGGCTACATATAATGGAGAGAAATTCATCTCCGAGCAGATCGAGAGCCTGCTGGCGCAGACCTGTTCGGATTTCACTCTTTATGTCGGCGATGACGGATCGACCGACCGCACCATGGAGATCGTGGCGCAATATGCCGAGCGCCATCCCGGCAAGATTGTCATCCTCAAGGATAAGGAGCAGCATCTTGGGGCTAAAGACTCCTTTATGAAGATGCTTGAGATGGTGGAAGAGGGTGACTATTTTATGTTTTGCGATCAAGATGATGTGTGGCTACCCTGCAAGATCGAGCACACACTCGCCAAGATGCAAGAGACCGAACGCAAGTATCCCGGCAAGGGTGTGATGATCCACACCGATTTGCGGATAGTCGATCGTGATCTCAACACAATCTACGACTCTTTCTGGGGCTGGCAGGGGATGAAGCCGGACCTTAGCAAGGATTTCCGCTTCACTCCGATTTGCAATGCCTTCACCGGATGCACCATGATGATCAACAGCGAGGGACGTCGCCTCTCACTGCCCCTTGATCCTCGTGCCAACATGCACGACCAGTGGATCGGCCTTCGGATTGCAAAATATGGCGTGGTCGACAATCTCAAAGAGAGCACCATCCTATATCGGCAGCATGGCAACAACGTCTGCTCATGCGAAGCGACACGTCGCAAACTTATCCATAAAATCAAACTAAGCAAGGTAATCAACTTCTACACCGGTCAAAATCGAGAGATGCTACGCGACTTAGGCTACGGCCCCCTGCCCCGTGCCATCTACTACAAACTCCTCTACACCCTCAAAAAAATTTGAGTATCTATTGCGGAAAATGGTTTTTTGCTTTCGTAATGCGCGATTTTTTTGTATTTTTGCATATTTGGAGACTATTGTCATAATGTCCGGGATGAAAACATCTCTGAACGGACGCAAAAATACATAGAAAGTGAAAGAAAATCAAGAGAAAGCAGTGAACTCGAACCGCCTAATCGAAGAGGCTGCAAATTCGGAATATAAATATGGTTTTACATCCGATATCGAGACCGAAATCGTTCCCCCGGGACTCAATGAGGATGTGATCCGTCAGATATCGTCGCTCAAGCAGGAGCCTGAGTGGCTCTTGGAATATCGTCTTGAAGCCTACCGCTATTGGCAGACTCTGCCCCCTCCGACATGGGGACACCTGCATATCCCCGAGATTGATTACCAGTCGATCAGCTACTATGCCGCCCCCAAGAAGAAGGAGCTCAAGAAGAGTATGGATGAGGTAGACCCTGAATTGGTGAAGACCTTCAATAAGCTTGGTATTTCGCTCGAGGAGCAGAAGCATCTGGCGGGAGTAGCCGTCGATGCCGTGCTCGACTCGGTGAGCGTCAAAACCACTCACAAGGAGAAACTCGCCGAACTTGGCGTGATCTTCTGCTCAATGTCGGAGGCTGTTAGAGAGCATCCCGACTTAGTGAAGAAATATCTGGGGCAGGTGGTAGGATATCGCGACAATTATTATGCCGCCCTCAATGCGGCAGTATTCTCCGACGGCTCGTTCGTCTATATCCCCAAGGGGGTGAGATGCCCCATGGAGTTGAGCACCTATTTCCGTATCAACGCCTCCGGCACCGGACAGTTCGAGCGCACACTGATTGTGGCTGACGATGATTCCTATGTAAGCTACTTGGAGGGATGTACAGCCCCTATGCGCGATGAAAACCAGCTCCATGCCGCTGTGGTGGAGATCATCGTCGAAGAGAGAGCCGAAGTGAAATACTCTACGGTGCAAAACTGGTATGCCGGCGACAGCCAAGGTCGTGGTGGCGTCTACAATTTGGTGACCAAGCGAGGCCTATGTCGCGGCTATCGCTCGAAACTCTCCTGGACACAGGTCGAGACCGGTTCGGCGATCACCTGGAAATACCCCGGCTGCATCCTAAGGGGGGATGAGAGCATCGGCGAGTTCTACAATGTGGCGATGACCAACAACTATCAGCAAGCCGATACGGGCACCAAAATGATCCATATCGGGCGCGACACTCGCAGCACGATCGTGAGCAAGGGTATCTCGGCGGGTCGCTCGCAGAATAGTTATCGCGGACTGGTGAAAATAGCCCCGGGGGCTGTCAACAGCCGCAATTACACCCAGTGCGACTCCCTGCTGATGGGCGATAAGTGTGGCGCCCACACATTCCCATATATCGAGGTGGGCAACGAAACTTCGACCGTGGAACATGAGGCCACCACCTCCAAGATCAATGAAGAGCAACTCTTCTACTGCCGCCAACGTGGCATCCCCACCGAAGAGGCTGTCGCCCTGATCGTAGGTGGTTACACTCGCGAAGTGATGAACAAACTCCCTATGGAATTTGCTGTCGAAGCGCAAAAACTCCTCCAGATCTCATTGGAAGGAAGTGTGGGTTAATGCAGCAATGATAGCCTGACCGGAATAGGATAAGAGGATAGGATAAGATTAGTAAGAATAGAGAAGAAAAGAATGATCGAGAGAATTATCATAATCGACGGCATCGACCCGCAGACCTTTTATGGCTCCAATAATGCCAATATCTCGCTGATACGCAACCTGTTTCCCAAATTGCGTGTAGCGGCACGCGGCAATGTCATCAAGGTGATAGGCGAAGAGAGCGAGACGTCGGAATTTGAGAAGAAGGTCAAAGCGATCGAAACCTACGCAGCGAAATACAATAAGCTTGATGAAGATGCCATCATCGACATAGTGAGAGGTGATGCTCCGGCGCGCAAGGATAGCGATGGGGTAATCATCTATGGGCAGAATGGCCGTCCGATCTCGGCACGCAATGCCAACCAGGGGAGGATGGTGAAGAGCTTCAATGAGAATGATCTGACCTTTGCCCTTGGCCCTGCCGGCACCGGCAAGACCTATATCGCCATAGCCTTGGCGGTCAGAGCACTGAAGAATAAGGAGATCCGCAAGCTTATCCTCTCGCGTCCGGCCGTGGAGGCGGGGGAGAAACTCGGTTTCTTGCCGGGCGATATGAAGGAGAAGATTGATCCATATCTCCAGCCCCTGTATGATGCGCTCGAGGATATGGTGCCGGCGTTGAAGCTAAAGGAGTATATGGATGCCGGCACGATCCAGATTGCCCCCTTGGCATTCATGCGAGGCCGTACGCTCAATGATGCGGTAATCATCCTGGATGAGGCGCAGAACACTACGGTGCAGCAGATGAAGATGTTCCTCACCCGCCTTGGCATGAACTCCAAGATGGTGGTAACGGGCGACGTGACACAGATTGACCTGCCGCGAGCTACTCGCAGCGGATTGCTCAATGCCCTCCGCATCTTGAAGGGAGTCAAGGGCATCGGTGTCATAGAGTATGAAAAGAAGGATATCGTGCGTCACCCCTTGGTTCAGCGCATCGTGGATGCATACGAAAATCATCACGACGACGAACCGGAGGAGATAGACCCCGACAGGGAGGAGTGACCTCCAATACTCGAAGATAAGATCGGTCAAAGAACATGGATAGTTAGCAACGATAGTAAAAAAGATAGATAAAACCCAAAGTATAATATAGAGGAGTAAAGCGATATGGTCAAACCTGGCGACACAGTGAGATATTTAAACGATGTGGGTGGAGGAAAAGTGATCCGAGTCGAAGGGCAGATAGCATACGTCGACGATGATGGATTCGAAACCCCGATGCATGTTCGCGAATTGGTGGTGGTGCTTCCGGCGGGACATAAGCCGGATGGACCGGGCAATAAAGTGTTCGACCAGAAGGCCTTCGATGTGGGGCGCACTTCGGAACGCAGCGTGTCGAAGGAGGAACCGGCAGAAGAGCCTCTGTCGGTGGCAGATCTTAGGGCTATGCAAGAGGAAGAGGAATTCCCGATCGAAGAGACCGAATATGGCGACGATATGACCATCCTCTTGGCGTTCGAGCCTGCCAATATCAAGCGACTCCCCGACACTACCCTCACCGCACTCTTGGTCAATGACTCCAACTATTTTGTGATCTATCAGTTGCTGCGTCGCGAGGGTGATGGCTGGATAGTGACTGCAAGTGGCGAGGCCGCCCCCAATGAGATCGTCGAGCTCGGGGGCTATACCCTCCAATCGATCGAACAGCTCGAAAGAGTTGTGCTGCAGGCGATGGTCTACAAGAAGGATAAGCCGTTTGAGGTAAAGACTCCGCTGAGTGTCTCACGCAAGATCGATATAAGCCGATTTGCCAAGGTCCATCACTATCAGTGTGGCATCTATTTCGACACTCCGGTGCTCGAAGTGCCCATCCTGGCGGAAGTGTCGCGCCGCAAGAAGGAGATAGCCAAACCGAATAATAAGAATAACAAGAATAATAAGAAGAAATAAAACCAATATCGAAAAATATGGCAGAACGATGGTGGAGCGCTCCGATGCAGGGAGAACATGGCAAGACGGTGATGGTGAGCGGTCGCGATGAGATGGACCGCGTTATCGCCAAGGGACGTCATGTCTTCTTGGTGAAGGTGAGCTGGAGATATAATGCCAATTCCGAGGGATACCCCGACGAAATCGACGCCGAACTGATGGGACGGGTCAATGATGCCTTGGAAGAGACATTCCACAAGGATAATGCTGCATATATGGTGGCGATCTTCACCGGCGAGGGATGTCGCGATTGGCTCTTCTACACCACAAGCCTGCCTATCTTCGGCAAGATCTTCAACCGAGCATTGGAGCCGATAGAAGAGACTATCCCCTTCGAAATCGAGGCGCAATCCGACCCCGAGTGGGAAGAATATCAGGAGATGAAACGCCTCACCTATATCCCGCCCGATGAGGATGAAGAATAAACGATATTTGTGATTAAATAATAGAATAGAATAATAACAAAAACAGTTAACCTTATGAAGAAAACAATCTTACTCGCGATTCTCAGCATCGTGGCATTAGTGCCCTCGCTGCGAGCGCAGGTGGTCACCACCGACCCCACGCCGCTGCAAGAGGATTCTGAGAATGTAGTGGTCTATTTCCATGCAGACCAAGGAAACAAGGGAATGATGGGTCTTTCGTCAGATACCGAAGTATATGCTCACACCGGCGTGAAAGTGATCGACGGCGATGGCATCGTGACCGACTGGAAATATGCTCCCTCTTGGAGCGTCGATCTCCCTAAGTATCGTCTCTCATACGTAAGCGAAGACCTCTGGAAACTCGACATAGGCAATATCCGCGAATTTTATGGCGTGGCTGAGGATGAAACAGTATTGAGACTCTGCTTTGTGTTCCGCACCTCCAAAGGAACGAAGGAGGGTAAGGAAGCTGATGGCTCGGATATCTATGTAGATGTGGTGGAGAGCGGCTTCCAGCTGACACTCACCAATTCGCAGAATACCAACATCGTCGGTGCTTCGCGACCCTCATTGCGTTTCACAGCCGCCACCACTGCCACAGCTGATATTACTCTGTCTGTAGATGGCACTCAAATCGCATCTAAGGAGCAGACAACTTCGCTCCAGAGCGTCTATACCTTCCCCGGTGTCGGCACCTATGTGGTCAAAGCTACTGCCACCGCCGAGGGTCAGACCATCGAACGCACCATGACTATCCTCTATCCCAGAGACTCTCAGGCTGCCGGCGACACAAGCGTGCCCCCGATGGGTGTCACCAAGAATAGCGATGGCACTTACACATTCTGCCTCGCCGCCCCCGGCAAGAGCAGCGTCATGGTCGTAGGATCTTGGAATGGCTATATGCCCAAAGAAAATTATGTGATGGATTATGTCGATGAGAGCAAGGATGGTTACGACTTGAGATATTTCAAAGTGACTCTCCCGGCTTCTGAGACCGGCTCCACTTTCGGCTATTACTATATGGTCGATGGCTCGACGGCTGTCGGCGATCCTTACGCTCGTCTCGTGCTCGATCCCTACAACGACCGCTATATCACTTCTGATATCTATCCCGATATGCCTGAATATCCGGAGGGTAAGGTGCCCAGCAATACGCTCGTGGCATGGTATGGCGACGACCTGCTCGCCTACGATTGGCAGGATAGCGGTTTCGTGGCTGCTTCGAAAGATAATCTGATCATCTATGAGATGCTCTTCCGCGATTTCACCGGCACTGAGGGAGAATCCAAGGGCAACGGCACCGTGCGCCAAGCCATCGAAAAACTTGGCTATCTCAAGGATCTCGGCGTTAACGTGATCGAGTTGATGCCTATCAGCGAGTTCAATGGCAATAACTCTTGGGGATATAACCCCAACTTCTATTTCGCCACTGACAAGGCATACGGCACACCTCAGGATTATAAGGAGTTCATCGACCGCGCTCACCAGCTCGGCATGGCTGTCGTGCTCGACGTAGTGCTCAATCAGTCGGATGGCCTTCACCCCTGGTATAAGATGTATCCCATCTCGAGCAATCCTTTCTACAATAAGACTGCACCCCACGCTTACAGCGTGCTCAACGACTGGAATCAGGATAATCCTCTCGTTCTTCAGCAGTGGCTCGATATGGTGAAGTTCTGGATCAGCGAGTATCACATCGATGGCTATCGTTTCGACTTGGTCAAGGGTCTTGGCGACAATGATTCGTATGGCGGCGGCACTGAGGCTTACAACGCCAGCCGCGTGGCTCGTATGAAGAAGATCCACGACGCTATGCGCACGGTCAACCCCAACGCTTATTTCATCAATGAGAACCTCGCCGGATCGAAGGAGGAGAATGAGATGGCTGAAGATGGCGAAATGAACTGGGCTAATGTCAACAATGCCGGTTGTCAGTTTGCCATGGGTTATAGCTCTGACTCCAATATGAACAGAATGTGGGCTCTGAAGGATAGCCGCACCGCCGGTAGCACCGTGGCTTATCTTGAGAGTCATGATGAGCAGCGTCTTGGTTATAAGCAGATTAAGTGGGGTGTTGCTGCTGTCAAGAATGACCATAAGGTGTGTATGCAGCGCCTCGGCTCGGCTGCCGCTCAGATGATCCTCGTGCCCGGCTCGCACATGATCTGGCAATTCTCCGAACTTGGCAATGATCAGAACACTAAGGATGCGAATGGCGGTAACGATACCAGCCCCAAGATCGTAAACTGGAGTGCACTCAACGATCCTGACAATGCCGCTCTCTATCAGTGCTATCGTGAGCTTATCACCATCCGCTTGGGCTATCCCGAACTCTTCGCCGCTGATGCCGACTATTCGCTCAACCTCTCTGCATGGTCCACCGGCAGATATATCAACGCCACTGCCGGCAATAAGGAACTTTATGTAGTGATTAACCCCAACACTTCGGGTGATGATCTGACCATGACCGTTCCCTTCAAGAGCGATAATAACAGCGCTTATCATATCGCATCGAAGAGCCACGACTCGAATCCTACATTTGATGCTGCTGCCAAGACGGTTACAGTGTCCAAAGGTTGCTATGCCGTGGTTACCACCACCGATATCTCCGGCGTGGAGGATGTCACTCTCGACACACTTGAGAAGACTCGCATCTATGCACAGGGTCACAGCATCTGCGTTAAGAATTGCGAAGGCATGGTAGAGGTTTACACCCTCGATGGCAAGAACGTAGCCAAGAGTTATGCTAACGGTTCGATCGATGTAGCCCCCGGGGTATACGTAGTAAGAGCTGCCGGCACCACTGCCAAGGTCATCGTAAGATAATACATATCCCAGAGCCGAGCTTCCGGCTTTGGGGTAAAATTGCCGGATTTTAACTTAAAAATGTTAAAAATGCACTAAAAAAGCGTTAAAAGCGAAAAAAATTGGTGATATATTTGCACGGATAAGAGAAAAAATATTACCTTTGCATCGTTTTTGATAGCAAAACATTGTTTTATTATTTTAAAATTTTAAAGAAATGAAGAAATTAGTTTATTCTCTCGCTGTCCTTTTCGCAGTGTCTCTCGTATCTTGCGGTGGCGCTAAGGAAGCTGCTAACGATTCTGAGTCTGTAGCTGCTGAAACTGTAGTTGAAGAAACAGTTGCTACTGAAACTGCTGCTACTGAAACAGTTGCTGCTGAAACTGCAGCTGCTGAAGTTGCTCCTGCTGAGGCTGCTCAGTAATCAGGACAGACTGAGACGAAAGTCAAAGTTAAAGATATCGGTGATTCCATCCGGGATTGCCGATATTCTTTTTTGTGCCAATTTTGGTTTTAATCATATTTTGTTGTATCTTTACGGAGTAAAACGGAATTAAGCATCAAAATGGCTATGGAGAAGAAGTTGAGGAAGTGCCCACTTGGCATGCAGGATTTTCAGGAGATCATTAAAGGAGATTTCCTCTATGTCGACAAAACTCGCCAGGTCTATGAGTTGACCCATGGACTTAGTAAGTATGTGTTCTTGAGTCGTCCACGCCGCTTCGGCAAGACACTTCTCACCTCAACCCTCCGTTATTATTTCGAAGGCCGCAAAGAGCTGTTCAAAGGTCTGGCTATAGACTTACTTGAGACAGAGTGGAAACAATATCCGGTGCTCCACTTTGATATGAGTACTTCCAAGAGTGTAGCCAAGGAGGTATTGGAAAATGATTTGAATG
>JBJEKI010000128.1:0-6702 GCA_051878555.1 Lepagella sp. | reverse complement strand
AATCTGCTCAAAAATATCCGCCTCTACGGCCCCAAAAATTTAAGGAACGCGCTCTATACGATAGAGTTAGAGTTTACGTTGGAGGTCATCGAGCGACTCGGGGCGTTCCACGAGTTCACCCTCAGCGCTATAAATAAAGACTGCGGGGAGGGTAGAGACGTTATAATCAACCAAGACATTGGAAGTGGCATTACCGGGGTCGATTACATTGATCCAGGGGAGGTTGCGAGCAGCATCGCGCCATTCGAACTGCGCTTCGTCGAACGAGACCTGGAAGAACTCGACGGCACCGCGATTCGCCTCATAGATGCGAGCCAGCTGGCGATTGAATGCAGGGGCATTAGGGTCGGTCATCATCGAGAAGATGAGCACCACCTTCTTACCCTTGCCGACGACATCAGAGAGTCGGACCACATTGCCATCGACACCGGGGAGAGCTATATCGATCATTTTCAATTCATTGGCTTGCACCACAGTCTTGCGGCCGAGTGAGGAATTACGTTGGCGCATAGCGGCGAGCGAGACCTCCTTGACCATCTTTCCGTGAGGGTCGTTGGGGCGATAATTCTGGAACTGGGTAGCGACGGCGGCATAATACTTGGCATCCTCGCCATCGGCAGGGTCGTAGAGAGGGGTGCCGTTGACTATCTTGGTGAGGACATAATAGCTGAGGATAGAGCCTTGGCCATCCTTGATATACTTGGTATAGACATTACGTTTGAACTGCGCCATAGCCGTCGAATCGGGGTCGGCGAGGGCAATAAGCTCCTTTTCGAACTCGGCGAGGAGCTTGGCTTGGTCGGTGCCCTCGAGGGTAAAAACTCTGCCGAACTCGGCGGCGGATGTGACGAGATGAAGCGACTCGATCGAATCGATGGGGAGATAAACGAACTTACCATCGAGCGAGAGGCGGTAGATATCGGGAGAGGCGGGAGCATCGGCATGGATAGAGAACTTGCCATTGCCTCCGATTTTGGTAGAATCTACGGGCATCCAACGGCCGTGGAAATCGGACTTCTCGAGGACAACATACTGATCGGGGTCAGCACCGGCGATCTCACCGGCTACCTCAAAACGAGGAGAACGACCACAAGCGACGCAGAAGAGAAGAGCGGTAAAAATAGAAAAAGAGCTAAGCTTCATAAGAAAGTTATTAATCAAGCGGTTATTTTTTACAAAATTAGCAAATATTTGTCAATAAAAAGGTGGTAAATGGAATTTAATTTGTAAATTTGCGAGATATTATGCTTTAATACGGAACCGTAATCGAGACGGATGTCCCCAAGGATGACAAAACCGGGCGTTACCAACCTAAAACCAAGCAGCGAAGAAAACAATAAGAAATTTATGTTACAACCAGTAAAGAAAACCATCACCCTGCCCGATGGGAGAGAGATTACCATAGAGACAGGCAAGCTCGCCAAGCAGGCAGATGGAGCGGTAGAGGTCCGTATGGGCAACACGATGTTGCTTGCGACCGTATGTTCGGCCCAAGAGGCCGGCGAGGGAGTAGACTTTATGCCCCTCACAGTAGAGTACAAAGAGAAATATGCCTCGATTGGTAGGTATCCCGGTGGATTCCAGAAGAGAGAAGGGCGCGCCAGCGACTATGAGATTTTGACATCTCGATTGGTGGATCGCGTATTGCGCCCCTTATTTCCAGAAGATTATCATGCTGACACATTTGTCAACGTGATTTTATTCTCAGCCGACGAGCATGATGCACCCGATGCCTTGGCTGGTATCGCCGCATCAGCCGCCTTGGCATGTAGTGACATTCCTTTCAATGGCCCGATCTCCGAGGTGAGAGTGGCACGTGTAGGGGGCGAATGGGTGATCAACCCCACCTTCGAGCAGATTGAAGAGGCAGACATCGAGCTGATGGTCGGCGCCACTTACGACAACATTATGATGGTCGAAGGTGAGATGAACGAAGTGTCGGAAGCCGAGCTTCTCGAGGCCCTCAAGGTGGCACATGCCGAGATCAAGAAGCATTGTGTGGCACAGATCGAGCTTATGAAAGAGGCAGGCAAGGAGACCAAGCGTGTCTATTGCCATGAGATCAACGACGAAGAGCTCCGCAAGGATGTGCACGACAAGTGCTATGACAAGGCGTACGCCATCGCCCGCACCGGCACACCCGACAAGCATTGGCGTGCCGAGCAGTTTGACAAGATTTGCGAAGAATATATCGAGCAGCTTCCGGAGATGACCGAGGCTGACTTGGAGAAATATACCGCCGACCAGCGCACAGCGATGGTGAAGCGTTATTACCACGATGTCGAGAAAGAGGCAATGCGTCGCTGCGTGCTCGACGAGGGCATTCGCTTGGATGGCCGTAAGACCACTGAGATTCGCCCCATCTGGTGTGAGGTGGACTACCTCCCCGGACCTCATGGAGCAGCCGTGTTCACACGCGGAGAGACACAGGCATTGGTGACCACAACACTTGGTACTACTCTCGACGAGAAACTCGTGGACGATGTATTGAACCAGAGCAAAGAGCGCTTCTTGCTCCACTATAACTTTCCACCCTTCAGCACGGGCGAGGCTCGTCCTCAGCGTGGCGTAGGACGTCGCGAGATCGGCCATGGCAACTTGGCACACCGCGCATTGAAGCGTATGTTCCCCGACAACTTCCCCTACACCTGTCGCATAGTATCCGACATTTTGGAGTCTAACGGCTCATCGTCGATGGCTACCGTGTGCGGCGGCACATTGTCGCTGCTCGATGCCGGTGTGAAGATGAAACGTCCCGTAGCCGGCGTGGCAATGGGTCTTATCTCCGACAAGGGTAATGTGAAATATGCCATTCTCTCCGACATCCTCGGCGACGAAGACCACTTGGGCGATATGGACTTCAAGGTGACCGGTACGACCAAGGGTATCACTGCCACACAGATGGATATCAAGTGCGACGGCTTGAGTTATGAAGTGTTGGAGCGTGCGCTCAACCAGGCACGCGACGGTCGTCTCCACATACTGAACATCATCAACGAGACCATCCCGGCACCTCGCGAGGACTACAAGCCTCACGTGCCTCGTCTGATCACCATCGAGATCCCGAAGGATATGATTGGTGCGGTGATTGGTCCGCAGGGTAAGGTGATCCAGGGCATTCAGGAAGAGACCGGCGCCACCATCTCTATCGACGAAGATGAGAAGCTGGGTATCGGCCGCGTAGAGATCGCATCGAAAGACAAAGCAAGCATCGATGCCGCACTCGCCAAGATCAAAGCCATCGTGGCACAACCCGAAGAGGGAGAAGTGTATGAAGGCACAGTTCGTTCGATCCTCGACTTCGGTGCATTCGTAGAGTTTATGCCCGGTCGCGACGGACTTCTCCACATCAGCGAGATCTCCTGGGAGCGTCTTGAGAATATGGAAGCGAGCGGTCTGAAAGAGGGTGACAAGGTAAATGTCAAGCTCATTGAGATCGACAAGAAGACCGGCAAATATCGTCTATCGATGCGAGTATTGACACCCAAGCCCGAGGGCTATGTAGAGAGAGAAGCACGTCCTCGTCGTGAGGGTGGCGACCGTGGGTCCCGTCCTCGTCGCGATGGCGATCGCGGACCCCGCCAGGGTGGCGACCGCGGCCCGCGTCAAGGTGGCCCGCGCACCTTCAAGCACAACAACGACTAATCCCCAACAAACATAATGTAAAAGAGAGCGCATCCGCGAAGATGCGCTCTCTTTTTGAATCAGATAGAATTAATTTTTTCGATTAGTGTGGCCGGAATGGATTTACTCGTAATCTTCGACGACGCTGTCGATTGCTTCGTCATCGCGGATCCACTCCCCATCGGGGGTCATCTCGATGAACTCCATGATGTCGTAGAGATCGGCATCGGCTTCATCATCAGCCTCCTCTTCTTCGATGAGGAAGACTTCACCTGTGGCGTCATCGATGGCAAGGAGAGCATCATCCCAAGCTTCTGTAGCCTCGAGATACTCATCGATGGCATCAATGATCTTATCTTTCAAATCATCCATAATCGACTCGGATTAGTCTCTGCTTGCGCCTATGAAACGGAGCAAATAGAGGAAGAGATTGATGAAATCAAGATAGAGGTTCAAGGCGCCGATAGTTGCCAACTTGTCGGTAAGAGCCGGATCGAGGTTGGCAGCTGCCAACTTCTTAACAGACTGAGTGTCGTAAGCGGTAAGCCCCACAAAGATGAGCACACCGACGAACGAAACGATCCACATCAAGCCTGAAGACTTCAAGAAGATATTGACTACCGAAGCGATGATTAGACCGATCAGCGCCATAAAGAGGAACGATCCGAACTTCGTAAGGTCGGTCTTGGTGAAATATCCGTAGGCAGACATAGCGCCAAACGTACCGGCGGTGATGAAGAAAGTCGAAGTGATCGAACCGAGGCTATAGACCAGGAATATCGACGAGAGGGAAGCCCCCATCAGGGCTGCGAAGAGCACAAAGAGGCCGATCATGGCGCCGTTCGACAACTTATTCATAGCCGCAGGGATGGTAAACGCCATAATGAACATGGCGATAAACATACCCCAATAGACGAAAGAATTACCCAAGAGGATGTTTAGGAGAGTCGGGCTGCTTGCCACACCGAGAGCGACGAAAGCAGACACGAGCAAGCCAATGGTCATACGCAGGTATACACGCTTCATCACGGCATTGGTCTGAGAAGCGACGCTGACATAACCTCCGCCATAATAAGGGGGAGGAGTAACGTTGTTCACGTTTTGAGGATTATAATTCATAGTAAAACAAAGTAAATATATAAAACATATCTTATTGATAGCAAAAAACGTGCCAAATTACATACGTTCGGGCATTTCGATGCCGAGCAGGGACATAGCGTCGCGGAGCGTGCGGGCGGTGACCCAGCATATCAGCAGGCGCTGAGCGCGGACTTCGGCATCCTCTTCGCGGAGTATCGAATAGTCGTGATAGAACTGATTGAACTCCTTGGCGAGAGCGTAAGCGTAATTGGCGATGAGAGCGGGGGAGCAATTCTTACCTGCCTCAGCGACGACGTTGCGGAAATCGTCGATCTTGCGGATGAGTTGCGCCTCCTTCTCGTTGGGGACACCGGCGGGAGTAGCCATGGGGTCGAACTCGGGAGCCTTGCGGAGGACCGAGCGTATACGCGCGTAGGTATACTGGATGAATGGGCCGGTGTTGCCGTTGAAATCGATAGACTCATCGGGGTTGAAGAGCATATTCTTGCGGGGATCCACCTTGAGGAGGAAATACTTCAGGGCACCCAGACCGACGATGCGCGACACATCGGCAGCCTCCTCGGCAGGCATATCGGCGAAACGTTCGGCGCTCATCTCGGCAGCCGAAGAGATCATGGTGTCGATCAGATCGTCGGCATCAACGACAGTGCCTTCGCGCGACTTCATCTTGCCATTGGGGAGTTCGACCATGCCGTAGGAGAAATGCATCAGGTCTTTACCCCACTTGAAGCCGAGGCGATCGAGCAAAATCGAGAGCACCTGGAAGTGATAATTCTGCTCATTGCCCACGACATAGATCATACGATCGATGGGATAGTCGCGATAACGTAGTTTGGCGGTGCCGATATCCTGAGTCATATATACGGAAGTGCCGTCGGCGCGTAGCAAGAGCTTATGATCGAGACCTTCGGGGGTGAGGTCAGCCCAAACGGAGCCATCCTCCTTACGATACATCTTACCCTCTTCGAGGCCCTTGAGCACGAGCTCCTTACCCTCGAGATAGGTTTGCGACTCATAATAAATCTTGTCGAAAGAGACACCGAGGCGAGCATAGGTTTCGTCGAACCCGGCATATACCCAAGAGTTCATTTTCTCCCAGAGGGCACGCACTTCGGGGTCACCCTGTTCCCACTTGCGGAGCATCTCGCGAGCTTCCGTCATAAGGGGAGATAGCTCCTTAGCCTCATCTTCGGAGACATGCTTCTGCTCTATGATCTGCTTGACTTCATCCTTGAAATGGCGGTCGAAAGCGACATAGAAATTACCGATAAGGTGGTCACCCTTCAGGCCGGAGGATTCGGGGGTAGCCCCGTCGCCCCACTTCTGCCAGGCGAGCATCGACTTGCAGATATGTATGCCGCGGTCGTTGACTATGTTGGTCTTAACCACGCGATTGCCGTTAGCCTCGAGGATACGAGCGAGCGAATAGCCGAGGAGGTTATTGCGCACATGTCCGAGGTGGAGAGGCTTGTTGGTATTGGGTGAAGAATATTCCACCATAACGAGTGGGGAGTTCTCGTCAGCCTTACGGAATCCGAACTCGGGAGTAGCGGCGATATCATGAAGCAAGTCGATCCAGAAATGGCGAGAGATCGACAGATTGAGGAACCCCTTAACGACATTACACTCCTCGACGGCATCGAGGTTTTCGACCATCCAGTTACCGATCTCGGAGGCAGTGGCATCGGGGGCCTTGCGCGAGATCTTGAGGATAGGGAAAACGACGATGGTCATATCGCCCTTGAACTCCTTGCGAGTGGCGGTGGGGGTGAGTAAAGAGGCATCGACATCGGCGCCATAGAGATGATGCACGGCATCGGCAGCGCCGCGAGCCAAAATAGATTCAATTGACATTTACAAAAAAGATATAATAGTTTGAATTTACAAATTTATAAAAAAATCGGGAAAAGTAAAAATTAGTTATTAGTTATTAGTTATTAGATAATAGAGAGTTTTTTTTGGGGGTTATAACAAGAG
>JBJEKI010000127.1:0-27534 GCA_051878555.1 Lepagella sp. | reverse complement strand
TATGCCCAAAAAGATCCGCCTCTACGACCCAAAAAATTTAAGGAACGCGCTCTAAACATTTGCTAAAATGTATCAAGTCCATTCCAAACCGGAGTGGACTTTTTTGTTTACCTTTTCTATGATTCGGTATTATTAGATGTAATAATCAAAAAACTAAATTAGATATGATAACGAAACAAGACTTCGACCTCGCGGCAAGCAATGTTAGAGCCAATCTTAGTTCAGTGCTTCCCAAGATGATTAGCTACAAAAGCTATGTGCAGAGAGCAATACTCAATGTCGCTACGCAAAAAGAACTTGAAGATGTTCGCGACTGCCGCATAAATCAAGGCATGATCGATAAGCTCGCCCAACTTGCAAAAGTCGAATGGCAACTTTCTGGAGATGCCACATCTCTCTATTGCGCTGCTATGGCAGTTTCAACAATCGTAAAAGAATATGACTGGGGTACACAGTATCTCGTTGGCAACGGTCTTTGGGAGATGGCAAACAGAATTCAAAACGCATAAAGTCAGGAATTATGGAAAATAAAACATTCACATTCAGCGGTTCAGTTCAAGGTGAACCGAAGGTGTTCAAGGTCGTTGCTCCAGTGGAAAACAACGGTGTATATACCAATAAATTCTGTCCGCAAGACTTGCTCACTGGTGGCATCAGTTTCGTGACGGCTGTCAATGGCGAAATCGTCAACGAGTTTGTTGCAGATTGTCAAAAACAAGTAATCGGCATGAGCGCAGCCGGAGTATGCGATACGCGACTCGAAGCCCATGTCGCCGGACTTATGGCTGTGGTCATGGATCATCTCGCCCGTTGCGGTCGCTTAATTTTCGGAGATCTCCTTATCTATATGGACTGTTTCAGTCTTCTTCTCGAAGCAGACGGCTTCCCCGAAGCGGAAATCAGAGATATTTATCCCCGTGTCACTCGTACCATCGTGGAACTCTATCCCGACCACATCTTCAACACGGCAGACCTTTCACCCTTCAAGGGTAGCCACTTCGACTTCGTGCTCTTCAATCTCGCCCATAAGTAAATCAGGAATTATGAAGAAGTTATTATCAATAGCTGCAACCATCATCGCCCTCATCTTTGTCTCGTGTGCAGATTCAATCAGTGAGATAGAGAAAACCTATCAACGAGGCATCGAGAGAGCTGAATCTGCCCAATCCCCCGAAGAACTATCCCAAATCACCATTGATGTGCGTAATGAGCTTATTAATGGGGCGAAAGGGATAGGCGGTGACAGAAAACTGAGTGAAACGGAAATGCACCGATATTACAAAGCTCAGCATGAGTTTGAGAAAGCGGTCGAAAATCGGCACTATCAGCTTACCGGTAATATAGGCATTTGGTGTGACGCCGAATGATTTACCTTTCTCAACTCAGGGTATATATAATCAAAGGAACCTAAAAAACTCAAAGACATGGAACTATCACCAATGGACAAAATGATTATCCCCGGTTTGTTCTCGCCGCAGGAAAAACAGTCATTATACCAAGTTATGTGCGCAGTGCGCCAGATTGGTAATCATCACATGATGCAGAAGGAGAACCACATTCACGAAGTGATGGCAATAGCCGGCATCACACCTAACGACCAAATCCGGTCACGGACTTTAACCCAACCGCAGATGTCCGGCATACTCAAGCGTATGGAAGATGGGAAAAAACTTTACTTCGCAAAATTCGTTTCTATAACCGGGCTAATCGGTGGTATCTCGGAAAAAGAAACAATGTTCATCAACCGGCTCTATTCAGAAATCAACGTGCCTACAGACTTCTAACTATGTTTACCACTCACAAACCGCGTTTCCGAGACCATTTCCGTCAGGACCTCATCAACAATCTGATGAATAGGTCAAATCAAGGGACAATACAACTCTACAAACATCATGTCATAACGGAATGTGTCATGTACTCTTGCGACATGTGTCTGGAGTTTCAGCGCAAATCCGATGGTCTCTTGACTTCTGACTGGATTGAACACATCACGAAAGAAGTGGGTGAAGCTCTCAAAATCATACTGCCGAGAGACTTCAATGACGCTGACATCCACGTCGCAATCGACAGGGTACAACAGCTTATGCGCTTTCCTGCCGCAAATCTACAAGAAGAAGTTGACAGATACTATAACCGTATTTAATCTTACGATGAGATGAATCTTTTAATAAAAATCACAGTGGCTTTTGCCTTGGCTGCAATGACATTTCAGCCGATGGCAGCCAAAACCAATGAGCCGTCATATAATCTCAGTCGAGCGCTTGAAGAAGCACAGCGTGGCAACAAGCAGAGTGCAATGGATTACTTCAACAAAGAAGTAACCGACAATCCTAAGAATGGATATGCGTATATGGCGATGGCAGCATTCCATATGGATAATTCTGACTATGGAGATGCCCGCAATGCGACAGAATCGGCATTGAAGTATCTACCAAAGAAAGATAAATCAAGCCTTTCAAGAATGTATTTGCTTCGAGGTCAACTTCTCGCTATTGAGCGAGATACAATTGGAGCATACTCCGATATGGCAACTGCAATCCGACTTGACCCGTCAAACGAGGAAGCGTATGAAAAAAGGGGGCAGCTCTATTATGAGCAGGGTCAGTATGACGAAGGAGACGCCGACTATCAAAAAATTCTTTCACTGAATCCCGGTGGGGTAATGGGGAGAATGGGACTTGGTCGTAATTCATATGCAAAAAAGGATTATGATAAAGCTATAGAGCAATATGATCGGATTATCGCCTTAAATCCTGATTATTCTTCGGGATACTCATTTCGTGCGGAGGCTTATCTTGCAAAGAAAGAATTTCTTAAAGCTATGGATGATATATGCAAGGCTTTAGAGATTGATAGTGATGGCAAAGCGCATTATTTACTATTCCAATTCCCCAAAGCTCAATTAACTCTTGTCGTAACAAAGCTTAAGGGCCTTTCAGCAAAGTATCCGCATACCGGTGAATATGAATACTACACGGCACAAGTATATTCCGCTCGACGCATGTTTGCTGAATCCAACGAGGCACTTGAACGAGCCTTTGATATTGATGCTCGTAGTTTCCTGTTGGAAATGATAGCCGACAATTACTCCGAAATGGGTGATTACGTCAACGCCTTGGCTACTATAGAGAGAACAATACAAATGAATCCTGACGATGATAGTCTTATGGCCAAACGTGCTGATATTCTCGGAGAATCTGGAGACGTTGATGGTGCAATAGCTCTGTGGGGAGAATATATTGAAAAAAATCCTGATTTTGGCGGAGGATATTATAGGCGTGGTTTCTTTGAAGATAATTCGGGAAGAACAGAAGATGCACTTAATGATTATGATATGGCAATTATGCTGATGCCTGAATACGCATACGCATATCTTGGCAAAGGAGATATGCTCGAAAAACTTGGGCGTCATAATGAAGCTATAGCCGCATATCAGAAGGTGGTGGAAATTGACACTGTACCAAATAATGAGTCTTGTGCCATGTATGCACTTTTAGCATTAGGGAAAAACGATGAAGCCATTTCTTTTATGAATAAAGTGATCGAAAATGATAGTATTGACCCCGGCAACTATTATGATGCAGCCTGCTTCACCTGTCGGTTAGACGATAATATAAAGGCTCTGAATTACCTCAGAACCGCGTTTGAAAAAGGATTCAGAAGATTTGACCATCTTCGGCGCGATGATGATTTAGAGCAACTTCGATTGATGCCTGAATTTGAAACACTTATTCAGGAATACGAACAAAAAGGAATATCAGCAGTCTCTGTTTCTGAGATAACGAATGATGCTACACAGGTAGTTGAAGAGTCGGTGGAAATTCCGTTTACCCCTGCCGGGGGAGTTACAGAAGTAAGTTGCACGATAAATGATTTGCCTTTGAATTTTATCTTTGATACCGGCGCAAGCACTGTATCCTTATCAATGGTAGAGGCAAATTTTATGATGAAAAATGGATACCTAAAACGTAGTGATGTCGTTGGTTCCGGAAATTTCTATGATGCAAACGGAGATATAACAGAAGGGACTGTCATCAATCTGCGTCAGATAGATTTTGGCGGACTGAAGCTGGATAATGTTCGTGCATCCGTTGTCAGAAATCAAAAAGCGCCGTTGCTGTTAGGGCAATCTGTTTTAGGGAGACTGGGTAAAATTGAGATTGATAACCAAAATAAAAAACTAATAATCAAAACTAAGTAATACAATGGGACTTTTTAGCAAGAAGAAAAAGATCGTGACAGTCGAAGAAACTATATCTCCCACCTCCGCATACGAGGCTGCCAATAAAAGTGATGAGGCTTTATCGGAGGTCGCACCTAAAAATGTCGGCAAACTTGATATGGTAATCGCTTTTGATACAACCGGTTCTATGGCACATTATATAGGCGCTGTACGCAAAGAGGTGTCAGACTTGATTCCGCAACTGTTCAAAGATAATGAGGACTTACGCCTCGGAATGGTTGCATTTGGCGACTACTGCGACATGAATAACGCTCAGGATTTTGGCGATGCTTATCAATGCATTCAGCCTACCGCAAACGAGAACGATCTCATAAAATTTGTCTTAAACTCCAAAGACACTTCCGGCGGTGACGGTCCTGAGTTCTATGAACTTGTCATCAAGAAAATCGTGGAGGAAACACCATGGCGCGAAGGTTCGACTCGCTCAATCCTCCTGATTGCCGATGCAGTCCCACATGAGTTAGGGTATTCTTACGGTGATTGTGTCAAGGGTAATCAGATAGACTGGCGTGTGGAAGCTCGCAAAGCCGCTGACCAAAAGATAAAGGTTGACACCGTTACTATCTCAAATGCCGATTGGTTCAAAGAATTGTCAGCAATGACCAATGGCGTTAGCGTTCCTTTCCGCACAGGGTACAAGACTGCGGAACTGGTTCGAGCATCTGTTCTCTCACGCAGTTCAATGAAGGGACGAGCCAAGTTCGATGACTTTATGGAAGCTTGTGACGATGACGAGATGAAAGAGGTTTATGCCTCATATAAGAAGGAACGAGATTCTTTCGATGTCTAAAGAATATTGAGGAAAGCATATCGACAAATGCGGATGGATTTTTATTTCATTCGCATTTACCTTTTCAATGGATTGGTATTTGATTGTGTAAACAAAAAATACCAAAGAAAATGAAAAAGTTAATTCTATTTATCTTACTCCTTATTGGAGTTGTAGCAACTGAGGCAAGAGAGCCGTATGGAGATTATGTGTGCCGATATGTGTATAATAATACCGGCAATCTTCAGTCATCGTACAATCCGTTAAAGATAACGCATTATGGCATTCAAGCAAAGAACACCAATGCCGGGACGAAGACGTGGAAGGCAAACTATCAAGGATCTCTAACGTTCACTTGGCGAAACGGAGAAAGCCATAGATTCCACAATTTCTATCTGGAGAACCAACATGTAGAGTTTTCAATCAGTGATGAACCGTTCATGACCTATAACGGTAAAAGATACTACGTCATCAACTTTGATGGCCAATGGCAACTCGCAGAAGCATCATACTAACTAACAAAATAAATAAAGAATGAGAAACTTACTGGTTATGCTTCTGGCTATCATCCCTCTACTTATGGTAGCCAAGCCGAAAGAATCAATGATGTATACATACAATATCAACCGTGCGTATGAAGAAGGAAGCAAAGGGAACTATGATGAAGCTCTCGAATACTTCAACAAAGAGATAAAAGATCATCCCAAGAACGGATTTGCTTACCTCGGAATTGCTGGTGTGCAGTTTGAGAAAAAGCACTATGATGAAGTATTGGATGCAGTAAAAAAGGCAATCAGACTACTTCCTAAAAAGCAGAATACCCTTCTCTCTACCGCATATCTTCTTCGCGGTCAGACTATGCTTGAAACACAAGATACGGTGGCAGCATACTCTGACATGGCTAAGGCAATATCTATTGACCCTACTTTTGCCGATGCGTATGAAAACAGAGGCCAACTCTTCTATGAGCAGCATAGATATGAAGAAAGCAATTCCGATTACGCCCAATTGGTTAAGGTAAATCCCGGTAGTGTTATGGGTTATATGGGATTGGGACGGAATGCTCAAGCACAAGAGCGATATGACTATGCAATCTCTCAGTATGACAAAGTTATACAGATGTATCCAGACTATTCATTAGGATATTCATTCCGAGCAGAAAGTAATCTATCAAAGAAAGAATATCTTAAAGCCATTGATGATATTTGCAAGGCGCTCGAAATAGATAGTGATGCGAAAGCATATAGGCTCTTGTTTCAGTTCCCATCCACTCAACTTAATCTTGTAGTGACCAAACTCAAAGGTTTGTCGGCAAAAGACCCTCACACTGGTGAGTATCTATACTATAGTGCTCAGTTGTATAATAAGTTCAAGGAATATGACAAGGCGATTGATGCTCTTAAAAGTGCTTTTGAAATTGATGCGCGACCTATAATACTTGAAGAAATGTCTGAGAACTACTTTGCCATGGGTGATTTTACTAATGCATTAGATTGTATTGATCGAGCGATGCAGATGACACCTGATGACCTTGATTTAATCTCATCTAAAGCCGATATTCTTGGCGAGTGCGGGGATTATGAAGGAGCAATCGCCGAATGGTCAAAATACATAGAGAAGACTCCCGATTTTGGTGGTGGTTACTATCGACGCGGCTGGTTTAAGGATTTATCAATGAAAACAGATGAGGCCCTTGAGGATTATAACATGGCAATAATGCTTCTGCCAGACTATGCGTATGCCCATCTCGGCAAAGGTGATATGCTTATGCGAAGGGGGCAGAAAGAAGAAGCGTTAGAATCTTATCGTAAAGTGGTTGAGCTTGACACTGTTCCTAATAACAACTCATGCGCTATGTACGCTCTTCTTGCCCTTGGCGAGAAAGAGAAAGCTATTGATTTTATGAATAGAGTTATTGAAAACGATTCTATTGACAATGGGAATTACTACGATGCAGCTTGCTTCTACTGTCGTATTGGAGATCTTGACAAATCATTAACCAATCTCCGAATCGCACTTGAAAAAGGTTTTCGCCGTTTCCATCATATTCAGGCTGATGATCTAATTGAATTGCGCAAAACAGATGGATTTAAGTTGCTTATGGAAGAGTTTGATAAACCAATTGCTATAGCAACAAATGAATCGAGTAGTGAAGAGCCTGTATTAGGAGAACGCACTGAGATTCCATTCATACCGGAAGGTGGGTGCGCAACTATAAAATGTACCATTAACAACCTACCACTGTCATTTATATTCGATACAGGAGCGAGCATCGTGTCCCTTTCTCAAACTGAGGCAAACTTTATGTTGAAGAACGGCTATCTCTCAAAAAAGGATATGATTGGAACCGGTCGTTTTACTGATGCCAATGGAGATGTGAGTGAAGGAACGATCCTTAACCTTCGAGAGGTGGATTTTGGCGGACTAAAGCTGAATAATGTCAGAGCTTCGGTTGTAAGGAATCAAAAGGCATCGTTGTTACTTGGACAAACAGTTTTGGGTAGATTAGGAAAGATTGAGATTGATAATACGAATCAAAAATTGATTATAACGCAAAATCGATGATTTACCTTTTGCACAGGGTGATGTTAGAAGATGTAAGAACTTCTAAAACCCTTTGTAAAATGGAATCAATAATCCTAACCTTAGGCGTAGTTTTCTTCCTCGCCTTTTTAGCCAACAAGCTGAACAAAAAGGAAGATGAGTCAGCAAATCCACAATATGATGAATATGCTCGTCAATATGATGAAGTGGTTGCTGAGATGTATAAAGATAAAAACAACGAAGAAATGAATCAGGAAAATGAGGCATCAAAACCGGATACTATCGGACTGATGTTCAAAACCCTCAATCAACTCGGATGTCAGCCGGTGAAAAACGATGACGACACTTTGTCGGTATCATATCAGGGCGAGAACTTCCATATGGAGTTCGGAGGAATGTATGCCCGCGTATGGGATCCGATGTGGGCAAGTGTAAAAGCTGATGACCCGGAATTGCCCAAAATCCGCGAAGCAGTCAACGCCGTCAACTTCAATTTCGGACCTACCGTTGTTCTTACTGCGCCCAATGAGGACGGTGTAATTGGCTTCCACAGCCGTCGTGACATTATGCTCCATCCTGCTTGTCCCGACAATGGACCATTTGTGAAAGCAGTACTTGACTCCTTTTTCGATGCAAAAGAGCAAGTACGCAGCAATTATCAACAAATAAACGCTCAACAAATGGAGGTACAGAGAAATCGCCGTCCAATAGGTTTCACCACAAATAATAAAGAATCATGAAAACGAGTTTCTATTTCGTACTCTGGATTATCATATATCCGGTACTGGGTCTTATCAATAACAGCTTTATTGATAATCATGCGTTCATTGTAGCACTTGCAATCGTATGGGGACTTTCGTGGTTGCTAAACCGGTTAATGCCAAATCAATTGGCATACGAAAGTGTCTCACAGGTTGCCCCCATCCTTGAGGACGTGTATATAGGGAATGTTAATTCATTCAGAAAGAGACTTTCAAGAGATAGTCTTATTGAAACTATTACGTCAATTTACTTTCTGATAACTACAATGATAATTGGAATAGCCATATTCTTAGCAGGTGTAAACGACTGGTTAGCTCTTATGGTTTTTATATTCTTCACTTTCGGAGCAATCTCTCGAAGCGTAAAACTTATAAAAGCAAAAATCCAATTAGCGTCAAATCCAACACCTGAACAATGTATGGAAATAGCGGCTGAAACATACAAGTTAGATTACAGCGCATATTATGAGGCTCATTTCAATAAATCATATATGGAAATTTTGCCTCCCAAGCCAAGATACTTCAACTTATTCCGAATATTTTCAATCATAATTGCAGCATTGGCCTCCCTACTGGGACTTATTTACATAGTTTCGGCTGTCCTTCTTTTCTATTCATATACTTCTATCGAAATTGGAGCATTGTCTGGGATGTATTTTCTATATGGGTCGTTAGCTACCTACTTCGGAATAAAAGATATCGTTACATTGGTAAAGTAGAGAACGGCAGCTTAGATTCTTATTCGTCGTGCGAGATACCGGTATAATTTATTTTACATGTCTTTGAATAAACATTAGAGTACCAGATAATATTCAACCACCTCATTCGTTGATTAGATGAGTGAGGTGGATTTCTCTGATACCTACTCGCAAATTTAAAATTGTGGTTAATGGGTATTTATATGGGGATAAATAATGAACTAATATAGTGTTCACTCTGATAGTTAGAGCAATATAATGTTATAGCTAACATTAACTGGATCGTCGCCGGACAACCGGATGAACGCCTCGGACGGCTGAATGTCCTGAAGTCATTTTATGTAAAGTTCGAAAGAAAGATCCCGGCACTTGTGGCGGAGTTCTGCCAGTATTATGCTCACCACAATGAAAAAACGGTGGTGTTTTATTACGACACGACAGCACTCGGCTCTAACTACGCAGTTAATAATATCGATTTCCGGTATTCGATTATCTCGGAGTTTGAACGTCATGGATGGCGTGTAGTGCCGGTCCCGTTAGGGAATCCAATGCGGCACGATGAAAAGTATAATTTGATTAACCGTGGTTTCGCCGGCAAGAACCGTCTGACACCCTATTTCAACCGACAGAATAACGATGATCTTATCCTCGCCATTCAGTCTGCCGGGGTGGAACGAGGTAGAAACGGCTTTAGAAAAAACAAGTCCGGTGAGAAACTCGCCGAGTCGGAGGAGGATCTTTTGGAGCACCGTACCGATGGCACGGATGCATTTGACACACTCTATATCGGATGCGAGAGACGACCATATTCAGGCGTCTCAATGGTTGATACAGGTGGAATCTTATAACATCGCGTGTCTTTTATTATTTAGTTTTTATGATCTATTTTTGTTAAAAATCTAAAACTGCTCAGATATGTCAAATGTTACTCTACGGCGCAAGATTACCGTTCAGACAGTACTTGCTTTCCTGCTGATAGTATTCGGCATGACACTCGTTATGCTCGCTCTCTTTATGCCTCCGAAAGGGGAGATTCACCCATCGGTGATCACTGTTTTCGGCATGATCCTCGTAGCCGCCGGTGCCTTCCTCGGCATCGACCTTAATTTCCAATTAAAATCATATATCAATTCATTGAAAACAGCGGCACTGCCACCACTTAACAATAAATCCAATACCACGGAATTTTCAGAACAACATAAAGAACAAAAAGATGAAACCATTTGAATTGCGACTCGCTCATGAGCATCTGAAGGTGTCTCGCCATTGTAAGAATCTACAATCGTATATAGATGATGAAGTGAGATTTTCACGCCTACCGAGGGAGCAGCGCTCGCTGATGCTCGAGCAGGCAGAAATCTTAGAAGAATATAAAGAAGTATTAGAAAAACGGTTAAAACTCTTAAATATCCCGGTATGAGAACAATTAAAAAAGGAAGCAGAGGATCATACGTTAAGGTCCTCCAAATGAAATTAGGTATCACTGTCGACGGTTTTTTCGGCACAGACACAGAAAAGGCTGTCATCGCGTATCAGAAGTCTCATGGATTGACTCCGGATGGTATAGTCGGTAACTATACATGGGAATCTCTCGGTTATCGGACTACATCTCGAGAGATCGACGAGATCATCATCCACTGTTCGGCTACCAAGGAGGGAGTGCCATTCTCTATAGATCAGATAGATGCATCTCATAAGGCTCGTAATTTCTCATCATACATCGACCTGAATGGCAGAACGAGATACATCGGATATCATTTTGTAATCATGCTCGATGGAACTATTCAGTCATGCCGACCAATCGATAAGATAGGTTGTCATGCCTCCGGTCATAATGCACGATCTATCGGTATCTGCTATATCGGTGGTCTCGATTCTAAAGGGAAGGTTAAGGACACCCGGACGCCGGCACAGAAGGTATCTCTGATCACTCTGATTAAAGATCTGAAAAACCGTTATCCGTCCATCGATAAGGTGATAGGACACCGTGACACCTCTCCGGATCTGAATGGTAACGGTGTAATCGAACCAAATGAATATATCAAGGGATGCCCCTGTTTCGATGCCATCCCGGAATATAAAGATCTGTAAAAATGAAAAATCTATTAGCATTATTAGTCATTTCGACGCTGGCATTATTCTGCGCCTGTCGTTCATCACAGCCACTCCAAGAAAGACCGCCGATAATTTTGCATCATTCGGACAGCGTACGCACAGAGTATATCGAGCGAGTGCGCATCGACACGGTGCTTGTCAAGATACCTCTCCCGGTGGAGTCGTCACGACAAATCGTGCAGGATAGCACGAGCCATCTCGAAACTACTCTCGCATTGTCCGACGCATGGATCAATCGCGATGGATCACTCGGTCACTCGATAAAGAATAAGGATAGCCCCATTGAGGTGAGTGTGCCGATACAGAGTAAGGATACACAGATCTCAAAAGAGAATAAACAGATAGTAGAGATACCTATGCCTTATTCTGTCGAAGTCTATAAAGATAAACCACTGTCGACGTGGCAAAAAATCCAAATTAATGGATTTTGGGTTCTTCTTGCGTGTCTATTCGTTGCTCTCATATATATCTTTCGGAAGCCGTTGCTGAGGCTTATGTGCCGGCTGAAGCTTTAGTCTTCGGTTTCGATCACTCTCCTCATGCCACCTCCACAAGGGGTGGCTATTTTATGCTTTAAGTTGCGATTGTCTTTTAAATGATTGAATATTATATATATTTTTGAATCATGGCAACGGAATTTATTAAATCAGACATACTAACGAAGGAATATGTCCTGACTTCGGAGGCATCATCGATCGGTGTAACAACCGACCAGAAGAAGCTCGGTGTCACTATGCTCTGTTTCGGAACAGCATTCTTCACTGCAAGCCTGTACGCATACGCTGGCAAGGTGGAACTGATAGACCCGGGAAGCATCATCGAGGATTATTTCAGAGCGAATAATCTCAACTGTGAAATAGTTACGATAGCATTTGGCACTGCTTTTATTGATATAAAATTCATATACTGTGAGCAGAGAATGCCGGAATCTTTCGACGCAACAAAGGTTTATTTGCTATCCTCGACAGCAAGGCGTGTCCACAAGGGATCTAAAATCACAGTTGCAGCAATACCGGTCAAGGTGTCAGATGATTTTCTTTTTACGGCAATCGGTCACGATGCTGAGGGTAACATCGCATCTCAGCAGTTTAACGACTCCGGACCGGACAGGGTATGCCAGAACTACGATGTCGATGGTATGATAAAAAAGGCTACAAAATTATCAGACGTGATGTACTTCTCTGTTAACCATGGAGGTAGACAGCTGATGTGTTACTTATCTCCTTCTTCGGCGTTCATCACATTCCGATTCCGAAATATTTTCAATGTTCAGGAGATGATAGACATCGAGGGTGCCGTCGTGACTAAGACAGAAGTCTCCCGGCAGGAGGCTATATGCTCCGGGAACATCGTTCAATATGATCGAAAAACCGATCGGGCATACCAAGTAACCACAGGTCCTATGCCTGCTGATGAAGTGGAATCGCTAAACCAGTTGGTGGCATCTCATTTTGTTCAAATCTGTGTAGATAACTCTTATTATGACGTAGTAATTCAGGATCATACGTGTGAAGATTCGACTGAGGGTGATTCTCTATCGGTGGTCAAATTTACATGGCGGTTCGTGGACCAACGTCCGGTTAATTTCACATCGTCGATATTTGGCATAGGCAAAACCGACCGCGAGATATTCTCCGGCGAATATTCTTCTGAATATGACTAAATATCTGCATATCTCACAGGCGCGTGCCATGCTCGACAGCGGAGAACCGGTGACACTGGTCTACTGCAAGCAGAATGGTGCGGTGATTACCGCGGAGAATGTCGTATCGCTCAGATATGACTTCTACACCGGTATGAGAACAATAAAATTCCTCCGTAACGGACAGATCCGATCGATACACGACTGTCTGATCCTTGGCATTAATGATTTTGAAGTTTTTCTATGACATATAAAATGACACCAAAAAAAACAACGAAGCCGGAGGTTGAACGACCTGAGGCGAAACGGCCGGAGTTCATCGACTGCACGTCGGTGGAACAAATTCCTCGTTCCAAGGCTCGAGTCTTATTCACCAACAAGACTACAGAGATATTTCGCGATTATGGAATATACGACACGCTTATGACTCCGGATGGCAAGGAGTACAAGTCATGGGGAGGAGATGATCAGATGCCATATAACATCATCAATCTAATCGAAAAGGATGAGACTGTCTCGACGTGCCAGGTTTTTAATGCCGAGGTCTGCTACGGGTCAGGACTTACATACGACACATGCAATGCCTCTCCCGAGGTGGCACGTAAGGTCGAGGACTTCCTTCTCGACAATCCATTGCCGGATTACTTCCTCGGAGTATGCCAGGATATGATGCATTTTAATTTTGCAGTGTCGGTTATTATACTTAATGCTGAAGGTAGTGAAATCGTAGAGCTGCACCGCAAGCCGGCATGCTACTGCCGGTTTGCGCCTGCGGATCCTAAGACAGGAAAGCTGACTAAAATTATCTTCGGACCATTCAGAGATACACAACCAAATGATAAGTTTGAGGAGATCGAATTATTGAATCCTCGCTCTCCATGGAGAGACTTGCAACAAAGAATGGGTCGTCGTGCATCAATGAAAGATAAGCCGACATCATGCCGAAAATTCGCAATCCTATCACGATTCCCGGGAGTCGATTCGCCTTATTATCCCATCCCTCATTATGCTGCTCTCTTTACCGGTGAGTGGTATAACATAAAGAAGCTTATCGGACAGGCGAAAATGTCTAAGCTCCAAAATGCAGCACCAATCAAGTATGTCATCGAGATCTCGCAGAGATTCTGGGATAATCTCTTTATGAACGAGAAAATTTCATCACCGGAGCAAAAGCGAAAGAGGATGGCTGAAAAGAAGCGGGAGATGATGGAGTTCCTTACCGATCATGAGAACTCCGGATCAGCGCTCTTTACCGGGAAGTCAATTTCTATAGATGGGAAAGGGGAGAGTGCCGATGTTACCGTCGTGCCAATCGATTCCAAAACGAAGGAGGGTGGCGATTGGGAGTCAGATATCGCAGAGGCTGTCAATATGGTCTGCTTCACCATGCGAGTACATAGTAATCTCGTCGGATCTGTACCGGGTAAGTCACAGACGAATAACTCCGGATCTGATAAAAGAGAACTATATACTATCGCTCAGGCACTCAAAAAACCGTATAGGGATCTCCTTTTTGTGCCTCATCAGATTATCATCAGATATAACGGGTGGGAGGGCGTACGACCTGACTGTCCATTCATACAGCTAACCACTCTCGATGAGCATAAAGATTGTATCGAAGTAACCGCTAATTCACAAAAAGATGAAAACTGATGCTATAAATTCCAACTTCATCAGAAGTTGCCTGCCGAATATATTATTCGAGGTCGAGGGTGAAGTGCCCATAGCCGATAAACTGGCTCCATACATTGCTGTTGCCGCCGAACGTCTCGAAGATGAATATCTGATGCCAGGTGACTTTCTGAATGAACGTGATCTTAATGTCGCTCTTAGATTGGTCGTTGTTAATGCATTTATCGATGCCATCCCGGCGATAGACCTTGTGTTTACGCCGACAGGATTCGGCGTTGTCAGCACCGATACGATAGCTCCGGCATCGAAAGATCGTGTAGATAGACTGATCTCATCGCTTCGTGATCAAGCATCTTATTTGCTCGAAATACTTGTTGACCGTCTCCGTGCATATCCGGACTGGCGAATCTCTGAAAATGGATTTTATATCTGCTCGACATTCCTATCGAGTATGAAAGATATATTGATAACCGGTGCCGAGTCATTTGAAACGATGAGGATATACGCGATGGAGACAGAGTCATTCATCGCCGATCAGTTTCTTGGTTATCGTCTGATGGATCTCTTAAGGGAGGAGTATAACGCTCGGAATGCTTTGATATACCGGGAGTTACACCAGACACTCCATAATATAGTCGCCGAGGCGGTGCGTGCACGTTGCAAGAATGAAATTATCTCTATTTGGAAGCTGTGCCAACCGATCTTTATGTCGCTACCTCGTTATCCGGAATATTACGCCATGTGGCAGGAGGATAAGGGAGAGCTTTTCAATCATGAGCAATTCAAGAACGATATTAAAGGGTCTTATTATTTCTGACAATGGAATTGAATTTGATAGTTCCTAAGGGATGGGATGATTTGACGCAGGATCAACTCGTTTACCTGCTGAAAGCGATATCGGTTGTCAACCGATCATGCGCCGGTAAGTCGTATCGCTCTCGTGAGGATTTCGCTACTCAGGTGACAGCTCAGGTCGCTATCCGTTGCATATTCCACTGGAACAATATTAAGATAGTTACTCCATACGCAGATAATTGGTTGATACATAAGGATGGCAACGAGTATATCGTGACAACGACGGATCTGGCTGCTGCCGCAAAGATGGTCGATTGGATGGGAAAGCTGCCGAAAGTGCCGGTTCGCCTCGATATAATCGACGGATCATCGGCTATATCCGCTGATATAGAGGATGATCTCTCATTTGACAACTACCTCGCGTGTGATGCACTTTGGCAGGTGTGGCAGTTCTCTCAGCAAGATTCGCTGCTCCGAGATATGGCTGCTATCCTATATCGTAAGGATGACATAAAGTGTAAAGATTTTGAGCTGATCTCGATTTTCTATTGGTGGGCTGGACTAAAGTCGATGTTATCTAAGCGATATCCTAATTTCTTGCAACCGTCATCGGTTGATGCTGATGCACCACACATCGATGAACTGACATTGAGAAGGAGCATGGACTCTCAGATCCGCGCCCTGACGAAGGGTGATATAACCAAAGAACAAGAAATTCTCTCAGCACCGGCTATAAGAGCACTAACTGAGTTAGATGCGCTGGCTCGAGAATATGATGAACTCAATAGAAAATACCCATTAAAATGAACGGATATAACTGGGACGCAGCCGGTTTCTTTGAACGGCTGACTAAATCTAATAAACTGGCTCTATCGAAGGGATTTCGCTTCGATAGAGTCTCCTCGCTTGAGGGATATCACTCTCTGCTTACGACTATGCTCTCAATGAAGGCTTGTGTGGCAGTATCAGATACCTCAGAAGGTGGCACGGAGATGAATAATACTCCACATACACGTAGAGTTAAAACTATCTTTCTTTTCATGAGGCACAAAGCGGATGATATGTCGGCAAGACAGAAGTGCCTCGAGACGATGAATGAATTATTCCGGCAGTTCCTTTCGGTACTAATCCAAGAAAAGACTCGCCTCTCTGAGGATTGCATTTATATCGATCCTTACATCAAGTTCACAGAAATCGACAAGTATTTCTATTCGGGAGGGGCGTGTGCATTCTTTCAAATTGCCGTTGATACATTTACTGATCTCTCATATAATGCTGAAGAATGGACGCAGTAGACACGTTGGAAGCTCGCCGGAAGTTTGTCGAGGCATGGAACAAAACGATGATCGATATCTGGCAAGAAAAAATATTTAAATATGGCATCATCGACAAAGGTAATCTATACCATTCGCCGATGTCTCTCGCTGTGCGTGCCGACGGGCGGTTCTACGACATCACACTCTCTCAGACTTTCCTCGAGTATGGTATATGGCAGGATCTCGGCACCGGACGCGAAGTCCCGATCGGCAACTCCGGCGATATCGGTCGTGATAAGGTGCGCCAGAGGCGACCGTGGTTCTCGCCGAAGTATTACGCGTCGGTGATGAATCTTAAAGACTTCTACGCTGAGTCGTTGGGATATGAGTTCATCGGTATGTTTGCCGACCTCGACTCTGATGATCTGCGCCGAAGATCCGGATATTATCAACGGAAAGGATTATCCTGATGTCTTTTTGGGGTATCTGTTATTCTATTATTTTTGCTAATAAATATCTTTAAATATGGCTGATTTTACATCCCTCCAATCTAAAGTTGATGCACTGAAGGCTAAGGTCGAACAAGCTTCAATCACGCCGGTGTATCTCGGCTCTCTGCTCGATGATTTCATCACACAGATGAAAAACATCGATATGACCGGTATGTCTGATGACGTGCAGGCTGCCATCACTAATGCCACAGATGCTCTGACAAAAGCGAACAAGGCAATCACAGATGCTCAGAGTGCAAGTAACGTGGCTTCTTCTGCTGCTGCGACAGCAGTTGCAGCTAATAATATGGCATCGGAAGCCCTCGATAAAGCATCGGAAGCTCTGACGACAGCAGCTTCTGCAGTGCCTCCTTCCGTCGAGTTCTCCGACCTCGATAATCTCGGCACCGATGGTAGTACATCGGCGCTTGTTTCGCTATTGAGAAACTGCACTAACACGCGGTACAAGGTGATGTCCGGCAGTTTCTTCGTTGGCCTACTCGATATCTACAGCGATAATATGTATCACGTGGTTACGGAAGTTTTCACCACTCACTACACAATGAAGGATGGTGAGATTTCCGGCAGTTCTCACGACTGCTCCAAGTGCTATCAGTATTATCGGAGTTTTAACATCAACTCACCATCACTTCCGGACACTGCCAAGGGTGCATGGAGTGAGTGGAAGGAAATCGGACTCGGACTCGGTTATGACGATACGTCGGCATTTCCCGGTGCTGATGGAGAAGCCATCCGCACTGCGTTGGACTCTGCTAAAAGCGATATAGAATCTCTCGATGCGAAGATATCATCTGTAAGGTCGACTGTCACAGAGATGGGTCTATTGCCATTCTCGGCAATAGTACCTGATGAATCGTCATCGCTATCGTACAAGGGTAAGGTAGTGTATGTGGAGAGCAAAAGGGCTTTCGTTTACGTGCCGGATGATGGCGGTCTCTCCAAGATCATGACCAATTACAACAATTTATCGACAGGGCTTGCAAGATGGGATAGAATTTTCCGCATGACCAATGATCTGTATAGATTCGATGGTGAAGAACTTTCAAAGATAGGTGGAGCAAGTGTCGGCAATACTTACAACGTCACAGCCGAAGTCCCCACTCCGGATCCGGAGAGAATATTCTATCATATATCTGATCCGGCAGATGATTACTATGCTCCGGCAGTTGTTGTCGCTCAGAACAAGGCTCTTTTAGGCCTGCAAATCACTTTCGCGATAGCTAAGAGTGCGTGGAAAACTTATCAATATATCGGCACAGATACTGTAGAGGAGAATATCCTCGACCCGGATAATTGGTTGGACCTCGCAGGTCTTAGCGCCGGAACGGAGGCAATTATCAATATCAATGACCTATGCGGCGATGAGAGTCGCACTCTCTCGATGGCTATCCAGGCTCTCATCGCTTACGAAGAAACGAGTGGAGTAACTTACCGAAAGGAGGGGCTGATCATCACCTATCTTAGAGATAGTGAGTCAAAAACTTGGGAGACTAAACAGTTCTTCGGCGCGCTGTCCGATTTTAAAGCATCAAACATCGAACTTTGGAAGAACTTCGGCGATGGAGGAGGCACAGATGTCAAAACTTCGGATACGCCGAAGGAGAATGGCACGGATGCTTTCAGCACCGGTGGCGCTTACGAACTTGAAAAACGACAATTCGGTAGCCTCGAGATACAACCGGATCCTGATGATTATATCATTCAGGCAACCGACCGTAAGGGTGTCGCTCTCGGTGATCCGGTGAAGATACCGAAGAGCAACGGCACAGGCCAACAGCAGGGTAGTACGCTCACTATCTATTGTGAGCAGGCCGTGCGTGGTGCTTTCGGTTCGGAGTTGAATCTCCTCGCAGCTATTAAGAGCGTCAGCTATGATGGCGACACAGAGATACTCGGATATATCGATACTATCGGGATCAATGATCCATCCACCGGCATCACTCTCTGGAGCGAAAAGGTGGATGAAAAGAGTAGTGTCACTGCTAATGATACGAAGTTCGTTTATCCATTCACCGATTTAGTCTCTGAACCAACAAGTAAAGATTTCTCTATATGGGCAACAGATAAGGATGGCAATAAACGTAGCCGTAATGTTACCATCTCTGCTGTCGACGTCACTTGTGAGTGCGTTCAGAAATTGCAGTACACTGCCGCCGAGGCTCTCACTGTCGGCGGTGATACAAAGAGCCTTCCAATGTATCGTTTCCCTCGTAACGTAGGCAAAGAGGGCATCGAGGTAACTACTGATATTTTCTACGAAGGTGAGTGGAGAGAACTTGGCAAGGCTACTACCCGAGACTCATATTCTCACAATATCTCTATTAATCCTGTCAATGTTTTCGGCGGATCCGAAAAATTGACACACGGAGGCTGGCTCATGAGAATGAGAGGTAAGGATATCGCTTCCGGAGTGCAAGGTAATACAGTATATACGACGATTGTTTGTGTCGAGGCTGGGAATAGTTCTCCGATAGCATCCATCAGATGGGATGATCGTCGTGAGGGATCTTTGCGCTTATACGACAGCCTCGATGTCATTGTAAGCGCTTATACGCCGGGGCAAAATAGCACCGTCACTCGATTCGTCGTCGATGGTGTAACAGAGGTTTCGCGTGTATGTGGCCTCGGCGAGAGCGGTCTTATTAAAGTATCAAAACAGATACAGGGATATCCTTCTGATGGGAGCAAGTCATTACCATTCCACGCAGAGGCTGGAGAAGAAGTGGTTGATGGCACTCCGGAACTGTCGGTAATCATCAAAGGTAGCGCCATAGATGCCGAACTAAAGGAGGGTGCCGCAGCTGCTTTCGATTTCTCTAATCGTGATAACGATGAGATCGATCACTCGATCTCTGATAATGGACATTCGATAACAGTCACCGGAAGTAACTGGAATAGCAATGGATTCCGCGAGATCCTCGGCGAGAAGGTACTGCGCATCGCCGAGAATGTATCGGCGAAAACCGACTTCTCGCCATTCTGGGACACTGCTCTCGAGACCGGAGGTATGGCTCTGCAAATGGCATTTTCGACTAAGAATGTGCGCGACAAGTCGGCAAAGCTCTGCTCATGTGTCGGCGCTAATGGTGTGGGCTTCTACATCACAGGTAATGAAATGGTGATGACTCTACCCAGTGGGACTCCGGATGTGCACCGTGTGAAGTTCCGTAGTAATGAGAAGGTCACTCTCGCGATTGTCGTAGAGCCGGGAAGCAAGGTAGTGTCGTATACGGATCCGGACACTAAGGTTACTACTGATTATGCCATGGTAAAGATGTATGTCAATGGCGAGTTGTGCGGTGCTATGGGATATCGCCCGGGCACCGGCATGCTCCGCCAGAGCAGCCATGTATCTTTCAACTCAGAGAGTGGCGATATTGCTCTTAACTATATGCTCTGGTATACGAGCTATATGGAGTGGGAGAAAGCATTCGATAATTATCTCTGCAAGTTGAGTGACACTTCCGCAATGATCGCTGAGTATGACAACGAGAATGTCCTAAAAAATGGCAAGCCCTCTATTGAGGCTATGGAGTCGAAAAAGATTCCCTATTATGTCGTCGTGGCACCGCAGGAGGTATTCGATATGTATGACAACGGAACTGATACTTCTCAGCAGTTCGAGTGTTCGCTGTTTTACTTCAATCCTCAGCATCCGGAAGTCAATTTCCGTGCCGATAATGTACTCTGGAGACGTCAGGGTACTACCTCGGCACAGCGTCCGGTGAAGAATGATCGATTTAACCTTAACAAGAAGAATAAGTCTACAGGACTGAAAGCTACCGTCACTCTCCTCGGTGATGATGAATCGACAGTATGGAATGATCCGGCGCTCCGTGCGAAGGCTATACTCGCGGCTAAACACAATAAAGTCTACGTTAGCGAAACTGGGCTATTTGTTGATACGATCACTGTTAAGGTAGATTACTCCGACTCCTCAAATGCCAATGACTGCGGTGTCTGCGATCTTATGAACGCAACATACCGAGCAATGGGTGACGAATATATGACACCGGCGCAAAGGGCTTTCGATGGGACTCAGGATCTGGGAGATGGCGATTCACTTTCCGGTCTGGTTATGGATCATTCTACCAAGAATCATCCTATCGCAGCTTTCCGTGCGACAAATAGCAATCTTACAGATGCTTGGTTCCACGCCAAGGGCAACTGGAAAGAGGATAAGGGTGAGCAAATTGCACTCGGTTTTAAGGACACTCCGGGATATAACAAAGGTTGCCTCAATTATGGCGATTTTATCGAGTTTTTCGGTGCTGCCGAGGAGACACTTGAGCAGATCGAGGCAAGGTTTTTGGCTGCTTCCGGCCTCGACACATCGATGCCGTATGTCATCAGTCAATATTGTGGCCGAGATTATGCGATATATCGTTATAATGGGTCGGAGTGGGTACGCTCCGTCGGTTCTATGAAGCAAATCGGCGGCAAGTGGGTGATCACCGGTGACGTCCTGAATCCTGTCAGCGGTTTTGAGCTTCTTCAATATCAGGGCATGTGCTGGTGGGATGGTGTTACTACAGTCGAGGAGATGATGGCTCCGGTATCACAGAAATCGAGCTGGGTAGCCAAACTTGGAGATAAAGTCGGTGAAACAGTTCCGGCATGGACTTTCTACTTCGAGTGCATGATCGATAATGATCAGTTGCAATTGGACCTCGCCAACGGTCGCAAAGTTCCTTACGACCTGTTTAACTTGCTGCGGTTTTTCGGAAGTGTGAAACAGTCTCAGGAGGGATGGCAATCGAAGTGGAAGCAGGAGGCTTGGCACTATTTCAGCGTCGAGTCAGCAATGGCTTATACTGCATTCACAGACTATCTCGCAGCTGTCGATCAGAGAGCCAAAAATATGCAACCAATGTTTTTCTTGGAGGATGGATCGTCGGTGGAGAATGGTCATTATGCTAATGGTTCTGTCGCCGAACCTGTCCGCATGTATCTTAACAAGGTCTATGACTGTGATACATGTAACGGTGTCGATAATGATGGTTTGAGGAATCTCGATCCGGAGATAGATCCTAATAAGACTGATGATCCGGAGATAGGTTACGAAAATCCATACATGGGTAAGGGATCTATACTATTCTGCAACATGGATGCAGCACCGGACCTCTGGACCTCTGATGCAGGTGCAACGACACTCAACCTTAAAGGTGTGATAGGGGCAATGCGCAGTCGTACGGCGCAAATAGATGGGCGTACACTTATTCCATTCTCTCCGGAGGGGGCTCAATACTTCTTCGTCGAAAAACGACTTAATTTTTGGCCTAAGAAAATTTCGTCGTATGATGGAGAAAGAAAATACATCGAGTCGACACCGCGAGCAAATCGCCGCTATTTCTACGCGCTTAGTGGTTTGGGTCTCACATCCCTGCCTCGTTTTATCGAGCAGAGATGGGCGATACGTGATGGCTATTACCAGACAGGGGCTTTCTTCAGTGATCCTCTGACTATCCGTATGGCTTCACTGAGTGATGAAAGTACCATCACTATCAAGGCTGCCGGCACCGGTTATTTCGGTATCGGTAATGATGCCGGCCAGACAACCTCGAAGACGGTATTCCTCGAGGAGGGAGAGTCATACACCTTCCTGCCGGAGGATTATGCCCATGGTCAGGCAGAGATCCGTATCTATCAACCATCACGCATCAGAGAGATAGACCTATCGGAGATGGCTCTGGCAAGTGGCGACACTCTCAACAAACTATCCCTCTGCGAAAGATTGGTTCTTGGAGGCAAAAAACATACAAACAATCCAGCTACCGGATTCGGCGCTCTTAGCGCTGTGCAATTAGGGGAGATGCCATTCCTCGAGTACATAGACGTTTCAGCAACCACCGCATCAAGCATCGATGCAAGTGGTTGCCCTCGAATGAAGCATCTGTATGCTAACGATACATCAGTTACAGAATGTAAGGTGGCTCAGACTGCCCCGGTGGAGGATCTCTGCCTGCCGGAAACAATTACAAAGTTGGAGCTGATAAACCTCCCGATGCTTTCATATCCCGGTGGACTGGTGATCACCGGTACAGAGAAAGTTTCTCGCCTGTGGGTCGAAGGATGTCCGAATATACATTCTGAAAATCTACTCTTAGAGATAGGTGCAAATCGTGTCCTCAACGAAATTCGTTTGCCGGATCTCGAAGTGACTGCGAGCCCGACAGTACTACAGAGATTGATGACATCCGGAGCGGTGGGTCTCGACAGTAAAGGTAACGCATACGACGAGAGCGGTCAGTGCTCCGGTTTATCCGGACAGTGGATCCTGAGCGACTACACGGATTCTGAATTTATTGCGTCTCTTAATAGTTATTTCGTACTGCTTAATGTTATAAATCAGCAGTTCTCTACCGTCGTATTCTCAGATGATGAGTCAGATCCGGAGAATATTAGCAACGTCGACAATCAGACGGGCTTCAAATATTCGACAGATTCGCTCGTCGTACCTTATTCGCCGAGTGGACATGTGGCTCGTCTCCGTGATAATGCTCCTATAGTGAGAGCAAAGCTTAACTCATCGACCGGGAAGATGGAGATCAGATATCTCGACAGAGATTCTCTCCTTAAATACACGGATGGTTCTGTATTCGACCCGACAGACGGATCCGGGGTTGGGTACGACGTAATGAAGTATATCCCGAGATATTGGTACAAGGGGGTAAATGATTTCGTCAAGAGTGAGAAATATTTCTATCTCTCAACAAACGAAGAAAAACCTCTGAGTACCGCTCATATCGTCTCCGATATGCAGCTTGGTGACTATCCTATCAACAGAGATAAGTCATTGGCTACTGCCTCTCAGTCTGTCGGATCTGATCCGGTGATGACAGATAGCACTACTACTATCGTTGTTACAGTGCCGGTTGTAGGTATGAAGCTCGTGAGATTCCCGGGGTTCAACTCCGCAGGTATCGCCGGTGTATTCGTAGACGATATGGGAAAGATCATCGAGGTTTTCTCATTTGCCAATTCAAATAGCGATATGCTGTCCGGTGATTATCTCATCGCACGTGTGCCTGCCGGAGCTGATTCATTTATCTTTACATCACCGCGTGGTGATGATACAGCCAAGGTTGTTATTACAGACTCGGAAAACGTGGAGAGTGTCGAGCCTGACTGGCAAGTTCACTATCCGGAACTTATCGGAGCTTACCGTGGCACTATAGATGGTCAGAGCCATCTCCGCAGTATCTCCGGAACAACGCCGAAGCATGGCGATGGTACTTCGTCTACTAATGGAGAATGGACGTATGATGCTAATGGAGATCTTACGAACCTAATGGCACCGACTTCTACGATACACTGGACGATGAAGGATCTAAGTAACACTGCCGCACTTCACGGTAAAGGATTCCAGCTTCAGGACTACGAGTCATGGAAAGACTTCTCGATCATGGCAATGTGTATCAAGGGTACTCGAGATATGCAGGCAGCTTGCGGTATGGGTGTCGGCGGAGATGGACGTAGTGCTGTGTCAGGAGCATACAATACAAATAACCCTAATGGGTTCTCGACGTATCCGTCATGGGATATCAATTGCTGGGGATTGCAAAACTACTTCGCATGCGGTTATGAATGGCTTGATAATGTGGCGATGAATGTAGTGTCATTCGCGTCCTATAAGAAGAATAAAAGCTATGGTGTGTCATCAGACCCAATTGATTACAAGTGGGCTGTTTACAATCCTTCGAACGGTCTGGATCGTAAGATTCAAACGGTAACCAGCGGTTCGGGAACTTGCATCGCTAAATTCCGATGGGGCAAGTACTGTGACATCGTGCCGAGCCAATTAACAGGCAGCCATGGTAGCTGGAGCTTATACACAGGTGACAGGTATGAATTTAGTTCTGATAGCAGAGGTCGTGCTGTGCTTCGCGCCGGGAACAACGCGAATCCGTATAACGGTCTCGTCTACGCGAATACGTCCAACGCATCGTCGAACTCGAACGCGAACAACGGCGCACGTCTCGCCTTCAGGGGCGAAATCGTAATCGTTGACGAATAGGCGTAATAACGAATAATCGCCAGAGGGAGAGCGGCAACCTGCCGCTGCTCCCTCTCCCGGTTTTAAGTATAAGACGAATTAGATTTTAATTTCTCAAATTATTTTCCTAATTTTGCGCCATAGGTAGAGGATCCCAAGTCGTGCTGTGCTTCGCGCCGGGAACAACGCGAATCCGTATAACGGTCTCGTCTACGCGAATACGTCCAACGCATCGTCGAACTCGAACGCGAACAACGGCGCACGTCTCGGAATAAGGTATATCCGTGAGCATGTCATCGCTCCGGTATTATTAATCGTATGACCCTGAAAGGTGGCGTGCCCACCATTCATCTCTGCGAGGGATCCGAGCCTCGGCAACAGCATCAATTAAGATGGAAAGCCGGAAAATAAATTTTGAGCCTGAAGGCATGATCACTACTTTCGACTGCATAAACGTCATGGATGTTATCTCCGACCGAGCAAACATCGAGCGTGGTTATTTTGCCGTCGTGAATAATTTGACGAATCCTCGATTAAGATATCGTATGAAAAAAGAGGAAGTGATAACTAAGGTCTGCGATATCCTTCAGAGCGAATTATCCGACGGATCATTCCGGATAAGTCCTTCAGACGTGCGAGATATCACCATTAATTCATACGGGAAGATTCGCTGCTGTCAGGCACCGACAATTATCAAGAGAATCGGATGTCATATAGTTACTGAAGCTATGGAGTTAGTTGTCAATCCGACGCTGATTATTAATGCAGCTTCTAATGTAAAGGGTCGTGGCCCTCATTGGTTGCACAATCGCATCGTAGAGGATATGAGGACAGTACCGCACCTATTTAATTATTTTTATAAGTGCGATATTAGGCAGTATTTCGATAGCATCGATCAGGAGATCCTAAAAATGAAGATCCGCAATTATGTAGGTGATTCTCGATTCCTTTCGATGCTCGATAATTTCGTAGATTTACTCCCATCAGGAATCTCGAAGGGCCTCCGCAGTTCTCAGTGCTTTTCCAATATTTATCTGTCTGATGTGCATAAGTTGATGGTAAAGGAGTGCTTCGGATATTTCTCAGAAGATGAATGGCGACCACTCTATTATAATTATTGTGATGATACCGCTTTCGCTGCACCGGACAAAAAGTCTTTGTGGCGGTTGCGTGATATCTATGTAGAGGAGTGTCGACGAATTGGTCTCGACATTAAGCCGGATGAGGCTGTACGTCCGATAACCTCCGGCCTCGATATAGTTGGATATATCCATTATCCAACTCATACAAGATTGCGGAAGCGTACGAAGCAGAAGGCTGCACGTGCGCTGGCTCGTGTTAAGAGCCGTAAACGAAGACAGGAGATTATCGGTTCATTTAAGGGGATGGCAGCACATGGAGATTGTAAACATTTATTCAATATACTTACACATCGAAATATAGATATGAGAAAGTTTTCTGAGATGGGTGTGTCGTATGCACCGGCCGATGGGAAGAAACGTTTTCCGGGTAAGGTAATGCGTCTCGCCTCAATTCAAAATAAGCCCATCGAGATACATGACTATGAGTCTGACATAAAGACCTCGCAAGGTGACGGTCGTTATCTGGTATCGTTTCGTGATATCCAGTCCGGAGAGTGGGCTAAGTTTTTTACATCATCGGAGGAAATGAAAAACATCCTCGATCAGATAAGTGATATGGAAGATGGTTTCCCTTTCGAAACCATCATCCAGAGTGAGATATGGGATGGGAATAAGGTGAAGTATAAATTCACGTGATCCCGTCCATTTGTTGTTCAATAAAATGTTTTGTTGTTATGGAAAAGTGTAATGGATCTGAGGGATGCTCTGACGGCATCATCAAGGTTGGCAGAGGTAAGTGGGAACTGATTTACGGTACAGATAATCCTGAGTTCTACTGGCGTCATAGATTCGACCATGCCCCATCAATAGATGAGATAAAGGCTGTTATTAAGGAGTCTCTCAACCGGGAGACTGAACGAAAGATTATCGAGGATTTCTCGTGGCGCGGTGTGCCGGTGTGGTTAAGCTCGGAAAACCAGTTCAACTATAAAGCTGCGTATGATCTGGCTCTCCAGACTGATGGAGCATCACTGCCTGTCAAGTTTAAACTCGGCACTGATGCAGAACCAGTTTATCAAGTATTCGATAACATCGCCGATCTCGCTGAGTTCTACACCGCAGCTCTCATTCATATCTCATCCACTATCGAGGATGGATGGATGGAGAAGGATAAAGTAGATGCGATGTCATTCGACATCGAAGCTTAGTGCCTGAGTCTATCAGCTGAGGAAAGGTTGCCCACCCCACGCCCCTCGGTGATGATAACGTCTGCACTGCCGGTCGGCGCATCGGGGTGAGCCTTAATAGGAGTGAGCCAATGCCGCACGCTATATAGCCTCACACGGTGGTCTATTACCATACAGGCATCGGCTTCGCACGATGGCCTCGATGCCATACGGCCGCTGATCCGCCGTTAGGGGCGGGATGTTACACTCTAAGAGCGCGTTCCTTAAATTTTTGGGGTCGTAGAGGTCGTAGCCTTGAGTCG
>JBJEKI010000126.1:0-6782 GCA_051878555.1 Lepagella sp. | reverse complement strand
TCGACTCAAGGCTACGACCCCTACGGCCCCAAAAATTTAAGGAACGCGCTCTAATCTTCTTTTTGTTAATTCAAAACACTTATCTTCTTTGTTTTACCATGGATCAATCACTTATCAATCTTCGAGACAGCGAGGCTAATCAAGCCGCTTTCTTGGTGTCGATGCTTAATAGCTCGTCGTGCAATTTCTTCGCTGTCGATTCGACACGCCGTGTGCTCGATGCAGCCGGTTTTCAATGCCTCACCGAGGCCGATGATTGGGCTCTCGTGCCGGGCGGTAAGTATTATGTAGTGAAGAATGATACGGCCATCTTCGCTTTCATCGTAGGTACAGACCCGGTGGAGGCTGAGGGTTTCCGCATCATCTCGGCGCATACCGACAGCCCCTGCTTTAAACTCAAACCGAATTGTGAGATTTATGGCGATGGGGGAGTGGTGTCGCTCAATGTCGAGAAGTATGGCGGCGGAATCCTTTATACTTGGTTCGATCGCCCTCTTGCCATTGCAGGTCGTGTGCTGACTCGTGGTGTCTCTCCTCTCTCTCCTCGTCAACACCTCGTCGACTCTCGCCGACCCGTGGCCACCATCCCTCACCTCGCCATCCATTTCAATCGCGAAGTGAACAGCGGCAACCCTCTCTCGGTGCAGAAGGATATGAAGCCGGTGATCGGGTGCTTCTCTCAGCAACAGATTGAGGAGGCTAAGAAGTCGGGCGGTTTCATCCCCGCTCTCCTCGTAGACCTAATCAATAAGAATCTACGCGAATGTTCTTCCCCGATCACAGTCTCTGCCGAGGATATCCTCGATTATGAACTTTGTCTTTATCCCGCCGAACCGGCTGCCGTAGTCGGTTTGAATCCCGATCTCCTCCAGTCTCACCGCATAGATGACCTCTCGATGGCTTTCTCCGGCCTCGCCGCTCTCCTGCTCGAGGCTGACCATCCCGCTGCCGCCACCCGAGTCTTGGCTCTCTTCGATAATGAGGAAACCGGCTCCGGAACAAAGCAGGGTGCCGCTTCGCCCGTGTTGAGACATATCATGGAACGAGTTTGCCTCTCGATTTCCGATGATAAGCAGGCGCTCTATCGTGCCCTCGCACGCTCTTTCATGATCTCTGCCGACGATGCTCACGCTTGGCACCCTAACTATAATGAGAAGTATGACCCCACCAATCATCCGGTCATCGGCGGCGGCCCCGTCGTTAAGATCAATGCCAACTGCAAGTATATGACCGACGGCAGAAGTGCAGCCGTGTTCCATGCTCTATGCGATGAGGCGGGCGTAAATATGCAATATTTCGTCAATCATGCCGATGTGGCTGGGGGTAGCACACTCGGTAATATCTCCTCTTCACAGTTCGATATCCCCGGCGTCGACGTGGGTTGCGCCATCTGGGCTATGCACTCCGCGAGGGAGACTGCTTCCCTCTCCGATCATATCGATATGATAAAAGTTTTCCGCCAATTATTGAAATAAATATATTTTTTTGTAACTTTGCATTTCGTTTGCAGTAAGTTGCAAATATTTAACGTGATTTAATTAAATATATCATATCTATTTCAAATGAAAATCAATTACAATAGCCTCTCTGAGGTTACAGGCGAGTTGGTGATGGTCGTCGAAGAGTGCGACTACGCCGAAAAAGTCAAAAAGCAACTCAAGGATTTGGGTAAGCGCCATGCCGAACCCGGTTTCCGCCCCGGCCATGTGCCCGCTGCTCTGATCCAAAAGAAGTATGGCAAGTCCGTGCTCTATGATGTTGTCACCAACACCATCTCCGATGAAATGACCAAGTATTTCGCCGATAATAATATGAACGTTCTCGGCAATCCTATCCCTGATAAGGATAATAACATCGATTTCGATGCCAAGGAGTTTACTTTCAAGTTCCAAGTGGGTGTGGCTCCCGAGCTCTCTCTCGTTGTCGATAAGAGTGTAAATATTCCTTATTATAATATTGAGGCTACCGATGAGATGGTCAAGAAGCAGGATGATGCTCTGCGTCGTCGCTTCGGCAACCAAGGTCCCGCTGAGGAGTCGGATGCTTCCGCTCTGATCAAGGGTGAAATCCGCGAACTTAATGAGGATGGCTCTATCAAGGAAGATGGCGTCGCTGTGGCTGAAGGTATCGTGGCTCCTCAATATTTCAAAGATGCCAAGCAGTCTGAACTCTTCCTCGGCAAGCATGTCGGCGATGAGGTGGTATTCAATCCCGCCGCTACTTGCGAGGGTAGTGCCACTGAGATAGCTTCGATGCTCCACGTCGATAAGGAGGTCGCCGACAATTACCATGGCGATTTCATGTTTACCATCCGCGAGATCATCACTCTCAAGCCTGCCGAACTCAATGAGGAGTTCTTCAAGAACGCCTTCGACGAAAACGTGAAGGATGAGGAGTCTTATCTCAAGGCTGTCAAGGAGATGATCGAGGCTTCGCTCAAGGGTGACTCCAACTATCGCTTCTCGATCGATGCTCAGAAAGTCCTCCTTGATGCTGTAGGCGAGGTGGCTCTCCCCGATGAAATCATCAAGTCGTTCCTCATCGAGCAGAATGAGTCTCTCAATGAGGATAATATCGATGAACAGTATCCCGAAATCCGTAAGGACCTTGTTTGGGATCTCGTAAAGTCTCACATCATCAAAGCACTCAATATCTCGATCTCTGACGACGATGTGCTCAATACTTGCCGCATCCTCGCTCGCAATCAGTTCGCTCAGTATGGCATGAACAATATGCCTGATGAGGCTATCGACCGATTCGCTCACGATATCATGGCTGACAAGAAGTCTATCGGCAATATCCGCCGTCAGTCGCTCGATATGAAGCTCTTCAATGCGCTTCGTGCCACTGTCACTCTCGATGAGAAAAACGTGTCAGTTGAGGAGTTCGAAGCTCTTTTTAGCGAAAAATAATATTGTTTTGCAATATTTTTAAACTTTTTTCAAAAAGTTTCCGTTTTTGGCACACTTTTTGTTATCTATTAAGCAACTTCGTGTCTTCCCTCCGGATTACTTCCGGCGGATGAACGAAGTTGCTTATCCTTTTTTATCTCTTTCTAATCTCTTTCGCGATGAATATGAAAAGTGATTTTAATAATTTTGCCGTCAATCATCTGGGCATGAGTTCGAATACGCTCGATTCTTATCAGCGTGCTATCAATAATCATGTCGCTGTCACCACTCCGACTGCCGACTATATGAACCCCTACATCCTCGAGGAGCGCCAACTCAATGTGACTCAGATGGATGTCTTCTCTCGTCTGATGATGGATCGCATCATCTTCCTCGGCACGCAGGTCTCTGACCAGAGCGCCAACATCATCCAGGCTCAACTCCTTTATCTAGATTCTGTCGACCCTGATAAGGATATCAGCTTATATATCAACTCCCCCGGTGGTTCGGTATATGCCGGACTCGGTATCTATGACACTATGCAGTATGTCAATTCAGACGTCTCTACCATCTGCACCGGTATGGCAGCTTCGATGGCTGCCGTGCTCCTCGTTGCAGGCGAGAAGGGCAAGCGTTTCGCTCTCCCTCACTCTCGCGTCATGATCCATCAGCCTATGGGCGGAATTCAGGGGCAGGCTTCAGATATCGAAATCACCGCTCGCGAGATCCTCAAACTCAAGGAGGAACTCTATCGCATCATCTCCAACCACTCCGGTCAACCCTTCGAACGCGTTGAGGCCGATTCCGACCGCGATTATTGGATGATCGCTTCGGAGGCTCAGGAGTATGGCATGATCGATAAGGTGCTCGTTAATCCTAAGAATAAGTAACTTTTTTTCATCCCTACCACCATTCGTTTTTTAATGGCTTCGAAAAGTAGTAAAAGATGCGTCATGTGTGGGCGAACTCAGTCGCCCACCAATGTCGTGTATGATATCCTGCCCGACCTCACCATCTGCGAGGATTGCATCACTTTTATTAATAATCGTAAGGAGGATATCCTCCGCGATCAAAAAAATAAGAGCAATAAGGATAAGGGTGGTAAGTCTATCCCTGTCCCCAAGAAGATCCATGAGTTCCTCGATCAGTATGTCATCGGTCAAGAGGAGGCTAAGAAGTATCTCTCTGTAGCGGTCTACAACCATTACAAGCGCATCAACCAAATGGTTGAGTCTGATGATGTCGATATCGAGAAGTCTAATATCATCCTCGTCGGACCGACCGGCACCGGCAAGACCCTTCTCGCCAAGTCGATAGCCCGCCTCCTCGATGTGCCTTTCACCATCGTTGACGCTACTGTCCTCACTGAGGCAGGTTATGTCGGCGAGGATATCGAGTCGCTCCTCACTCGTCTTCTCCAAACTTGCGATTATGATGTCGAGAAGGCTGAACGTGGCATCGTCTTTATAGATGAGATTGATAAGATCGCTCGAAAGAGCGATAACCCATCGATCACTCGCGATGTCAGCGGCGAGGGTGTGCAACAGGGTCTCCTTAAGCTCCTCGAAGGTAGCGTCGTGCTCGTGCCCCCAAATGGCGGGCGTAAGCACCCAGATCAGAAGATGATCGCTGTCGATACGAAGAATATCCTCTTCATCTGCGGCGGTGCTTTCGATGGCATCGAACGTAAGATAGCCGCTCGTCTTAACACCCACATGGTAGGCTACGGACAAGATGAAAAGGCTCGTAAACAGAAACGTGAGAATCTTATGCGGTATGTTATGCCTCAGGACCTTAAGTCGTTCGGCTTGATCCCTGAGATCATCGGCCGTCTCCCAATCCTCACAAGTCTCGACCCTCTCGATCGTGATGCCTTGAAACGTATCCTCGTCGAACCCAAGAATGCCATCGTTCGCCAGTATAAGAAGATGCTTGAACTCGATGGCGTCGAACTCGAATTTGCCGAGGATGCCATCGACTTAATCGTCGATAAGGCTATCGAATATAAACTCGGTGCACGCGGCTTGAGATCGATCGTCGAAACTATCATGGTCGACGCTATGTATGAAGCTCCATCTTCCAAGAAGAAGTCGCTCGTCATCGATGCCCAATATGTCCAATCTCAATTGAACAAAGCGAATTTCGAACGCTATAGCTTCGACGCAAACTAACCCAGACATCACTCCCTCATAATATCCCCAAGAGGTTTATGAATGCGCTCTATGGAACGCACTCTAAGAATAGAAAGCCCGGAAGTCTCCCAAAAGACTTCCGGGCTTTCTGTTTTTTTCTTACTCAAATTCGTCTTTCTGCCAGATTTCTTCACTTGTTCTTACCTGGTCTATAGGTTGCTCAGTATAGGCTCTCCATTTGAATCCGATGCTGGTATTACTTGTGCCTTCGAATAATTCCTCCAATCTGTCTACAGCAGAGCATAATACTTCCGAGTGTGCAGATAACCTTGAATCTGTTCTTATGAACTCTTTGATCCGATCCTTATTTTGAACCAATGAAGCAAATAGTACATCTTCCATAATTTTTCTTGCCGATTGTGGATCTTTGACTTTTAGTATCAGGATCCTTACCGTCCGATCAAGATTATCAACTTCTTTATCCTTGGAATAATTCAAGTCAAAAGAACATTGATCTTCCTTGATCAATGAGTTTAGTAAATTGGCAAACAAATGCGATGCTCCTTCACTCTTTACAAGTGGATCGGAAAACAATTTGCTTGCATCCACTCCTATTTTTATATTGCCGTTGTCATCACCGAATATCCTATGAGAATCTTCGGAATAAGCTATGCACTGTTGTTGTGGTGTGGTATATTCAAATATATATCTTTCATTTGAAGAACGAATCTTTGAAAATAGAGCCCTTAATAATCGCTCTGTTGATATATATTCCGACTCTCCGCCGGTAAAGCCATAGTAACCGGATTTATGTATAGGTATAGCCAATAGTAATTGAATGAAATCGTTAGGATTCGGTATAATTGTAGCAATATCTCCATTCCATGCTGATGTTAACCAATCTGTGACTATTGGCGTTGATTTGCAACTAAGAGTAGATGTGTCAAATAAATATGGATAACATGTCCAGTCTGCTGCACTAAACATAGTTCCGTATGTAGTTAAATGTGGTTGCTTATATTCGATTTTTCTTGTGATGGTTAGCTTAGTAAAAAATTCCCCGGAGATTGATATGTAAACTCCCGGACCAATCTCTAAGCCCTTTGCAAATTTTGTATACAATGTGCACTTGGGATCTCTTCTAAAGTTAAGACGCATTTCTACATCTTTGCAAAAATAATATGGAGAATATGGGCATAAAAGCCTTTTCTGAATCTTCCCATTGGTGGCACTTGCAAGGTTATAGTATCTTGTGTCTTCATCGCTCCCGGTTTTTATTGTAATACCATCATCTGTCAGATCGTAAAACTCTACATATTCACCTTTGGCAATGCTTCTGGGACTTAGAGGCCCATATTCATCATATCTGGCCCATTCAAACTCATCGGATTCACTAGTTAAATGTTTTCCGATATATATATCCCAAATGCTCTTTTTTTCTGCCGGAGCCTCTTCTTCTTTGCTACAACCGCAAAATATCAAGGCCACAAAAGCCAAAGCCACAACGCATAAGTGTTTCATATCATCTGTGTTTTTACGTGATCAATTACAGTCATAAACGACAAAAAGGATATAGATACCCTCATAATATTTACATTAACGAAAATAAGATAAATTTATTGCGTTTTTTAACATTTTTAACTTATTTAATTTGCCATATTTAAAATTTAGCAGTATATTTGCAAGAAGAAGAAATGGATATTTTATTATTGCTGTCCGATAAAACTTGAAACCTCGAGCGTACACGTGTAAGCAAAAA
>JBJEKI010000125.1:0-7031 GCA_051878555.1 Lepagella sp. | reverse complement strand
GTGAATTGGAACCGATGTGAGTTTCAGAATATGCCAAAAAATATCCGCCTCTACGGCCCAAAAAATTTAAGGAACGCGCTCTTATTAATATTATCTGCCATTATGGCAAGTCTTTGTATGATGGCTCGTGATGACAATCAGCAAGAGATCCGTGAAAATCCTATAATGCAAGTAGGCGATACTGCCATCTTGCGTGATAATAATTATCCTCAGTTTATCAATAAGGATGCCAATCATATCGACTTTAATGGCGATGACTGGAGCGACCTGGCTGCTAAATTCTCTCATTGTGATTCTCAGCCTGTGAATATCCTCCATATCGGAGATTCGCACATGCAACCCGGTGTCTCTGCTTTTGTGGTGAGACAAGAATTATGCAATCATTATGGCCATAGTCACGGACGAGGCTTGATATCTCCTTGCAAATTAGCCGGTACCAATCAGCCTGAGGATTATTCCATTTCTTCACCCAATTATTTCGAAAAAAGAAGACTGGTGAAGACTCCCTGGCCTATCTCTATGGGATTCACCGGCATAGCCATCCAGCCTCGGAAGGGCCAATGCAGTTTCTCTATCAAGTCTCCCGAAGTATTCGATCAAATCACTGTATTCTTCATCGGTAAAGCGCAGGTAGTCAATGTCGCCGACAAAGATAATAATATTTCCTCTTTCCGAGTTACAAATACCACCGACAATTCTATTTCGATTGCTCTGGATGTCGAGACGAAATCCCTGAATATCTCTTTGGATATTGCGGATAATTCCACCTCAATCCATGGCTTTAACCTCGTACGCGGCAACAATGGTGTTTCCTACCATGTGATTGGCAATAATGGCGCTCAATATGCTCATTACAATATGGTGGATAGTTTCTGCCAATCCACTTCCCAACTCTCTCCCTATTTGATCATCATAAGTCTGGGCACTAATGAGGCTTTTGGTCGGATCTTGGATGCAAAGGATATTGTTTCGCAGATGGATAAATTGATCAAAAATCTCAAGAAATATAACCCTCATGCCAAACTCCTCCTTACCACTCCTGCTGAATGTCAATGGCGCCAACGCAAACATACTCGCCGTGGCTCTTCGGCTTTCACCATCAATGAAAATGTGGCTAAAGTCCGTGATATTATCGCTGAGTATGCTCGAGATAATCATATTCCCCTCTATGATTGGTATGCCGTAGCCGGCGGAAGTGAATCCTCTCGCAAGTGGCTCGCTATGGGGCTCTTCAATACCGACCGCGTCCACCTCTCTGTGGCTGGTTATCAATTATATGGCAAAGTCTTTGCCGACGCTCTTATTAACGCTTTGATTACCGGTGAATCATCTATTAAGCAATGAAATCTATATTTGAAAATATAAACCTGTCATCTATCGCAGATCTCTTGTTATACAATCCTGCGGAGCCTTTGCTCTTCAATACAGGATTGTTCTTATGGCTATTTATCTTCTTCCTCTTGATGTATCAGGCTGTAAGACGACATGCCACTGCCAAGAAGATTGTTACCATATTGTTCTCGCTCTTCTTCTATTACAAGTCGAGCGCGGAGTGTTGCTTTATTTTGCTCGGCATCTGTCTGAGCGACTATTTACTCGCTCGATGGCTGTTTGCTACATCCGGCAACACCATGCGCCGTTGCATAGTGGCTCTGAATGTTGTCGTGAATCTGGGTCTGCTGATCTATTTCAAATATTTTAATCTTTTGCTCGAAACTGCCGCTTCGATCACCGGCAGCGATTTCGACCCCCTGGATATAATCCTGCCTGCCGGTATCTCTTTCTTTACTTTTCGCTCTATCAGTTATATCGTCGATGTCTATCGCGGCAAGTTGGAGCCTGAACGCAATTTCCTTAATTATACTTTTGCGCTCACCTTCTTCCCGCCTCTTTTGGCCGGCCCTGTGGTCAGAGCTGTCGATATTCTCCCGCAGATTCGCGAAAATCGTCCCGCTACACGAGCCATGGTGAGTGAAGGTATGGTGCTCATTATGTGCGGATTGTTTAAGAAAATTATGATCGCCGATTACATTAGCGGCAATTTCGTAAATCGTGTCTTTGACAATCCTATGTTATATTCGGGTGTCGAAAACCTCCTCGCTTGGTTCGGATTTACTCTCCAATTATATTGCGATTTCTCCGGATATTCCGATATGGCTATCGGTTTGGCTTTGCTTTTGGGTTATAGATTTAAGCAAAACTTTAATGCTCCGTTCAAAGCTCAAAATCCTTCGGAGTTTTGGCGCCGTTGGCACATATCTCTTTCGACATGGCTTCGTGATTACCTCTATATCCCTCTTGGCGGTAATAGATGTGGCAAGTTTCGCACTTATTTCAACAATATCATGACCATGGTGTTAGGTGGGCTGTGGCATGGCTCCGGATGGATGTATCTCCTCTGGGGCGCTTACCATGGCATGTTATTGGCCATCCATAAGGCTTTTAAAGGCGTTTGGACTATTCCATCTTCCTGGGTAGGTAAAAGACCCATACGAGTGGCGAATATCTTCGTGACTCTATGTCTGGTGGTATTTGGCTTTGTATTCTTCAGGTCTCCCTCTTTGGATTCATGGTCTCAAATGATGCAGCAAGTATTCACCAACTTCCATGCCGATATTTTGCCTCAATTTGTGGCCGGTTATCCTATGATTGTTGTGGCTATTATTGCCGGTTATGTCATTCATTTCTTGCCAACTCGGTATAATAAAGTTGTGATAAATGGCTATAGTAAATGCCCGGCTATAGTCCAAGGTCTTATCTTGGCAATCGCTCTGTTTTTGGCTATTCAAGCCCGCTCTTCAGAATTAGTGCCCTTCATTTATTTGAGCTATTGACACTATCTGATTTGGCAACTGTATCGCTCTTCTCGATGTTGCTCATGCGCCGCAGCAGGGAGTCTCTCAGCTCGGCGTAGCGGAGAGTCAGACGTGTCAACGTGTCGTTCTTTCCCTCTTCGATCTCTAAGTAGGTGGCAGGGGGATATTCGAATTGCAAGTGGGTCAGCGCCTCTTCATATCGCTCGGATAGACTGTTGACCGCCGCCGAGTCTCTCGCTACTCGCAAGCTGTCGATATATTGCCGGGTCAACGCCACACTCCGATTGTAGAGCTGTGTCGCATTCTCCCGCCCTTGATCCGGTCGCTTCTCCAGGCAACTCATCACCCCAAGACCGATCAGACTGATTGCTATCACATAGATTATCTTTCTCATACCGCTTTTACACATATTATTCTTCTTCGATTATATTCTTAGAGCGCGTTCTTATCGCTCCCCTCATTTCGTCGGGGCTTCCCTCTTGTCGCGCTCTATTTTCTCTCGCAGGTAGCGCCCGGTGTAGGATCGTTCGCATGCCGCCACATCTTCCGGAGTGCCGACCGCTACAATCTCTCCACCCTTTTCACCACCCTCCGGACCGATGTCTATCACCCAATCCGCCGATTTGATGATATCCATGTTGTGCTCGATTATCAAGACACTGTTGCCATTCTCCACAAGTCGATTGAGTGATTTCAACAGCACTGATATGTCGTGGAAGTGGAGTCCTGTCGTCGGCTCGTCGAAGATGAAGAGCATGCCGCTCTGACGCTCTTGAAGCAGGTAGTAGGCGAGCTTCACTCGCTGGTTCTCTCCCCCCGATAGGGTAGAGGAGGATTGCCCTAATTTGATATATCCTAATCCCACATCTTGCAGGGGCTTGAGTCGCGACACTATCTTGCGCTCTTGAGGCTCATCGGTCTCCCCGAAAAATTCTATCGCCTGATTCACCGTCATATTCAGCACGTCGTCGATATTCTTGCCGCGATATTCCACATCGAGGATCTCCGGTTTGAATCGCTTGCCATGACAGGATTCGCACACCACTTCGATGTCTGCCATGAATTGCATCGGAATCGTGATAGTGCCATCTCCCTTACACTCGTCGCATCTTCCTCCATCCGTGTTGAACGAGAAGTGGGCGGCGGTGAACCCCATCTGCTTCGACAGTTGACACTCGGCGAAGAGCCTCCGGATCTCGTCGTAGGCCTTCAGATAGGTCGCCGGATTGCTTCGCGAGGAGGTGCCGATAGGATTTTGATCGACAAATTCTACAAACTTCACATCGCGGTAATCGCCGCAAAGCTCGCGGTGGGTGCCGGGAGTCCCCACACCTTCGCCGAGTGCATACATCAGCGACTTGTAGAGCACCTCTTTCACCAAGGTCGATTTCCCCGATCCGCTCACGCCGGTCACCACCGTCATGATCCCTAACGGTATCTTGACATCGATGTTCTTGAGATTGTTTTCAGCCGCACCTTTTATCTCGATTGCCCTCTTCCAGGCGCGACGATGGCGCGGCAATTCGATGCGTCGCTCTCCGCGCAGATATTCGATGGTATATGATTCGTGGGGCTTGCCATCGCTCAGCAGTGCCTGTAGGTTGCCTGTCAGCATCACCTTTCCGCCATTGCGTCCGGCATCTCGCCCTATATCCACTATCTCATCGGCGGCAAGCATAATATCTTCGTCATGCTCCACCACCACTACCGTATTGCCTATCTGCTGCAAGCGACGCAATACGCGGATCAATCGCCCCGTGTCGCGTGAGTGCAACCCGATGCTCGGTTCGTCGAGGATATAGAGAGACCCTACCAATGAACTCCCCAACGAGGTGGCAAGATTGATACGTTGGCTCTCGCCTCCCGATAGGGTAGAGGAGAGTCGGTCTAAGGTGAGGTAGGAGAGCCCCACTTCGTTTAGAAAGAGGATACGCTGTCTGATCTCTTTGAGCAGTCGCTCCGCTATCTTGGCATCACTCTCGCTCAGCACTAACTGATCGAAGAAGTCGCCAAGCTCGCTGATCGGCATCTTCACCAACTGCGTGATGCTCTTCCCTCTGATCTTCACATATTCCACATCCTTGCGAAGTCTGCTCCCTCGACATTCCGGACAGATGGTCTTGCCGCGATAGCGCGCACGCAAGATCCGAAATTGCATCTTGTCCATCCGCGAGTCGAGCCAGCGGAAGAAGCCGTCGATCCCCTCCCACATGCTGTTGCCATGCCAGAGAAAGTCAAGCTGTGACTCGGTGAGCTGATTGTAGGGCGTGTGAATCGGAAAGTTGAAGCGTGGCGCAAGATGGATCAGATGTTTCTTCCATTCGCTCATCTTCTCGCCGCTCCAACATTTTATGGCATTCTGATAGATGCTCAGCGTCTTGTTGGGCACCACCAATTCTTCGCTAACTCCCAACACCTGGCCGAATCCTTCACACTTCTCGCACGCCCCGTAGGGATTGTTAAAATTGAACATTAGGTCGTTGGGCTCGCGAAATTCCATGCCGTCGGCAGAAAATTTCCTCGAGAAGAGATGCTCATGCACTCCATCTTTACCCCATATCTTGATCACCGCCTCGTCGCGACCCTCGAAATATGCCGTCTCCACCGAGTCGGTGAGTCGTGAGATCTCATCCTTGTCGGAGGATACTGCCAAGCGGTCGATCAGCAGTCGATAGTCCGTGTCAAGTTCTGTCACTCCCTTGGCGATAAGGTCGGTGATTTGCTCGAAGGTGCCGTTATGTTCCAAGCGGCTATATCCCTGCTTCTGAAGGATGTCGAGATGTTGCGCCACGCTGCGCCCTTCGGGCACGTGGAGTCGGGTTAACACCGCTATCCGTGTCCCCTCGGGATAGGTCTGAAGAGTCTTGACGATATCTTCGATGCCATATTTGCGAACCTCTTCGCCGCTCACCGGCGAGTATGTGTGACCCACTCGGGCATAGAGCATGCGAAGATAGTCATAGATCTCGGTGGCTGTGCCCACGGTGCTGCGTGGATTGCGTGTATTTACCTTCTGCTCAACGGCGATGGCGGGTGGCAATCCCTTGATATAGTCACATTCCGGCTTCGACATCCGGCCCATAAATTGACGCGCGTAGGCCGATAGACTCTCCACATAGCGACGCTGTCCCTCGGCATATAACGTGTCGAATGCCAAACTCGATTTCCCCGAGCCGCTTACCCCTGTCACCACGATCAGCTTCCCCAACGGTAGCTTCAGATCGATATCTTTGAGGTTATTAACCCGAGCCCCTTTTATCTCAATATAGCGCATAGCCAACTTCCTAAAAGTGTTTTTATCCGACTCAATAGATGCGAATCAAATTAATATAAAAAACAAAAATAATCATTTTTTGTCTCACTCACAAAACAAAAAATGATTATTTCTATAATCCGACACCTCACATCAACAGAAACTACCACGTTATCATTTCTCTATTGAAAATTCTATGCTACTCCCCCGAAGGGGAACAGCATAGTCATCGGTTTGAAAAAATTAATCTCAGAGTGTGTTAATCACAGTTTGGTATGCATCAATAAGCCCATACCCATAGTATTCATTCCATGTGCCATAGACTTTGTTGATGTTATAGGGATAATTGTCAATTTTCTTAGCATTAGAGGCAATAATTTTACGAACTTCTGCGGCAGTAAGAGAGGGATTCCTTGATGAGTTGGTATATAGTCAGTAGGCCGGCTATGCCGAGGATCACGATTGAAAGGATTTCTCGCCATTCTGTCGGAATAAAACCGCTGAAGAACACTGTAAAAAATACCAAAGGCGCGCCGATGTCAAGACCTTTGCATGTCAATACCTTTTTCTTCCAACCCTCTTTTGTGCGGAGAGTAAGAATATATTTAATGATAAAGAATATGCTTATCAACGTAATAATACCATAGCCGATACCAAAGGAGTCGCTCTTTGAACTGAACCCCAAAGCCATCAAAGCCAAATTAACGATAAAGAACCAAAGCGAAAGACCTCTTAATCGAAAACTCTCTGCATTATCGCTGCCAACACATTTTTTATCCATTGATTAACGTGTATTTTTGATTCCAATACTCACAGCTTGACACTGCTACGCAAATTGCCATGTAAAGAAGGTTTTTTTCTTCTTGTGTCAATTCATCGGTCTCTTCGATTAAGACAATATATTTATTTGATTTAAGTTTCGCAAGTATGATATTTCAGAGATGATGGCATAAAAAAACGAC
>JBJEKI010000124.1:0-28664 GCA_051878555.1 Lepagella sp. | reverse complement strand
GACTCAAGGCTACGACCTCTACGGCCCAAAAAATTTAAGGAACGCGCTCTTAATGAACGAGCTCTAATGGATACACTCGATATTTAGTTGAACACTTATTAACGTATAAGATGTCATGAGAATCTGGAAATTATCACATGGAGTGAACACTTTTACACCCAATGAATTGTCGCTTATGCGCCAAAGACATCAGGTTTGTGTCCATAGAGAGACCCCGGGTAAGGGAACCAGTAGTATAACACAAGGAGATGAGTTCTTTAACAACGATAGAGAGGGTGATTTCTTTTACTTGTGCTATAGCAATACGTCTGTTGAGTTGTTTGGCCGGTTCAAGGAGAAAAAACAAAAAATCAATGGATGGGTGTATAGAGAATATGAATTAATATGGGAGTCGGAGAAAAAAGACAAGCCCTATACAAAGGAGAAACATTGGTGGACTCCTAATGATAATTCGACATTTATTGAGGTTAAAGATTCAGACAAGAACTCTTTTGAGCGACTTATCCTTAAGCCATATTTTGGCAAGACTCTGGAAGATATAAAGGGAATAACTCGTGAAAAGAAAGTAACACTTCATAATTATTCTCTCTGCGAGGTCTTTTCATTAGATTTGAATATTCCCGAATACCAGCGTATATATTGCTGGCCTGAAGAAAATGTCATACAGTTGTTGAAAGATTGTCGAAATTTAGATGCCGAATATAGATTGGGAAGTATAATACTGCAAAAGCAAGGGAAGAAATATGATATTATAGATGGGCAACAGAGGCTCGTTACATTGTCTTTGATTTTGCAGTCATTAAACAATTCAGATAGTCCTCTTCTTAAGCAAAAAATTGGTAGTTCAGAAGCGATTCAGTATCTGAAGTACAATAAGTGGCAGATTGATAAGTTTATCAAAGCAAATAAAAAGTATTTAAGCTGCGAATGCATATTGAATAATCTTACCTTCAATGTACTAATACTTAATAGCGAATCCAGAGAACTGGCCTATACTTTCTTTTCTAACGAAAATTCTAAAGGTGTCACCCTTACGGATTTCGACTTGCTGAAAGCTCATCATCTTAGATATGTTTACGAAGAACCACAGGCTCGTCATCTTTCCAAGCGTTGGGATAAACTTCTTATTGATGGAGCAAAGGAGTTGAACAATGAGGAAAGAGACTATGTGCGCACTCTGTCTATGTATATATTCAGATTGCGTAAGTGGTTGAACTATGAAGATTGGGATGAATATGAGCATCTAAGAGTAAAACGAGAATATGAAGCAGCAGCCATTGTGCCTGAAATTCCCCCCTTTGGAGAAAAATTTTATTATGCGGAGCCGATACAGGGTGGTCCACATTTCTTCGCATTTGTAGAACGATTTGTAGGTCAGTTCAATACTTTCTGTCAGACACCTCAGTATATCGCTGTTCACCATAATCTGGTCGGTGAGACTCACTCATGGATGCGTGATGTAATAGAAGCTTTCTTGTTTGCATATTACATGAAATTTGGCTTAGAATATTTGGATGATGCTCTTATGCTAATCTCCCGCATCATATCACAAGTTCGGTATGATAATCAACGCATACATCTGAACTCAGTCTTGGAGTATGCCAAAGAAAGTAAGATTGCAATGATTATAGATCAAGCTACATCACCTACATTTTGCTTGGCAAGAATGTTGGCAACAATAGAATCTCTTGCTGATTTTGAAGGAGAAATAGACAACAAGGGAAGGAAAGTAGATCGAATTAGAACCAGGTATCAGCGTTGTCTTATGAAGATGCTCGAAGAGCGTAGGAGAGACAAGGCTCTATTTATAATCCCTCAAAATATTATCAATTATGTCTGAACAACCACGTCTGACGCCTGAGCGTATAGCAAAAATACAACCCCAAAAGGTATACAACATTCCTATTTATCAAAGATTGTTTGAATGGGATGAAGAGAAGATTAAAACCCTTCTGAACGACTTGTCTATGTCCTATTTAAAGAATGCGGCAGAACCTTACTATATAGGTATGCTTACTGCCAGCAAACAAGATTCTGGACAGGATTTGGTCGATGGTCAACAGCGTTTTACCGTATCCATGCTTATTGGAATAATTTTCAAAAAATATTATGACGGCTGGAATGACTTTCTTTCAGTCGAAGGAAGTCCGCGCCTACATTTTTCTGCCAGGGAAGAGGATTATAATTTCTTGGTTAAACTTATTTCTGATAATAAGTTTTTAAGCAATCTGCTATCAGATACCAAATATGATTACTACGTAAATGAACGTATGACAGAAGGCTTGAAAACAATCAATAATTGGATGCCTGAGGTTGGCGATGGAGAATGGGATATAAATAAGTTTGCAGAGTACGTTTTTAAGCAGATGTCTTTCTTTATTACTGAATTACCCCGGGATTATAAGGCCAAAGACCTAAACAGATATTTCGAGTCAATGAACTCGCTTGGTCGAAATCTTGAAAGCTTTGAAATCCTGGAAATTGAATGTTTGAAGAAACTACCTGAGGATTGTGATAAAAATCTTTACACCAAAATATGGAACTTAGTGTCGGATATGGACACACCTTTGGTTAGAAAAATTAGCCATAAAGATAAATCTAAGAGAGAATCTGAGGAGGAATACTATACTCGTCTGAAAAATCTGATAAGGATAAGTCTTGATGCTGATTCTTTGGATTCTATTGCCGGGCTATTGAAACGCAATGGTAAGCAAGGTTTGAATGACTTGGGTGATGCAGATGAATCGGAAAGTATTACCATCGGGGAGACAAAAGCTGACAAAAATTGTAAGCCATCTCCTCGGTTCCACCTAGGAAGCCACCACTCCATGTTGAATTTTACAGAGTTTCTTCTCCAAGTGCTATATATCCACATGGGATATGTCAATGGGAAAGAGAATGCAGTAGTTAATGATTTCTTCGACGTCCATAAGTTGTCTGAAACATTTAACTCTAATATTATGGGAAGGTGGGAGAAAGACAGAGTTGACTGTAAAAGGTTTTTCTTAAATCTGTTGAAATATAGATTGATATATGATTGTTACATCATCCGAGTAGCCAATGTGGATGGAGAAGACTATGACATTGAATTTTCAAGTGTCGATGATGGCAAGACCAACGACATTAAGGTGTTGAAGAAATTCCAATCCATGCTTTATGCCGGCTCGGCAAGCAAAACATTTTATCGATGGGTGGCTCCGATTTTAAATGAGGTTGAAAGCAAACAAGCCAATGTGTCTCCTGATGGCTTGTTTCAATATTTACTTAAAATAGACTTTGAAATTCGAAAATCTGAGGGGTACTTGATTCCATTGGACCATATCCGGTTGCGATATGACGAAGATGTTTCTCTATATTGGTTTAGAAGACTTGATTTTATTTTGTGGAAGAAAATTGTCATAGATAAAGATTTTTATACATCGTTATCCGTTGATATTGACGTTGTTGATAGCATGAAGTTTAGACGAGGTGGCCGATCTATTGAACATCTGCATCCCCGAAATCAAGATAATAATCGGCAATGGGAAGAAAGTAACATTCATGAATTTGGCAATCTGGCACTTGTCACCGGCTCATTTAACTCTGAACAAAGCAATGATAACCTTGATGTTAAATTCGGTAGAATTAAACAACAAGTTGATAGCTATCAGCTACAAAGTATAAAGATGTATCTAATGTATCTTGAAGCAGAGCGTGACGGGGCTAAGTGGACAGAAGATGCAATGTTTAGGCATCAAGACTCAATGATAGAAATTCTCAATACAAATTTATAAAGAATCCCTATCATTTGCAAGGTGATGCTTTTTTTGTCGGTTATCTATTAACACTTTAAAATGACAGGAAGTGTCGGATTATTGACTCTCCGTTGGAATATGGGTAGGGCAAGAGGCATAATGCTAAGATTAGCGCTATCAGAATAATCATGATGATGGCTATCCCCCCAATACTCTAACGACTTGGGAATGCCACTCAAGAGCTTGCAAACTTTTTCAGAACGTAGTTCTATATCCTTTAATTGTCGATCGGTTGATACTGTTTCTTTGAGTGTGCCTTCGTTCAGACACACTCAGTGAAACACTACCATAAAGATGGTTGCGCATAGAGGATAAAAAATAATTAGCAAGACAAAGATAGCAATATTTCGCTTAAAAGCAAAATATTGCTATCTTTTGTTCTTTGCCTCGCGAGGCTCTATTTGACTCTTGTGAGGTTGTCGTGTCTTATTTGATTTCCCAGGTTTCGTGGGTCTTCATGATCATGTCGCGGAGGCTCGAGTAGCCTTTTGCCTCTTTGACTTCGCGAGTCTGACGATCTACTTCTTGATCGTAAACTGGGGCGTCGACATCGCGGATCACGCCGAGTGCCAAGGGGAGGTCGTGACCATCCATCATGGCGAGTTGCTGCTGCAAGAAGTTCTCTTTGCAGTGTGCATCATGCACCAAGACATCGTCGATCGTATAGCCATCTTCACCGATCACTACAGCCTTCAAGCCGAAGCCATCTTGCACCAGACCCTTCTCCATATTCTTGCCGAAGAGCATCTTCTCGCCGTGACGCAAGGTGATGGTGTGGTCAGCACGATTCTCCTTGTCGGCGAAATAGCGGTGGATACCATCGTTGAAGATGACACAGTTCTGAAGGATCTCCACCACCGAAGCCCCTTGATGGCGAGCAGCAGCTACCATGACTTCGCGAGTGGTGTCAAGGTTGACATCGAAAGAGCGAGCGAAGAAATTGCCGCGAGCGCCGAAGCAGAGCTCAGCCGGGATGAAGGGATCTTCCACAGTGCCGTAAGGGCTGGACTTCGACACGAAGCCGCGATCGGAAGTCGGAGAATACTGACCCTTGGTCAGACCATAGATCTTATTGTTGAGAATCAGCATATTGAGGTTGACGTTGCGCCGGATGGCATGGATGAAGTGGTTGCCACCGATAGCCAAGCCGTCGCCGTCGCCCGAGATCTGCCATACGGTGAGATTGGGGTTGGCGGTCTTTACGCCGGTGGCGATCGCTGCGGCGCGTCCATGGATCGTGTGCATGCCGTAGGTGTTCATGTAGTAGGGTAGACGTGAGCTACATCCGATACCCGACACCACTACCGTGTCGTGAGGTGCAACGCCCAGTTCTGCCATCGCCTTGTGAAGGACATTCAAGATGGCATGGTCGCCACATCCGGGGCACCAACGTGCGTTCTGACTATTTTTGAAATCACTCGGAGCGAATTTGCAAGTATTATTTTCCATCTCTTATGCCTCCATATATTTTTTTACACCATCTACAATTTCTTTGACAAGGAAGGGCTGACCCTCTACCTTGTTGATACGCAAGATCTCTCTGCCGGGGAGATGACTCTGCAAGTAGTCGGCAAACATGCCGGAGTTGAGCTCAGCCACGATGATGCGTTTGTATTTCATCAGCGTGTCGATTGTGTTGGAAGGCATCGGGTTGATATATCTGAATTGCCAGAAAGCCACCTTGTGACCCTCTTGGTTGAGCTGCTGAGCGGCAGTGAGGAGATGGCCGTAAGTGCCACCCCAACCGACGAGGATAGTGTCGGCATCGGGAGCGATCATCGGGCTCATCAAGGGCACTTCGTAAGCGATCTTCTCGATCTTCTCACGACGTTGACGCACCATCAGCTCATGGTTGGCGCCATCGGTGGAGATGACCGAAGTCTTATTGTCTTTCTCCAAGCCACCTACGCGGTGCATTGCACCGGGAGTGCCGGGGTGAGCCCAATATCTGACGAGGTTTTCGTCGCGATCGTAGGGACGCCAGCCCTCGGCGAGCTTGTCGGCGGGGAGGATATGAGGATGTATCTCGGGATAGTCGTTGGGTTCAGGTATGCGCCATGCACTCGAACCATTGGCGATGAAGGCATCGGTAAGGAGGATCACCGGAGTCATGTGTTCCATGGCGATACGCGCCGCCTCGAATGCCATGTGGAAGCAGTCGGTGGGGCTTACTGCCGAGAGAACACATACGGGAGATTCGCCGTTGCGACCATAGAGTGCCTGCATCAAGTCGGTTTGCTCAGTCTTGGTGGGGAGTCCGGTAGAGGGGCCGCCACGTTGCACGTCGATCACCACCAAGGGGAGCTCTGCCATAACAGCCAGACCGATACCCTCTGACTTCAATGCCAGACCGGGACCGGAAGTCGAGGTCACTGCCAAATGACCTGCATAGCTTGCGCCGATGGCGGAGCATACGCCGGCGATCTCATCTTCCATCTGCACGGCCTTGACGCCAAGATCCTTGCGCTTGGCGAGCTCGTGGAGGATGTCGGTGGCGGGAGTGATGGGGTAGGAGCCAAGGAAGAGGGGGCGTCCGCTCTTCTCCGAGGCCATGATCAGACCCCATGCAGTGGCTGTATTACCGGTGACGTCAGTGTAGACACCCGGCTCTGTCGATGTGGTCTCTATGCGATAAGTCGAAAGAGAACTATGAGTGTTGTGGCCATAATCCCAACCGGCTTGTACCACTTTGGCGTTCGACTCATAGATGGCAGGCTTCTTGGCAAACTTGGCTTTCAGCTTGCGAAGCACGCTCTCTACGGGGCGGTCGAAGAGCCAGCAGATCACACCCAAGGCGAGCATATTCTTACACTTCATCATCCCCTTCTGGTCGAGACCGGAGTCTGCCAGAGTGTTCTTCAGAAGTGTGGTCATCGGTACCAAGAGGATACGATCTGTATTGATGCCAAGCTCGGTGATCGGGTCTGAGGTCTTATACTCTGCCTTGCGGAGGTTTGCCTCGGTGAATGAGTCAGCGTCGCACACGATGATGCCATCATGCTTCAGATAGCGAAGGTTGGTCTTGAGCGCTGCGGGATTCATCGCTACAAGCACGTCTGCTTCGTCGCCCGGAGTGTGTACACTCTTGCCGACTCCCACTTGATAACCGGATACTCCACTCAGCGAGCCTTGCGGGGCGCGAATCTCTGCCGGATAGTCCGGGAAGGTTGAGATCTCATCCCCTATCTCTGCCGAGATGTTGGAGAAAATGTTGCCTGCAAGTTGCATACCGTCGCCGGAGTCACCTGCAAATCTTACCACTGCTCTCTCAATGGTCTTGACATTCGTAGTCTGTAACATAACGAATTCTTTTGTGTTGTTATGGTATTAAAAGCTGTTATATGTTATAACTCAAAATTATCAAATAAATTGTCTACAAGATGATTTTTTCTGCTTTCCCTTTGCCGATCACGATATAGATGCCATGTTGGAGGTCATGACCATCGACGTTTCTGCCATTGAGATCGAAGATCTTAACACCCTCAGGGAGAGTGACAGAGGTGCCGCTCACGCCGATGCTCCAAGGCTTTTCTTCGATTTCGGTGATGGCACTGGTGCCTCCACCATGTTCGGAGGTGAGACGATAGAGATAGACCGGAGTCTGCGATGACTCATAATTGAGGAATCGAGGCTGGGTCTTGTTGAATTGCAATGAGCCATACTGATCGAAGGTGAAGATGAACGATCCATCCTCGCCGAAGGAGATAACACCCGGGGTGTAGGTCGAGATGTCGAGCTTCATCTTGTTCTTGGCGGTAGCCGTCCACGCCCCCTTGTAGTTGCCATAGATGTCGTAGACTTCTATATAATTCTTGCCGTCAGTGTCTGAGGGGAATTTCACCACTGCCGAAGTAATCGGGAGTTCGATCACAGACTCTTCAGCGTTGAGGTCGACGAAGCCGGCACTCTCGAGGAATGCTCTGGTGGAGTTGCCGCCGGTGACGCTCATGGCGTGGAGAGTATTGGAGGAGAGGATGATATAGATGTCATCATTTTGCATTTCAGTGGTGGAGGTGACACGATCCCAGAGGCCGTCGGAATAGTCGGTCGAGGCGTCGTCGCGAGCGTATGCATCCAGATAGGTGGTGGAGCTTGTCAGGTTGTAGTCTCCCATCGGGTCTTTGACGTATGCCTTGATGTGCTGCTCGGGATTGACTTCGGTGTCGAGCGTAATCTCCATCTCGCCGGCGAAGCCGTAGGACTCATAGTCGCTGCCATTGATGCTCATCATCAGCTCGGTAGCGCCGGGCCAAGTGACACGCTGACGAGTCTCGCCCCACCATCTCAGACAGTAGGTGTTGACACCCACCACGCGTGTGCTGTTGAAGATCGGTGCCCCGGGGCGATCGACGGCTGTCGATTCTGTCTCATCGGGAAGTATGAATGTGTCGGCAGTCTTCGTGCCCCATACATATTCCGCCAATTGAGGATAGTCGATGAAGGGGTTGCGATTCTTCTGTAGAGCATAGATTTCTTCATTGCGGCTCTTCTCCTTGCTGTCGACCGGGTCCTGGCGCGACCAGCGGAGCAGCAGGTCGACTACCCATGGATGGAGATTGCCGTCAGTGTCGCAGATATTTGCGGCATTTGTGTCAGTCCAAGTCAAGTCTGGATAGGTGGTAAAGATATAGAAATATGCACGAGCGAAGTCTCCCTTATATTCATCAGCAGGCTCGAAGACGCTGGTAGATTCGCCACCTTGTCCCTCCACCGGGGTGCCGATGCGGAGCAATCCATTGTCCAAGAGGCGAGCATCACTTGTCTCGCCCGGAGGATAACTTCCCTTGACATTGTTGGCATTCTGATCGCTCGGGTTGAGGTGGAAGAGATCGCTATATGCCTCGAGACCGGCATTCTTGCCGCCCCACCAGGAGTTGGCTACCGCATGCTCGATATTGAGCGAAGCATGCTCCGGCAGGTAGACGATGTTGTTGCTATACATATCCCACCAGATGGTCTTGCCATTGTATTCGCGCACGTCGGTCTTCTCGAAGGCAGGCCAGGTCTTGGTGTTGTAGGTGACACGCACATAGCCCGAAGAGGCTTGGCAGATGGCATCTTTCAACTCTGCCCCCTGCTTGCCGTCAAGCCCGGAGTAATACCCCTCCGGAATCTCGGCATAACCAAGGGAGATCCCGAGAGTGAAAACGATTGTTGTTATGAAGTTACGCATAAGTATTTTAGTTTTAACTGTTCCTTAAAATTTAGCCTGTATGTTCAGAGGCAAAGTGTTGAATCGTTTTATTTGCCGATCATCACTTTCACTGACTTCTCGAACGTTGGTTTCGCCACGATATATACACCATTGGAGAGGTTCTCGCCCGATACTTCGCGACCATTCATATCGAAGATGTGAGCACCCTGAGGCGCCAAAATATTGTTGCCCCACACTTCTACGAGGAATGAGTCATCCTCCTCTTCGATGTTAAGACGCTCCACGCCCGAAATAGCCTTTTCGACTTTGAGTTCGGCATTCTTGATCTCCCAAGTATCTGCGCCGGAGGTGGTCGAAGCATACTTGAAACCGATCTGCACATCCTTGCCAAGGAAGGAGGTAAGATCGATCGAGCCGCTCTCGGTAAATGTCCAAGATCCGACTCCGGGCCATGTCGGGATCGCTACCTCAGTCACTGCACCTGTTGCAACATCTTTGACCACCATCTTGCAGATGTCGTGAAGGGTGGTTTGGAATTTGGCTGCATGCTCGAAAGAGAATTTGGCTGAGCTTGCATCCTTGAGCGATACGGTGGGACTCCATGCGTAGGAGAGTGATTCGTAGGGGGATCCGGAGATATATGCGCTTGCATTGAGATAGGACATACCATTATAGGTCTTCCAACTCCAGACGTAAGACCCGGCTTCAGGGAGGGTTACATCTTCGATGACCCAGTCGCCCATGTCGTTGTCAGCCTCGTCGAGCCAGCGATAGGTGGTTGCGTTATTGTCATCGCCACCTGTGCCGCCGCCACTTGCGCCGTTCAGATCGTAGGGTACATCTTTCTTCGATCCCCAGATATGGTCGGCAAGGTCGGGAAGGTCGATGAAGGGATTGCGATTCTTCTGGTTCTTGTAGATACCATCATTGCGGTCACGCTCTTTCTGGCTCACCGGGTCGTTGGCGCTCCATCTTAAGAGGAGCTCGCTTGCCCAGGATTGGAACATCAAGTCGGAACTTGTGTTATACATCCAGTCGGTGGTCGATTTCCAGGAGATATCCTTGTAAATGGTAAACATATACATAAAAGCGCGAGCGAAGTCACCCTTATATTCATCGGCAGGCTCGAAGCAGTAAGAAGCGCCGCCCCCTTGACCTGACTTGGGACTCCCGACGAAGGTGACGCCATTGTCCCATGTCACTTCCGAGAGCTCGGCAAGGGGATAGTTGCTCTTGCGGCTGTTGGCATCCTGGTCGCTGGGATTGAGGTGGCAGAGATCCTTGTATGCAGCATTCTTGGTGCCGCCCCACCACGAGTTGGCTACAGAGTGCTCGATGTTGAGCCCTGGGTGTCCGGAAGAGACTGCCACAAGGTTGCTGCTATACATATCCCACCAATAGTCGACGCCGCCGACATTCTTGACATCGGTGTCTTTGAAGGCTACCCATGTGCCGGATGCGCCGTAGGTGATTTCGGTGTGGTCGTAAACCACTTCCTTGACTGCTGTCATCAATTCCTTGCCACACTTGCCGTCGAGCAAGTCGTAATAACCGGAGGGATATCCCGCTTTGGCACTCGAGGCTGCGATCAGTATGCCGAATATGGGCAAGATGGGTTTCAAATATTTGGTGAAGTTCGTTTTCATTTCGTAGTTGGTTTAGATTATGATTATGCTTGTTGACAGGTTATTTTACGATCAATTTCTGAGGGCGGCCGCCACCTACTGAAACTACATATACACCCGGTTGGAGGGGTATAAAGGTCTCGTCGGCGGGAGCTTCATTTTGCAGGATGATAGATCCGCTGAGAGAGTATACGATGATGGTGCCGGCTTCGCCATTGGCACGGCTCACGTAGATGCCACCCTCTATGCCATATACATGGTAGGGCGCGGAGTCACGCACGTCGTTGATGCCCGATGCGGCAACATATATGATGTTGGAGGCGGGGGAGAGGATGCCGAGACGCGAGAAAGAGACATAATAAGCTTCCGCCACTTTGGGATCGCGTCCGGTGATGCTATAGGATGTTTCGTTGGTTTCGTAAGTCTCTGACTCTTCCTGGTCATCGTTATAAATGACGCGAGTCAGTACATAATAGTCAGCCTCGCTTGTAGCCGCCGACCAGTTGGCGGTATATCCGGTGTCGGAGATGTCGGTCGGGTTTTGCGCGGTGAGCGCAGTGAGGGTCGGCTCGGCGAGTCCCTCGCCGGTGAGGTTTACGGCGATGCTGCCTGCCAAGCCGCCATCATAGAGGGTGAGCTTCGCAGTGTGTTCGCCGATAGACTTGGGAGTGTAACGGATGGTCAGAAGATAGCCTCCGTTCTCGTTGATGGTCTTGGCGGGAATGGCTGTTGTCTCGGTGACGAAGCAATCGCGGTTGGTGCCGACGATGCTCACCGATAACTGGCTGGTGAAGTTATGACCGGTGATCTGCAGTTCGCGAGTATAGGTGTGTCCCATAGCCCCCTGACCGAAGGAGAGTGTGGAGCCATTGGCGGGAGAGGTAATCTCCGGATCGCCCGTAATCGGGGGTGTCGGATCGCTGCCTGCCTGCTCTGAGACATAGAACACATCTTCGGTGCTGATGCCCCAGATGAACTCCGCCAGGTTGGGAAAGTCGACGAAGGGATTGCGATTCCCTTGATGCTGCTCCACAAGGTCGTTGCGGTCGATCTCTTTCTGACTCACCGGGTCCTCGCGCGACCACTCCAAAAGCATATTGACCGCCCATGGCACCAAGGTCGGATAGCTGTTCTTCTGGAACATATAGTTGATCACCCAGTTGATGTCGTCATAGACCGTAGCCATATAGAAGATGGAGCGGGCGAAGTCTCCCTTATATTCGTCGGCAGGCTCGAAGACGTTGGCGCAACCACCCCCTTGTCCCGACATAGGTGAGCCGACTTTCGACACTCCGTTGTCGAACGAGGCGGTGCGCACCTCGCCGAAGGGATAGTTGAGTTTCGCCTGATTGGCGGGTCCATCACTCGGATAGAGATTCCACATATCGCTGTAGGCGGGGGTGTACTCTACACTGCCATTCTGCTTCCACCATGATTTGGGCACAGAGTGCTCGCGTTGCATCTTGTTGGCGGAGAAACTCTTGGTGCCGCTCTGCCCCGGCTCGATGAGGTAGACATTGTCGGAATACATCTCCCACCAGCGCTTGCACCCATTGACCAACTCGGGATAGACATCACTATATTGCCAATAGTTGGGGAGACTGTAATACTCGAGCGTGGTGTGACTGCTCACACACTGCTTGGCGGCTGCCTTGAGCGCCTCTTTCTTCTTGCCATCCATCCGGTCGTAATAGCCTTCGGTGAAGTTGGCGTATGCCATCTGCACGGCAAGTGAGAGTGTTAGTAGTAAGAATATCTTATTCTTCATTTATTATCGCTGTTTATGTCGACTCTGTCGGCATCGGGAGCTCGACAGTGTCGTCGGGTTAGTTTTTTATGTGGTGATGTGTCGGGGCGCAAACCCCGACACACCTATCGGGTTTTAGAGTCTCTTACGACTATTAGAGTTCTTTGACTTCGGTGATCTTGCGGATGCCGCGAGTGCCGAAGTATTCTTCGATGTTACACTTGATCATCACCTGCTTGCCGTAGATGCCGGGATTGAGTTTCAAGCCAAGTATGGAGCGGACTGCGGAGGAGAGCTGTGCCGGTGCTGAGTTGTTGACACCACACTTCATCGGAGCCACTGAGGAGAGGATGATATTGTTGGAGTTGAGGTATGCTGTCGAACCGGGCACTTCGTTGGCGCTAAACTCACAAGCATCGCCGGTGAATTCCGTGCCGGTAGCCACATAACCGGCTACATAACCGATTACCCAGACACCGGTCTTATCTTCGGTCGAAGCCTTAACCCATGAGATGTTATAGGGATTGGCCTCAGTGCCGTCGCCTGCTGCTGCGGGCCCTTCTGAGCCGCCGCTCATCGACTTGCCGTTGATGCGGAACTCATTGAAGCCACCCTTGCTCTCTACGATGGCGGGGAGACCAAGGTCGGTAGAGATCTTACCATTTACCAAGAGTTGTGCCTTGTAATATTCAGGATTGTCGATCAGGTTGACCCAGGTGCGGAGTGATGTGCCTTGAGGCAGGTCGACGATGATACACTTGTTGATATCGGTCTCATCGGCGCTCTCGGCGATCAGCACATTGTTGTAGGTCTCGACATCCTTGCCGAATGTCACATCGTCGGCTGAAGTAACGGTGGTGACACCTGCCTTGACAGCACCTACGATATAGCCGGAAGTCCAGCCGATCAGTCCCTCATAGTTGCCGTTTCTCACGTCAGATACGCTGAATGGCTTATCCTCGGTTCCGGTCTCGGTGATGATGACATCGCTCTCGTCACGAAGTATCAACTGCCAGGGATCGGTGGCTGATCCGGAGCTATAGTAAGATAGGATACCTCTTACGATGCCGGTGCCGTTGGGGAGTTCTTTGTAGTAGAAGTTGGAGTAGCCGGAGTTTCTCACAGTGAGTGTCTGCCCGTTGACGTCAACCAGAGTGCGGCTTACCGTCGACTGATAAGGCGCGTATGTCAATCCCTCTTCGTCGATCTGGAAGTGAACATTGCGGAACTCTACAAGCTGGCTCTGGAACTCGGGAAGTGTACCCTTGGAGAGCTCGTCGAAGCTGTCGAAGGTGAGACAATAGAATTGGTCGGTAGGATATGATTCGCCATATTTCACCTTGGCAAATTCGGGTGAGGGGAGGCCGTCGCATTGTGCATGGCGCAAGATGTAGTCGAGTGCCATGAATCCGAGCTGGTTCTCACCATTGAGCTCAGTGTCGGAGGGTGACCCCACCTGCTGCAAGCCGTAGTAATAACCAAGATAGAGTCCGGTCATATCGACTACTACATCCTGACCCAAGCGATAGATGTTGTAGAGACTACCGCTATTGATCGAGAAGGCGAGAGCTGCTGTCTCATCCTGGATCACCAATGATTTGTAGATATTGCCCGAAGCATCGCTCGACACCACGCGACCATGGATGATGATATGCTCGCCATCCACCACCTTGCCGTCGGCATCATACTTCTCGGTGCCCGGCTTGAAGCCTACTTTCTCGATCTTATTCTCGTATGCCTGCTTTAGTTCAAGGATCGTGGTGTTCGCCTTGATTGAGGCTTCCGGCACCACCAGCCCGGGGTCATCCATCTCGGCTTGGCAGGAGGTGAGTCCTGCCGAGGCCGTAATAGCGAGTGCCATGGCGAGTGCCGAATATATATTTCTTTTCATCTTTTTCATCTTTTCGTTTGATTTACTTGTTGCCATAGACATTCAGGTTGTTGATCTCCCATTGGTCGGCACCCTCGGTGGTCGATTCATATTTGAAACCGACTTCCACCACCTTGCCATCAAATTTGGAGATATCGATCTTGCCACTGGATGCAAATTTCCAAGCTCCTGCATCAGGCCATGTCGGGATGTCATATTCGGTCCAATCGGTTGTGCCCGATTCGCGCACCACGAACTTGCCGAGTGTCGGCAGTGTGGTCTGATACTTGGCGGCATGCTGGAAGTCTACCGAAGCGCCGGTCACGCCCTCCAATGAGATGGCGGGAGAGTAGGCAATAGACTTGGCTTCCTTGGCTCCACCTACGAATGCACTTGCATTGAGATAGTTGTTGCCGTCGTATGAAGCCCATTTCCAAACGTAGGATAACCCCTCGGATAGTGAGATATTGTCGAATGTCCAGTCGCATGTTGCGCTGCTCGATGACAGGAGCGTGAAGAGCGCTGTGCCATCGCCGCCACCGGGTGTAGAGGGATCGTCGGGTGTGTCGCCCGAGTGATCCGGCTTTTCGGCGTTGCCGACGTTGACATTGTCGATGCAGTAGGTAGTGGAGAAGCCCGAGCCACCCTTCTCTGCGTAGTAGCGCCAGCCGATGTAGATGGTGCCGCTATATGAAGAGAGATCGACGTTGGCTTTCACCCAGTCGCTATAGATGGTGCCTGTAGGAGGCACTGCGATGTCTGCATTCAGCTTTGTATTCGATGATGTCTTCGGATCGTTAGAACTCATTATATAGACTTCGAGCATACAATTGTCGGCAGGATATGCAGCTTGTGTCTCGAATTGGAGTGTCTTTTCGGTGATCTTATCCAAATCGATGGCGGGGGTAATCAGCCAGTTCTCATACGGGCCGCCGGTCTCTGTGCCGAGATATGCACTGGTGGTGATGTAGTTGTTGCCGCTGAAATCCTTGATATACCAGCCACTCAGTCCGCCGGTGACTTCTACATTTTTCCAGCCTTGTGCGGCGTAGGTGTCAAACGACTTGCCGAAGTCGAAGTCTTGATAGAATGGCCCATCCACCGGAGGAAGCACAATCTCTTCCTTACCCTTGTCGCCCCAATTATAGTCAGAGACGGATCTCACACCGTAGGCGCCGCAATATTTGGAGCCTACAGTACCTTTGAGTGTCACCTGCTTGCCGAGGTTGTCGGGATTGTCTACAAGGTTGAGTGCCGTGCGTGCACCTCCGCTCGGGAGCTGGACGGTGGCGCAGTTCTCATAGTTGCGCTCTTCAGGATCCATGGCGATAATCAAGTTGGTAGCCACGGTGAAGGGTCCCTCGAATTGGGCACATTTCTCGCTCAGAACGTTGCTGATGTCGACATTGCATACACCGACGATATATCCGGTGACCCATGGTTCGGGATAGTCTTCGTTGACTGAGCCGATCAGACATTGGTAGGCGGTCATGGGATTGTCCCATGCACCGGTGCCTATGCCCCCTTCCGGCATATTGACCGGCGGCTGGGCGTATTCGTAGTCGCACGATGTTAGTCCGACCATTGCCACCAACATCATCGCGATTATATTCTTAATATTCTTTATCATATCTTTGATAGGATTGCTTGGTTAGAATCTGATACCCAAGTTGAGATATACGCGGATGCCTTGTGCATAGTATACCTTGTTGGGGAATTTGTTGACATCATAGTTGGTGTAGTCGAACTTACCCTCTTGCCATCCGCCGGTCTGGATGTTGCGGTTGTTCAGGAGGTTGTTGACGCTGAGGTTGATGTTGATCTGACCGAATTTGGTGTAGATCAGCTTGCCGATAGAGAGGTTCATCACCCATTCGCTGTTATATTTGTCTTGGTGGGTGATCTCTTCCATACGCTCTTTGTATTGCTCTTCGGTGGTGCAGAATTTCCAGAGGCCGGGCATCTCTTCGTGGCGGCTCGGTGAGAGCTCGAAATAGCCATCGCCCATCCACTGAGTGTTGACTTCGAAGAACCATCTCTTGATGTTATAGTTTACGGCAAATGATACAGCCTGCTGAGGAGTGCCGCCGATGTGATAGTTCTTGAGGTAAACCTTGCGGACTACATCAGCCTCGGAGCCGTTTTCGTAGCTGCGGACGCCCCAGGGATTGTTCTTGTAGCGATAGTCGCCGATACTTCCGGCAGCAGAGATCGAGAGGTTGCTGAGGATCTTGTATTGCATACCGAGCTCGATACCCTTGTATTCGAGCTGCATGCCGCTCATGGCATAGTTCATGAATGAGTTGAGATCGTAGTCGTAGAAACCGCTACGCTTCATAGCATCCCAGATGTAGGTGTAATAACCCTTGACCGAACCGCGGAAGTTCTTGTAGTTCCAGGTGTAGCTGAGGTCGGCAGCCAGGTATTTTTCGCTCTTGAGCACGCCTACGGAAGTGTCTTTGGTGCGGGGTGAGATGTAGGCATCGTTGGGGCGGGGAGCGCGTGAGCCATAGCCGACGTGGGCGGTGAAGAAGTTACGGCCGTCGAGTTTGTAGGTGGCTCCCGCTTTCACTCCGAAGTTTACAAAGCTGTGCATGTTGCCGGTGCCGAGTGATTGGGGCTTGCCGATGCCTTTGGTCTCCTCGTCGTATGGGGCACGACCATTTCTCATCATACCCTCACGCCAAAAGTTGGTGGTGCTGACTTCGGCAGCATAGTTGACGTTCCAGTGCTTGGTGACGATCTGATTTTGTGCCCAGAGGCGAGAGCCGATGTTGCGGATATAGTAGTTATAGCCGAAGATGTCGCCCTTATAGACCTTGCGGTCGGGGTTGTCGAGGTCGTTCTGCATGATGTTGATATCGCCGGCGAAGTCACGCTCTGAGAAGTTGTCGATATCGCGCCAGTATTCGCCTCCGAGCAGATCGCGGATGGTCTTATAGTAGTGGGCGTCGGTATAGGTGACATTCAAGCCTGCCTGCAAGGTCATATAGTCGTTGAGACGATGATCGAGGTTGCTATTGAGCATATAGGCGTTGAAGTTGGAGTGACGATCTTCGAGGATGTAGGTCGATTGTCCCACCAATGAAGGGTCGCGATCATATTGCTGACAGTTCAGATGGTTGGTAAGATAGATCTGATCCCAGTTGATCTGACGGATGCTCGGGTCGTTCTGCCAAGCGTATGTCACAAATTCCTGCTGAGCGAGTTGCTGTGCATAGAGGTCGGGATCTTCCTCTTCAGTCACTGTGGGTGCATAGTATGAGGGGAGATAGCGATAGTAGTCGGGACGCGGGTCAGCTGCCTGATACCAGTTGAGCGCCGACGAACTGTAATTGTTCGAACGGAAGGCGAAGGCGGTGTTGAGTTTGGTGCCCATCTTGGGAGTCCAGAGCCAGTTGAGCATTACGGAGGGGTCGAAAGCTTCGACTACGCGCGATGATTTTTTCTTGCCGTTGAGATAACCCCACGAGGGATTGTAGAGGTTTGATCCGGCGAGATCGTAGGTCTCTTGGGTGGCGGCGGCGTTGGTGGCACGCTGGGTGGGTGCTCCCCATGTAGAGAGGTTGAGTGAGTGCTTGTCGTTGAATACCTTCTGTATGGCCAAGAAGTAGCCGATAGAGTTGTAGAAAGTACCTTCGATCACACCTTCGGGGGCATAACGGCCGATGATAGATGCAGTGAAAGCCCATCCATGCTTATTGAGGCCGGAGGCATATTGCAGCATAGCGCGGAGCATGTAGTTGGAGTTAGTGTAGGAGAGGTTGCCTTTCCAGCCGGGTGCATATTCGGAGGCGTAGGTGGTGACATTGCTGGAGCCGCCTATCGAGCCGTAGCCGTAGGTGGCTGCGCTCTGGCCGATCTCTGTCGAGCGATTGCGGAAGGCTCCGGAGGTCATGCCGCCGAACATCGAGTAGTTGAAGAGTCCGCGCATGGCGTCGTTCATGTTCACGCCGTTGACGTAGCCGGTCTGCCAGTTGGTGTCATAGCCGCGCATACGGAAGCGCACGACTGAGAAGTTGTAGTTGGCAGCCTGATAATAGATATCGTCGGTGGCCCCTTGGATGGTGCTCACCTGCTGTCCGATACCCTCATCTTCGGCAAGCTCTTCTTCGTTGAAGATCAGGTCGTCGGTCTCGGAGCGAACTTCGCCGATGATGGCTTTTACTTTGATTTCGCCGATGTTTAAGACTATGTTTTCTTTCAAAACGACATCTTGTGATGCATCTTCATAACCGGAGGCGATGATGTCGATGACATCCTCTCCCGGAGATGTATTGCTGATGGTGAAGACTCCATCGGAGCCGGTCACCACGAAGATAGCGCGTTCGCGCAGCAGGACGTTGGCATCAGCCACCGGCTTGCCCGTACGGCTATCCACCACTATACCCTTAACGCCGGTGTCGGCAAGCGCCGTCATCGCGATGCATAGCAGTGAGAGTAGTGTAAGTTTAATTCGCATAATAATATGATTCTGATTAGTTTGCTTTATATAAAGTTGTAAAAATTTCTTTAATTTTAACTATTCTTGAGATGTTTATGCCTTTGTGGGATTTTTGTGATTCCCTCGAGGTGCTGGCAGTATGCGAGCCGCTGACTATTCTTTGATCTCTTTGACCAAGAAAATTTCTGTGGGGAAGTGGTCGGAATATCCGTTGGTCCATACGCCGCCGGAGAATGTGCGGAGGGGATACCCCTTGTATTGGCCATCTTGCTGGCGGAGGAACTCGCGGTTGAGCACTTCGGCGGCATAGAATTTCAAGCCGCAAGTGCCATCGACGATGTTGGAGTTGACGATAATCTGGTCGAAGAGGTCCCAGCTGCCGCGATAGATATATGACCCGAAGCCTCGGTCATATTTCTCCCAGAAGGGGTTGTAGAAGCCACCCGGTTGGGTCTTCTTGATGTCCTTGACAGCACCGAGGACTTCAGAGACGGACTTATTGTATGGGTCGTCGTTAAGGTCGCCCATGGTCACGATGCCTATGCCGGGATATTTCTCGTAGAGCTCTTGGACTATCTGCAAGTTGAGACGTGCGGCAGCCTCGCGGAGCCAACTGCTTTCATTCTCGCCGTTGCGGCGTGAGGGCCAGTGGTTTACGATGATGGCGATGCGTGAGTAGCCGGTCTGCTTGGTGCCCATCAAGCCGATGACACACATCTGGTCGCGGGTCTTGAAGTGGGGCAACTCTTCGATTTTCAGTGTGTAGTTCTCGACTTTGAGCACGCGGAACATCGTCGGATTGTAGAGCAATCCGACGTCGACACCACGCGCATCGGGCGAGTCGTGATGCACGATCTGAAGATTCCAGTCCTTGATGGCATCTGCCTTTACGAGGTCTTGGAGCACGGTGATATTCTCAATCTCGCTGACACCGATCACTGCCGGACCTATAGGGGTGGTCTTGGTGGTCATCTGCGAGATGGAGTATGCCATGTTGTTGATCTTCTTCCAGTATTTTTTGCTATCCCATTGACGATCGCCGGCGGGAGAGAACTCGAGGTCGTATTTGCCGTTGTTGTTGATTGTGTCAAAGAGGTTCTCAAGGTTGTAGAATGCCACGCCGAATGTGGCGATCTTCTTAGACTGCTCTTTACCCTCTTTCTGTGCGAAGATAGGGTTGATGAAGATCATCCCCAAGAGTAGGAGTGTTATTGTTGTGAGTCCTTTTTTCATGGCGAGAGGAGTGAGAGTTAGAAGAATTTTACGATCTCATCTTCGAGGCTCGACAGCACGTTGTTGGCAAGAGAGCTGGCGCCGAGGCGGAAGAGATCGTTGTTGAGCCATTCGTCGCCGAGCAGGCTCTTGACGATGGCGTAATATCCGAGTGCATCTTCAGTGGTACGCACCCCACCGGCAGCCTTGAAGCCAACCTTGCGTCCGGTAGCTTCGTAATATTCTTTGATGCATTGACACATCACGTATGCCGCTTCAGGAGTGGCTCCGGGGTAGATTTTGCCGGTAGATGTCTTGATGAAGTCGGCTTCGCTATACATGGCCATGAGGCTTGCGTTGCGAATCAGTTCGGCGCTCTTGAGACATCCGGTCTCGAGGATCACTTTGAGACGTGCACCGCGGGCGGCATGCTTGAGCTCGATGATCTCGTCGCACACATCTTCGTAGTTCTTGTCGAGGAAGTTGCCGACATTGAGCACGATATCCACCTCGTCGGCGCCCGACTCGACAGCCATCGCTACATCAGCTACCTTCACCGCCTGGAAAGTCTGGCTCGAGGGGAAGCATCCTGCCACTACACAGACGTCGACTCCCTCCACATCCAGATTAGTCTTTACCACTTCGGCAAAGTTGCTGTAGACGCAGATGGCGGCTACATGGGGATATTGAGGATATTGATCCTCAAAATCATTGACACGGCGTGTGAATGCCGTAACACTTGTCTCGTTGTCTTCGGTGCTCAGCGTGGTCAGGTCGATGCTGCTCAGCAGAAAGCGTCGCACTTCCGGAGTGTCGTACTCTCCGGAGGTGGCAAGGATCTTCTCAACCTCACTCTTTACCTTCTCGTCGTCGACGACAACTTGGCTCTTGGAGATAACTTCTTGATATCTATCCATAATTGTTGAAATCTTCGGTTAACTTGTTAATAAGGGGGCTAAAAGCCCTCACGTACGCACCTTACGTACGCGAAGACGTCATTTAGCATATTTCATCACGCAAATATAACCCTTTATTTTAAATTTGCAAAGAAAGGGTATTATATAACACAAAATTTTAATATTATTCTTGCCCTTTTGAGTGCCCTATTTGTGCTATTTTGTCTAAGAGCGCGTTCGATTTGTTGTTTTTGTAGGTTTTGGCTATTCCGGTTTCTCTTTACGCTTGACGATGCGGCCGGGGTTGCGGGCTATGAAGTCTGCCCAGTTTTTAGGCCCTTTGGCTAAAGCGGGCTTGCCGGTCTCGTAGTAGTGGGTCAGAGCCACGGCAAGTGCATCGGTGGCATCCATGAGGCGGGGCATCTCTTCTTGGGGAATGCCGAGGAGGTGTCTCAACATATTGGCTACCTGCTCTTTAGATGCCTGGCCATTGCCGGTTACCGACATCTTGATGGTGCGGGGTGCATATTCCGCCACCGGTATGTCGCGTGTCAGCACTGCCGCCATCGCCACACCTTGTGCTCGCCCCAATTTCAACATCGATTGCACATTCTTGCCGAAGAAGGGGGCTTCGAGCGCCACCTCGTCGGGGAGGTATTGTGAGGCGAGTCCCGACACTCGCTCGTAGATGCGGTGTAGCCGCCGATAGTGGTCTTCGAATCGGCTCAACTCGATGACCCCCATCACTATGACTTCCAATCGCTTACCTTCGACGCCGAGCACGCCATACCCCATGACGTTCGTGCCGGGGTCGATACCCATGATGATGCGATCGAAGCGGCGCAGATCGGGGGTGCGCTCTCCACGGTCGGCGGATTGTATTTCTTCCTGATTTTCTGTTCTCTCCATAGGTAATGGGGCTTGTTATCTCGTCGTTTTACAGGTCGATGTCGATTGTTTCGAAATATGAGGTGAACACCATGGCGTTGGGGGCAAAGGTGGCGTAGAAGCTCTCGGCGATCGAGGTGAAGATCTCTTCTTCCCATCGCTTGCCATCTTCCATCGTTGCGAAAATACTTTGTATCGAGATGGTGTGGCTGTCGATAGCTCCTTGCTCCACGCCTCCGGTGGCGCGAAGAGCGGAGATGCGTATCTCTGACGGCTCTGAGGCTGACGGTCGGGATTTAGCACGATCGACGCCACGAAACCACCCTCGACGATCGGTAATCCATGCCTTGAAAGCCTCTTCTTTGCCAGGCTCTATAATAAAACTCGCATTAAATATAATCATTTATTCTGTTATTAGGTGATTTAGAGCGCGCTCTTAATTTTTGTTGGCGAATACTCGGTCTACTATTATTGCCAAGGCTCCGTCGCCGGTGACGTTGCATGCTGTGCCGAAGCTGTCCATGGCGATGTATAGGGCGATCATCAGCGCGTTGTCAGCATCGCTGAATCCCAAGATGCTCGACAGGATGCCGAGGGCTGCCATGATCGAACCTCCCGGCACTCCGGGCGATGCCACCATCGTGACTCCAAGCATGGCGATAAAGCCCATGAACATCGGTGTGTCGTAGGGGATCCCTTGGGTCATCATCAGCGCCAGTGCGCATGCCGTGATCTTCAGTGCGCTGCCGCTCATGTGGATGTTGGCGCAAAGGGGCACTACGAAGCCTGCTACTCCCTCCCGGACTCCTAATTTCTGAGCCTGAGCCATCGTCACCGGGATGGTGGCTGCCGAGGATTGCGTGCCCAACGCCGTGAAGTATGCCGGCATCATCTTCCCTAAGAGTTTGAAGGGATTTTTGCCGTGGCGTGAGAAGAGAGCGGCGATGCTGAATTGTAGAATCAATACGCCGATATGGATTAGGAAGATCACCACGATGATCTTGATGAATGTGCTGAGTATCGGGCCGACTTGTCCGCCGATGGTCATGCTCAGGAAGATGCCGAAGATGTAGAGGGGCAGGAGAGGGATGATCACCGTGCGGATCACCTTGACGATGATCTCACGAACTTCGCTGAAGCCGCGCCGCAAAGAGGAGTCTTCTTTGAGATGGGCTATCCCGAGTCCGAGGATGAAGGCGAGTACTAATGACGACATCACGTCGAGCACCGGCGGCATGTTGATCACAAAGTAGGGTGTCAGCGAACCGGCTTCGGCGGTGGCTACCCGATTGGCACTCACATCGCCCAAGAGCGAGGGGAAGGTCAGCAGACCGGTGAAGTAGGATATAGTACCTGCCAGGAAGGTGGCAACGTATGCTAATAAGGCGGTGAATGCCAGCATCTTGCCCGCTTTTGAGCCAATCTCGCCGATCGCCATCGTTACGAATCCCAAGATGATCAGCGGAATGCAGAAGGAGAGAAACTGACTGAAGGTGGCGTTGAAGGTGATGAAGATTCGGCTCAGCCAGTCGGGGAATATGTAGCCGGCACCAATGCCCAGGATGATGGCGATGATGATCTGCGGCAGAAGGGCTAAGTGAAATTTGCGCTTGCTCATGATGTTTTCGATGGTTACGATGGAAATAAGGTTAAGTCGATTTGATTGTTTTTTTGAAATGAAATGTAAAAGTAATAAAAAAATCAGTAGTGGAGGCCATAAACTCTAAAAATTTGAATAAAACAGTGTCAAGAATCACTTTTAGAGCGCGTTCCTTAAATTTTGTTGCATAGGGATGATATAACAAAAAAAGAGTGTCGGGATTCACATCTCAACACTCTTAAGATACAATATCTTACATTTCTCTATGATCGAAACTCTTTTCTGACCATAGGCATTAAAAACTATAAAAACACACACAAACTTTGAGAGCCTCTTGTCGGATTCGAACCAACGACCCCGAGATTACAAATCACGTGCTCTGGCCAACTGAGCTAAAGAGGCAGGTGGATGAGCTGTCCATATCGCAGTGCTCAAACTGTTACCCTTGCTTCGGTCAGGATCTGGGGGATTTCAGCGAGCGACTCGTATGGGACTCATCCGACTGCAAATTTACGACTTTTTTTCGTATCTACCAAATTTTTGTGGCATACTCGCTATTTTTTTGATACTTTAAGCCCCCATTCCTGCCAAAGAAATGGGGGCTTAAAACATATCTTATCGGATTCTCACCACCTCGATGCGATCGATTAGCGCATGGTTGGTGTCGATGTTCATGTTCTCATCTTCAGGGAGATAGCTCAAGCTGATCACCCTCTTCCCGGCGCTGAGACGGGTGGTAACACTGTTGGAATATCCCCAGTCGTTCCAGTTGGCTACGCCTCGTTGGGGCATCACGACTGTGCCGCACTTCTGCTCGTCGACCATCAGAGCGCGTATGCATGCCTTGTTTTCGGTGTTGACCGGGCCATTACCATTGGCATAACGGATGCGGATGGCATATTCACCCTCTTCGGCTATCTCGACCATAGCCTTGGCAGCTTCGGAATCGCGAGAAATCTCGGCAAAACCTCTGCCATAATAACCTTCAACCTTGCTTTGCGGCTGATATGAGACCTCTTTCGAAACGATGGCTGTCGACTCTCCCTCCATATCGGCGATGATCGTCGGACGATTGCTGCGAGGCTCGGAGGCAAACCCTTGGGTGCCGTCGCCTGCCACACCGATCACTTGCCATTCTCCCGGAGTGGTGGCGGCATATTGTGTCTGGCGAGTGCGTGCCACCTCTTTGCCGTCACACATCACGATGTATCCTCCGATATATTCTATCGGATTCCATTTCAGCAAGTTGAGTGCCGAATCCTCTTGAATGGTCGGGTCATGCTCGAGCCATGCTGTCGGTGTCAAGGGGACTTTGAGATTGGGCTGACGGTTGATGCTCATCGCGGCGATAGGCTCGCAGCTCATCTCCACCTCTATCTTGCCACCCTTGGCGAGCATCTTGGCGGCGATCACCTTGGTCGGATCGAGTTCCTTGCCATTAAGACGGATGCTCTTCACCTTGTCGCCATAACCCCTAACGGTGATGTCGAGCCGTGCTCCGCGATAGGGGAAGTTTTGCAGCTCACGCTCCGCTTCGAAGGCTTTCGGCACGAAGGGGGCGATGCGCAGACCATCCTTCTCGAAGTGGATGCCGAAGAGGATCCGCTGGGTGATGGCGATATTGCCAGAGAGGCACCAGAGCATATTGCTGGAGTTGAGCTCGGTATAGATGTCACCATTGTCGAGGTTGAAGTTCTCCTTGTTGGTGCAGAATAGGGCTGCGGGACGTACTATCGATCCGAAGCCTTCGGTTACGCCCGGTTCGTTGCCGACCTTGGCCTGCGCCAAAGTCCAGTAAGCCGCTACGAAAGGCCAGAGGGCATTGTTGTGATAACTCGGCATATCGGCGATCTGGGGATAGAAGATGGCGGGGCCGAAGGGGGTGGTGGGGTTATGTTGCGAGATCTCGCGTTGGCGGTCGGCGGGGGCGATGTCGTAGATGATGGCGAGCGCCTCGCCGAGGGTCTCGGCGCGAGGATTGAGGATTCTGTGGTCGCGTCCGTAGGTGTACATGCCGTAATACCCCTTGTCGGGCATATAGAATGTGGCATCAATAGTCGCGGCGAGTTCAGCTGCTTTGGCACTATAGTCTGCCGCCTCTTGCTTCTTGTCGAGGATGCCTGCCATCTCCGACATGGCTTTGAGGGCAGCGGTATAGAGCACGTTGGTGCCCATCGCTTCGCTCTGTGCGATGTCGGCAGTCTGCATCCAGCGGGGATAGCTCTGCTCGCGCCAGTCGATGAATGATGTCTCTCCCTTGACGAGGCCTCGCTCGGAGCGAACTGTCAGATCATCTTTGGCGATGCTTCGACGCCCTATGGGGTAGACCTTCTCGATCCAGCTCTTGTCGCCGGTGACTTTGTATATCTCGTAGGCTGCCACCACCCAGATCATACGGTCGGTGGAGATGGGCCATGCTCCTCCCGAACCGGTGTCTTGGATAATCTGGCCGCTCGGATTGACCTTCTTCATCAGCGAGATCATCGACGCTTCTGGCTGCAGAGCCGCCATGGAGAGGATGATAGAGTAGCTGACATCGCGAGTCCATACGCCTGCCCATTCCTTGCCTGTGCGAAGGGTGGTGTCAGGCTCGACGGCGTTGACCATCTCGTCGAGTGCCATGTTGTAGACGGCACGATGCAACATGTTGCCGCCTGAGAGTCGGGGGTAGAGCGAGAGGTCGTTCTTGCGGCTCCAGCTCTGCTCGATGGGCATAAAGAACCCGGGACGTGCCTTGTAGGTGCTCTGCAGGTGGTAGTCGTCGACTGCCCATGCCTTGTATTCATTCTGATAGAGGGTGTCGCCTTGCCAACGATAGGCGTCGGTGGCTACGATCGGGGCATCTTGGCTCCCGGCTGTCATCGCTGCTACGCAACCTAATGCCGTGGCAGCGAGGAGATTGATTCGTCTGTCCATTATTTCTTTCTTCGTTTTGAGTTTTTCTTGTGTTTTTTGGTTATTTCATGACGTTTGCCAGGCTTGTTATAGGTCGTGGGGTGGATGGCTCTCATGGGATTTCCTTTGTCGTCGATCAGGGCGAAGTCGAGTTGCTTGCGGTCGAGGTCGGCACGAGCCACTTGCACCCTGACCTTATCGCCCAAAGTGTATCTCACACCATGCTGACGCCCGATCAGACAGTAGTTTTTCTCGTCGAAGTCGTAGTAGTCGTCGGCAAGGTCGCGGATCGGCACGAGCCCTTCGCAGTGGCTGTCATCGAGTTCGACGAAGAATCCCCATTCGGTCACTCCCGAGATGACACCATCATAGATCTCGCCGAGGCGGTCTTGCATATATTCCACTTGCTTGTAGCGGATCGAGGCGCGCTCGGCATTGGCAGCGAGTTGCTCCATTTCGCTGTCGTGGGTACACTCGTCTTCGAGTTTGAGGCGGTCAGTGCTTCTGCCGCCGGCGGCATAGCGCGCCAAGAGGCGATGCACCATCATATCGGGATAGCGACGTATCGGCGAGGTGAAGTGGGTATAATAGGGCATCGCCAAGCCGTAGTGGCCAATGTTCTCGGTGGTGTAGACCGCCTTCGCCATAGAGCGGATGGCGAGCATAGAGAGCATATTCTCTTCCCCCTTCCCTTTGATATCTTTGAGCAGATTGTTGACACTCTTATTGACCGTGCGTGAGCTGCCGTCGGTCACCAACTTATAGCCGAAGCGGGAGGCGATGATGGCGAGGTTGCCGATCTTCTCCGGGTCGGGGTTGGCATGCACACGATACACGAATGATTTGGCTTTCTTCTTGCCCGAGACTTTGCCCACCGATTCAGCCACGGTGAGGTTGGCGAGGAGCATAAACTCTTCGACGAGCTTGTTGGCCTCTTTCGATTCTTTGAAATATACGCTGATGGGTTTGCCCTTTTCGTCGATTTCGAATCTCACTTCGCTGCGGTTGAACTCCAGGGCGCCATTCTGGTATCGGCGGCGACGCAATTCCTGTGCCAAGTTGTTGAGGGTCAATACTTCGTTGCAGTAGTCGCCTTGTCCGGTCTCGATGATGGCTTGTGCCTCTTCGTAGGTGAAACGGCGGTTGCTCTTGATGACGGTGCGGCCGATTCGGCTGTTGATGACATTGGCTTTGCTGTCCATTTCAAAGATGGCGGAGAAGGTGAGCTTCTCTTCGTCGGGGCGGAGGGAGCAGATGCCGTTGGAGAGGTGCTCAGGAAGCATCGGGATGGTGCGGTCGACTAAATAGACGCTGGTGGCACGTTTCTGCGCCTCCTTATCGATCACCGAACCGGGTCGCACATAGTGGGTGACATCAGCGATATGCACGCCGACTTCCCAGTTGCCGTTGGCGAGCTGGCGTATGGAGAGGGCATCGTCGAAGTCCTTGGCATCGCGAGGGTCGATGGTGAAGGTGGTGACGCCACGGAAGTCTTCACGGCGTGCCACCTCCTCGTCGGTGATGCCGGCATCAATCTTGTTGGCAGCCTTCTCCACATTCTCCGGATATCGATAGGGGAGTCCATATTCGGCGAGGATGGCATGCATCTCGGCGTTGTTTTCACCCTTGCTGCCGAGGATATCGATAATCTCGCCGCGCGGGTTCATCTCGTCGTCTTTCCACTGTATGATGCGCGCCACCGCCTTGTCGCCATTCTTGCCACCCTTCAGACGCGAACGGGAGATGATGATGTCGGCGGCGAGGAATTTTGAGTCGGTGACCAAGGCGGCATAGTTCTTGTCGATCTTCAGCGTGCCGACGAATTGCTGCTCTTTGGCTTCGACGATCTCGATGACCTTGGCCTCGGGGTCTTGACCCTTGCGGGCTGCCGACACCACGGCGCGCACCTTGTCGCCATTCAGAGCATGCATCGAATTGCGCTCCGCCACCATGATCATCTCGTCGTCGATCACCACGGCATTCTTGCCATTGCTACGACGCACGAAATAGCCTATGCTCTCCACGCCACGGTTGCTCTTCGCCTTATACCGGCCCAGCTCCACCTCGGTGATGTCGTCGATGGCGACCAGTTCATCCAAGGCGTTGATCACATCGAGCCGTCGCGACGCGTTGGTCACGCCGATGCCGAAGGCTATCTGCTTGTAGTTGAAACTCTGTTTGTTGTGCTGCTGCAAGAACTCTACGATCTGCTGTAGCAACTCCTGTTTGCGCATCTTGCGCCCGGATGAATTATTCTTTGCCATGTCGTATTCTTAAGATCAGTTTCTGGTTACTTAAGTTGATGTTGAGACTATTGTCGCACGACGAGTGACGGCAATCTCCCAACGTGATACAAAACTAACAAAAATCGGCAAAAAAAGCAATAAAAATGGGCGAATAAAAATGGGAAGGTGTAAAAACGGCCATAAAAAGGGAGAAAAAATTGGAAGATACGAAAAAAAGTTATAACTTTGCAACACTTTTCGGGGCGTAGCGCAGTCCGGTTAGCGCACCTGCTTTGGGAGCAGGGGGTCGAAG
>JBJEKI010000123.1:0-28752 GCA_051878555.1 Lepagella sp. | reverse complement strand
GTTCGTTATCGGGTTGTTGAGAAGGATGAGCCGATAATGAAGGAGTTTGATAAGGGAGAGACTGTTAAGGTTTATCGGACTATGCAGTTGATCGACGGCAAGCTTTATTCGCCGATGGCTACGAAGGTAGGAGGCAAGTCTACGCCGGAGATACGACTTGGCATTGTGGAGCAGAGCGAGGAGCATCCGGAGATCATCAAGGGAAAGAAGACTGGTGATGATGGTGTCGAGTTTGGCTATGTTGTTATCGACAAGGGTCAAGGCAAGGGCACACTCAAAGTTGCTTATAATCCTTATATCCACACATCATTCGGTGCACTCAATGATCAGTTTACGTCGGCGCACATTCGACCGAATCTTGTGCTGGTCGAGGTGGAGATTCCGGTGAGCGAGTTAACGAGTGGTTATCGTGCCGACATGGCTAAGAATGCCGTGGGAGAGATGGCATGGCATAGCGGGACGGTGAGCGGTAAGTTGTCAAAAATCGGCAAGCCTCGCCGTGTGGTTCTGTCGCGTTATGATAAGCCTGTGCGCATCGTGCCGTTTAAAGAAGTGGCAGAGATGATAGCCAAACAGCTCGAGGGCACGGATATCGAGATTCCGTATAATGTAGTACAACCGCAGTTGCGTGCCGAGTTGGAACGTTTGGGCGTACGGATCAGCGACAAGGCATCCGGATCCGTGGGCAATGAACCGGACTTTGGCAAGGCTGAGTATGTGACCGACGAACAGATCGAGCGTATTAATGTCGGTCAGCAGGAGATGGCTCAGACTTCGACGGAGGCTAAGAAGGCGTTGGCGGAGCGGCTTTCTTCGGAGCTTGGTACTCCGGTGCGGGTTGTTGCGGATGCTTCGGAGGCGGCTTCTTTGCCGACTGTCCGTCAGCGTCGTGCCAAGGGATTCTGGAGTGAAAAGGATGGCGTTGTGATCGTCTTGTCGAATCATAAGGATGCGGGCGACGTGGCTAACACGGTGCTCCATGAGATTGTGGGGCATGATGGCCTTCGTGTGCTCTTCCCCGAGAAGGAGAAACTCGACAATGCTCTCGACGAGCTTTATGGAGTATCTGAAGACAAGATCCGTGCCAATATCGACTCTCGCACCGAGAAGATCTACAACAATGAGGTAGAGCGGATCATGGAGCGTAAGCGCCGTGAGCATACGGCCAAGGGTGAAGATACGGCGGCAAATTACTTAAAAGATTTGGCGGAGGCGCATGCAGAGGCGCAGAAGAAGCGTGCCGAGATGCGTCGCGAGGCTACCGAGGAGTATGGAGCAGACTTGGCGGGACGTATCGGCGAAGCCGACTTCAAGCGTATGGATGCCGAAGAGGCGACGTTCTGGGGCAAGTTTAAAGCGATGTTGCAGAAGGCCTTCGACAATCTGCTACGAGGTTTGCGTATCAGCCGGGCGAAGAAGTGGACAGACAAGGAATGGGCGTTTGTCTGGCACGAAGCATGGAAGCGCAAGCGCAACGGTGGCAAGCCGTCGATTAAGGATATGGCAGACACGGAGGCTATGCGCAACCGCACCGGGTTCAATCAAGTGCTATATAACGAAGCAGACGGCAGAAGACTCCCAAGCAGTATTGCTGAAATTAAAGAGAGAGTTATGAATCTGTTTGAGAGGTCGGCTAATGGAGATTTTATCGGCAAACCTGCAAGTATAGGTAGGCTCTCAGCTAAAGGCAAAGAATTCTTAGAGAATATATCCGGACTTCAATTCAAGGAATATGTCGACTTTGTATTGAATCCGTCAGATTTGCGCCATATACGAAATGATCATTATGGGCAGAATGAAAAAGATCCGGGTAATAATGTGCCCTTGACAGATGTTGATATTCGGAATATTGTAGACGTAATAAATAATCCGGATGGGATTATCTATGGATTGGAGAAAGAAACAGGACGAAAATTGTTCTTTTTCTTAAAAAGATCTGATGATGGCCTCTACAATTTGACGGAAGTATGCAGCACGAAGAGAGGGAATCTCACAGCCAAGAGTTTCTTTAAATTAAAAAAGAAAGGTATCAGCCAGCGAGTTATGGAAATAACAAAATCCCTACTCCCTACGTCCGTAACGTACTCTGGTGAATCCCTTTCTTCGAATGCAAAGATACCAAATTTATTTGAATTAGAGCAAGGAAGAGGGGTAAATAATGGCGAGGATATTCGTTATCGCGATGATGATGAGGGTCTTGATGAGGCAATTACTCGCATGAAGGTGGAAGAGGCTGCCAAGAATGCCGGCAACCTTGAGAAGCGTAACGAGGCTGTTAAGGCTATCGGCGGCAATCTGACCAAACTGCATCAGGCGATGGCGAAGCAGCGCGAGTATGACACCGAGACTGTAAAGAGTGTAACGGACTTGGCGACCACCTTGATGGAGAATGGCATGATTGACAACGTCAGCCGGTACGAGATTAAGCGGATCATGTCGGCAGTTAAGAACTCCGTGGGTAAGCAAGACACATCGAAGCAGATTCAGCAGATCATGGATATCATGGTGGATAATCAGCTGAAGAATACATCTAAGATGCTGGAAGACCTGATCAAAGAGAAAGGGACAAAAGTCAATTATAAAGGGCTGGAAGTACAAGGCACTCTTGATCCGGATGGTCAGATGTTGACTAAGATAATCAGGCAGTCTATACAGATGCCGGAAGAATGGATAAAGCAAAAAGCCTCTGAGGCCGTTGATGAAATAGGAAGTGAAAATCCTATTGTATCAAATGATGCGGCAATCCAGTACGAAGCATTGTTGTTTGCCGGACAATACAACGAATTTGTAATCAAAAGCAAAGCGGATGAGCTTACATTGCGTGAATCTCTTAAGGATGCAAAAAAGAGATTTGATAGCGGCGAGGTTACAAAAGAAGAGTATCGTCAATTTGTAAAAGCTGTTGAAGAATCTATCCGGGAAAACAAAATAGCCAGAGCAGAGAATATGCGCGCATTGTGCGATACTCTCTATGGCAAGTATGTAGAAAGCATCAATAAGGCGGCTCAATGGGCGGAAAGTGTAAAAGCCAAGGTTAAAGAGATCCATCATTTGGCGAATTCGGATATGCAAGGCCGCGAGCTGAGGGGACATAAAAAGGATGGTCGCTTACAAAAATTTAATAATTCATGGCTTGTTAGAGGTGTCTTAGAGCCGTTGGCAACATTTGATCAGATGTTGAAGATGTTTGGCAGCCATCATTCTAACGGGCAGGGCTATTTGCAAGACTACTTTATGCGGTCGTGGATAGACTCGGCCGACAAAGAGCAGTTGCTTAAAGAGAAATATCATGATCTTATCGACGAGAAAGCGGCAGAGATTTTTGGCAAACGAAGAACAATAAAGACAGCCGGCTTGGTAGAAGTTCCCTATAGATTTGTCAATCTATATGATTATGCTGAAACAAAGCCATCGTTGAAGCTCACATATTATGATGGAGCGGCAAGGAGAGAGTATGAATTGAGTCAAGGGGTTATGCTGTATCTATATGCGGTTGATAAGATGCCAATGGGCAAGGCCACAAATCGCCGCATGGGATTCACTGACGAAGTGATGGATAAGATCGTTGAGACTCTTGATCCGAAGCTTATGGAATATGCAGATTGGGTTCAGGAAGAATTATTGCCCGGTCTCCGCATAGACGTGGATGAGGTATACCAGAAGGTGTTTGGTGCTCACATGGATAAGATAGAGAACTACTTCCCATTTGAACGTGACAAGAATGCTCTAAAGAAAGAAGTTCAAAACGGCGAGACGGAAAATCCTAATGACAAGATCGGAGTGATGAGTGCCGGGGCGTTTAAGAAGAGAGTAACGAGCACATCGGTATGGGCGATGAATGATGTTAACTTCTTTGATGTTTTAGCCAAACATATCACAGAAGTAATCCATGATGCTTCATACGCCGAACTGAATCGCGATCTTGGTACATTGTTGTCGTACAATCGCTTTCATCAGCAGGTCTTAAACATGAACAGCGCATACGGCAGCGGAGAGAAATTATGGAAAAGATTCAAAGAGGTATGCTCGATAGCGACAGACAACTATGAACCTAAACGCTCAAAACACGATGAGTTTCTTGTAAAAGTGGCGAAGGGTGTTGCGATGAGTAAAATTACATATCGATCAATGACGGCAGCTAAACAGTTGTTATCTCTGCCGGCATTCTTTGGGGAAGTAAATGTAGTATATCTTGCCGAAGACTTGGCAACGGGTGGCATACTTGCCCTTCAATGGTCATGGAAGAATATGCCCAACTTCCGCAAGCGTATATTAAGCAGAACGACAGGTGAATACCGACTTAAAGAAACAGAGTATGAGGGCAAGATTCTTCAAAGTTTGGGAGAGATCGGCAAAATAGGAATGTTCCCTAATATTGGGGTTGATGCATGGACCATTGCAATAGGGGCACATTGTCATTATCTGACTCAAAGGAATAAATATTTGCGCTGGGGTTTGGATGAAGAGAAGGCGCACCGCAGAGCTGTGCAAGATGCTGAATTGTGTTTCAATAAATCACAACAATCGAGCGAGGGGGCATTTATGGCTCCAATCCAGATCAATCACACATGGGAATCGGTTTGCGCAATGTTGTTTAGGACAGCCTCAACTTCCTATACACGCGAGACGCATAACTCCGCTCGAAATCTAAAGCGAATACTTGATGGCGAAGTCACAGCTGAGTTTATGGCTAAACAATGGTTGAGACTTATGGAGGTCAAAACATTCAGCCAGAGATTCGACGAAGAATTAAGCCAACAGGTCAATGGCATGTTGCCTCAAGGTCATATATATCAGCTCGGGAAGCCCGGTGGCATATTGCAGTCGGCAGGATTCCCGGATATGCCGATAGAACTGTCTGCTAAAATATTGGCGGAGAAATCTAATATGACAAGACATCCATTCCCGATTGCTGTAGTTAATGGTCTTGTAGAGGCTATTAACAAGCCTATCGCAGTGTTTAGATATGGCAATAATGCAATGAATGTAATTGTCGGATTGAATTACGGAGGTAAGCAATTTGTGATAGGAGTACACTTTAATCAGACATATAGAGGTGCAGAAGTTTCGGATATCAGGGGCATATTCCCTAAGGACAACGCCGAATGGCTCAATTGGATTTCCAAGGGGCTGATGACGTATTTGGACCATCAAAAAATCCAAGCCTTGATAGACCAACAGCGAATGACTCTCGCTGAGGTGGAATATCTCGACTTGGATGATGTTGCAAAGATAATGAATAAATTTGAAAATCCAAAAATTCCGGATCAAAAAATTAACAATGAATATTCAGATGAAGAATATGCGTTAGCAATGAAGATTGCAAAAAAGGAAATCCGTCACGATGCCGTTAAGAACGGAGCAAACGTTGTTATATACGGATGGCTATTGCCTTGGCTGTGGAGGATTGGCGGCATTGCTCCGATGTTATTGCTGTCATCAGATGAAAGGGAGAAGAAAAAGATGCTTAAAGAAGAGACATTGACTTCAGCGTTAGGACCATTAGAGGGCATTACGTATGGAGATGTCATGACAGAAGCAATCGCTCTTGGGGCGGGATTCAAAGAGCGCAAATGGAGTAATGTTGGCAGGACACATCCTCTATACGAAGATGTTAATAACGTTCTTGAATCGATGGACAAAGAGTATGGTGGATGGGTTCAGGCATGCAATCAAGTGATCAATATCCTTGTAGGAATGACTATCGGCGTATCTCCACAAACTATAACTGATGCGGTAGTAGCAGTAATGGATGCCAGTGATAATCCCAAGACACAGCGGGAGACGGCTTTGCTGATTGCACGTATTATGAATTGCCCGCCGAGTCAGTTGGAGAAGATTTACTTTGATGAAATCAATGCGACAGGTCTCGAGGCGCGACAGATGACTCCCCAGGAGGTGGCACAGCGCTATGCCGACTACAAGATCATGCGCGAGGCGCCGCTGACCGGGTGGATGTATAGCGAAGAAGACCGGAAGGCGAAATCGGACAAGATTCAGAAGAAAGCAATGTCGATGGACAAAGAGAAGATCGAAGAGAATACCACCAACGCGGCAGGCAAGAAAGAATATGATCGCGTGATGGAGGACTACAAGCGACTTCAAGCCAGAGTCAAAGAGATTGGCAAGTTGCGTGACGAGCCGGGCTATGCGTATGAATCACAGCGGATGCAGTTCGACTACTCTGCGGAGGGTCGCAAATATAAGGTGATCCGACAATTCAAGAAAGATCTTAGCGAACTGACCGAGCAATATCTGAAGGCGAAGAATCCGGACGAGATGCGGCAGATCGGCAAGGCAATCGAGCATGCGAAAAAGAAGATGCTGAGTGATGTGAGGGAGATCGAATGGATAGTCGAGAATATCATGGAGGGATATAATGAGTTGATAAAATCACCACGCATTATGTGCGACGGTGACTTCATGCTTTATCTATCGCTCGGCACTCTCTTGAAGCAGATGGAAGAAGATGGAGCAACGCTCCGCATCGCCCTACTTAAACCGGATTATGAGAATCTCGCCATTAAAGACATTCCATTGACATTACCTTCAGCTGAGTTGAAAACCATTATAACTCCTTAAAGCGCATTCCTTATCCTACACCTTGTGTCCGGATGGAAAGATCCGTGCAAATCAGCTTAATACGTGGTTCACTCCAAAGTAATCCGTGTCGGCGAAGCCTCAGTTAAATCAGGTCAATCAGTAGACAACAAAAAATCTCGATAATTCCGGCAAGAAATGCCTGCAATATTTTGTTTTCACATAATCCATATTTCTGCGGAGATAATCGCTTTATCCTGTTTTCCGTATTTTTTCACAGGTAAAATTGGAGCGGTTTCAAAAAGTTTTTATAAATTTACCATTCGGTCGCTTGTGATGCCGCTCTCGGGCGGCTATGTGTCGGCTGTCCTGAATCCAATACTCTCTCCGGATATTTTCTTTTCACCTAAGTGAAGGCTATCAACATGACCCAAGATCAGATTATCGACAAGCCCAAAATATCAGTGGCTATCAACACCTATAACGCCTCTCAGCATCTACGCAAAGTGATAGAGAGCGTCAAGATGTTCGACGAAGTCGTGGTGTGTGATATGGAAAGCACTGACGACACTATCGAAATAGCCCGTAGCATGGGATGCAAAATCGTCACATTCCCCAAGGGGAACTATTCTATATGCGAGCCGGCAAGGAACTGCGCCATCCAATCCGCATCCAATAGCTGGGTGCTCGTAGTCGACGCCGACGAACTCGTCACCGACGAATTGCGACAATACCTATTCCGACGCGTGGTTCAACCCGACTGCCCCGACGCACTATACGTGCCGCGACGCAATATGTTCCTCGGCAAGTACATCCATTCCTCGCCCGACTACCAGCTGCGACTCGTGCGTAAAGAGAAAACCGACTGGCCGGCAGTGATCCATCGCCCCCCGGTCATCGATGGAGTCATCGGCAGGATCCCGGCCAACCTCCACCGCGTGTGCCTCATGCACCTCGACGATGCCTGCATCACCGACCGCATCAACAAGCTAAACCGCTATACCGACTACGAAGTCGGCAAACGTAGCCATAAGAAATATGGCTACCTCTCCATCCTCTGCCGCCCCATCTGGTTCTTCATCCGCTCTTTCATATTCCAAGGCGGATTCAGAGATGGCAAACGTGGCCTCCTCAAATCATATTTCGACAGCATATACCAAGTCTCTCTAATGGCGAAAGTCTTAGAACACAAGATCAAAGATGAAACCAATCCGGATAGTAATAAGTGACGATTATCGTGAATATGCCGACTTCATCGAGTCGATAGCGCATCGTTTCCATAGCCTCGGAGTCGTAATCTACAAGGCGCGTAACGAGGTGCGTAAGATCGAACATGAGGGCATGATATTCGTGGCAAAGAGATTCCACAACAAGGGTATTCTCAAGCAGATAATACGGTCGCTTACCCTGAGCAAGGGTAAACGATCGTATGTCAACGCCTGCCACCTATGCCTTAACGATATCACCACCCCTCGCCCCATCGCCTATATCGAGATCAGAACGCGACTCGGGCTCGTGAGCGAATCTTATTATATCTGTGAATACTCCGATATGGACGCCATCGAAGAGGGCCTCAACGAGCATGGTGATTTCAACCGCTCTCTCACCGAAGCCCTCGCCCGCTTCGTGGCTGACATCCACCGAAAGGGGGTGATCCATCACGACCTTAACTCCACCAACATCCGTTATGAAGTCCGAGGTGATGAATATCACTTCTCGCTGATCGACCTCAACAGAATGAGATTCTATTCGCCCCCACTATCTTCTGATAAATGTCTCGACGATACCACCCGATTCTCTTGCCTCTCCGTGTTGTATCGGCACTTCATCAGACACTATATAGAGGCTATGGGTTGGCCACCACAACTCTTCGACCATGCCATAAAAATAAAACAACGACACGACCGTGCATGGACAAGACGCAAGTCATTCTCTCGCCGCCTCAAAAGCCTATTCCACTCTCGTCCATAACCTTCGCACTCATCTTTATCTTCTAATGATTCCCAAGACTATACACTACTGCTGGTTCGGCCGACAGCCGATACCACAAAGCGTTATGACATATATTGCCACCTGGCGAGCGGCAATGCCCGACTACGACATCATCGAATGGAACGAAGATAATTTCGACATCAACTTCTGCGACTATTCTCGCGAAGCTTACGCCACCCGCAACTTCGCCTTTGTCGCCGACGTATGCCGACTCAAAGTGCTTTACGAACATGGCGGCATATACCTCGACACCGACATCGAAGTCCTCCGTCCATTCGACCCATACCTCCACCATCATTCATTCTGCGGCTATGAGACAAAATGGATAGGCACCGGTGTCATCGGCGCCGAGAAGAAATGCCACTGAATCGGCATCTTCCTGGACTATTATCGATCCACGCATTTCATCAACATCTTCGGTCATACTGTCAGAAAATCCAACACCCGACTTCTTACCACGCTGATCATACCCAAGATCCAAGAAGATCTACGCCCTGAGATATATCCAATCGACTACTTCTGCGCCAAGAACTGGGAAACCCAAGAACTGGCGGTCACCCCCAACACGGTGAGCATCCATCACTACGCCTGCAGCTGGGCGAAGAAAAAGCGGACCCTGATCAGTCGCCTTCGCATGCGACTGCAAGGCCTACGAATCCGCTACTTTTTATAGAGCGCATTCCCTTTGTATTATCGCGCGTTTTTTGTAATTTTGTGCGAATTATTAGACCTTAACTTTTCAAGGTCACTAACTGTTATGAAGACTTTGCGTTGGAACATAATGCGTAGGGCGGTCGGTCTTCGATCCCGATTTCATCTCTCGGCGGCGGGGTGGACTCTGCTACTGGTGTTCATGGCGTTCCTGCCGGCGTTGGCTCTGCGCGACTTCACACCCGATAATGAGTTGCGCTATCTGAGCATCGCCGACGAGGCGATCTCCTCGGGGTCGGTGTTCTGCTTCACCAATCATGGCGCCATCTATGCCGACAAGCCTCCTCTCTATCTCTGGATAACTATGCTGGGGCGGCTACTTTTCGGCAATTATTGCATGCTCTTCTTGGGGATCTTCTCGCTCGTGCCGATGCTATTGGTGGGCAAGATCATGAACGATTGGTGTCGCACCTATCTTCGTCCGCAAGCCCGGAGATGCGCTCTCCTGATGCTCTTCACATGCGGCTATTTTCCCTTCTTGGGGTTGACGCTGCGCATGGATATGCTGATGACCCTATTCATCGTGCTCGCCCTTCGCGAAGTGTATCGGATGGTTACCGCGGGTGTCACGACAGAACGGAATTTCCTGCTCGGTGTCTACCTCTTCGCCGGGCTCTTCACCAAGGGCCCATTGGGAGTGCTGATACCCCTCTTGGCGTCGATCCTCTTCCTGCTATGGCATCGTCGCCTCGTCGCCTTCTTCCGCATCTATGGGTGGGCGACTTGGAGCGTGCTCATAGGATGTTGCCTGCTATGGTGGGGAGCCGTCTACTTGGAGTGGGGAAATGCCGACTATCTCAACAATCTCCTCTTCCATCAGACCATCGACCGAGCATCGCGGGCCTTCACCCATGCCCGTCCATGGTGGTATTATCTGGTAGCAATGTGGTATGTCATGGCTCCCTGGTCGCTGATGATTGCCTGGCTGATGATCTGCCGGCATCGTTCGATTGGCACGCCCATCATACGCCGGATGCTCTTCGCCACCTTCGCCGTGACACTGATCTCACTCTCCTGCTTCAGCTCGAAGTTGCAAGTCTACCTATTGCCTGCCATCCCATTCGTGGTGTACCTCGGCATGATGCTCATCGACGATCTGAGGCGTAGCCGAATGGTGAAGATCATCGACCGCATAGCCATGACTATGATCGGCATTATCTTCATAGCCGGATGCCTTATGCCTCTCGCCAATCCTCGCATCGGCTACGGCTCCGTATGCCGGGAGATCCAAACGCTACACCCCGAGATGGTATATGTCGATAGCAGCGTAAGACGTGGCGAAAATATCGACGCTTATTTCGACGTTCCGGTAACAGTAGTTAATTCCTCCGATTCCGACTTCCGACAGCCTGCCAACACCGTGCTAATCCTGAAGGGGGAGAAGGGTGAAAAGATAACCTATAAATATAAAGCCAAATGAACCCAACATCTCAATACGATCTGACCATCATCGTCCCTATCTACAACGAAGAGGACAACGCTGCGGCACTCGAACAGCGCCTTGACGACTATCTGTCGGTAGCCTCGCGTTCTGCCTGTGTCCTATTCGTCAACGATGGGTCGAAAGACTCCTCCGAGCGGCTCATCGCCGAGATCTGCTCGCGCCGGGAGGATATGTATTACATCTCGTTTGAGAAGAACTGCGGGCTGAGCGCAGCGATCAAGGCCGGCTTCGATGCCGCCGAGTCTCCCTTGGTGGGATATATCGATGCCGACTTGCAGACAGCACCTGAGGACTTCAACCTGCTCCTACCCTACGCCGACGAATATGAGCTGGTGATGGGAATACGCGCCAACCGCAAGGACAGCGTCTTTAAGAAAATACAAAGCCGGATCGCCAACTCCTTCCGGCGCTTCATGACCGGCGACGATGCCATCGACACCGGCTGCCCGCTGAAGATCCTCCACACAGACGTAGCGAAGCGTATCCCGATGTTCACCGGTATGCACCGATTCCTGCCCGCCCTGGTCGGACTGCAAGAGGGGAAAGTAAAGCAAGTGCCCGTGCGACACTTCCCGCGCACCGCCGGCGTATCCAAATTCTCGCTACGCAACCGACTGATAGGTCCGACCATGGACTGCTTCGCCTTCCGCTGGATGCGCCCCCGCTGGTACAACTACCACATAGCCAAAACCAACCTGAAATAAATTAGGAATGAGGAATGAGGAATTAGGAATGAGGAATTAGGAATGAGGAATTAGGAATTATGAATTAGTAAAAATTTGGTGGATTGGGGAAATATTTCTATATTTGCGGTCGAAAGGCGTCTCTATTGGCCGGAGGGCTGATGGTCGGGTGAGATAATCATCTCATCGACAAGAGATTAAAAGGGAATCCGGTGGAAATCCGGAACAGTACCCGCTGCTGTAAGTCCCATCTGTGGGAAGCCGATTTTTATGTCATTGCTCCATGGCGAGTGAGAAGGCACGGCATTCTCGGGATAAGTCAGAAGACCTTCCTTTCGACATATCGAACGTCAAGCCTGCGGGATTATGGGCGACATAACGACACGATCCGACCTGACGGCGACTATAGCCGCAGGGTGTGCGATCGCCGGCCGTTGTCATCATGGTATAGACTCTATCTATATCCCTCCTATAGGATCCGCTGCGCTTGTCTGTTCGAAGACAGGCGTTTTTTGTTTATATCATCATTCTTACGATGAAGTTTAGAGCAATACTGCCGGCATTGATCGCGGGTGTCGTGATGCCACTGTTCTGCCACGCCGAGGAGGGAGCCGACTCCATAGCTCATCAGCTCGATGAATTAGAGGTCACAGCGTCTCATCGTCCCCTCGCCACCTCCCAAGAACTCTCGGGAGTTGAGTTGCAGAAATTGTCGTCCACTTCGATCGCCGATGCACTGAAATATTTTGCCGGTGTCCAAATCAAGGATTACGGCGGCTTGGGTGGTCTGAAGACGGTCAACGTCAGATCGCTCGGCTCGCAACATGTCGGTGTATATATCGATGGCATCCGCATCAACAATGCTCAGAACGGCACTGTCGATCTGGGGAAATACTCCCTTTCGACCCTCGAATCGGTGTCGCTCTATAATGGCAACCGTTTGGAGCAATGCCAGTCGGCATCGGAATATTCATCAGGCGCCACAGTCTATCTCCGCACACGCCGACCGCAATGCGACTCACTCACTCTGCTCGCTGCAGGGGGATCATTCAATACTTGGCGAGCCCGCGTCAATGCCCAATTCAGCCGCCGCGGTTGGAGTGGGTTCTTGGATGGAGAGTTCCTCGACTCGAAGGGTAATTATCCCTTCCGCTATCACTCCGAATATGAAGACACCACCGGACGCCGCACCAACTCCGACATCCGCTATTATCGCGCCGAAGCCGCCCTCTTCAAGGGGGGATTCTCCTCCCATGCCTACCTCTACCTGTCGCGCCGTGGTTGCCCCGGCGGAATAGTGCGCCGTCTCTCCGACAAGTATGTCAACGTCGGCAGAGAGTGGGACACCGATATGTTCGTTCAGGCCTCCTACGACCTCCCCTTGGGCACAATACATCGTATGCGCTTCAACCTCAAATATTCCCACGAATATCTGAGATATAACACCGACTATCCCGAAAATCAGAACACCATCCGCTCCGACACCCACTATTACCAGGATGATGCATACGCCTCGGTGGCATACGCCGTCCGACCCCTCTCATGGCTCTCGTTCAATGTGAGTTACGATGCCCGCATGTCGTGGCTCACTGCCGATGTCAAGAACTTCTCGGCAGTGCGTCGTCTCGATCAGAAGGGGGTAATAGCGGCTGAGATCGACTGGCACGACCTGCGTCTCGCCACCTCCCTCCTCTATCAGCATTATCGCGACCATACTCGCGTCAAAGCGGGTGCCGCCGATCCCCTGAGCCGATTCACTCCAGCTGTGACTTTGGGATATTCTTTCCGTGGATTTGCCGTCAGAGCATGGTATAAATGTATCTTCCGTGCCCCGACACTCAACGACCTTTACTACACACGCGCCGGCAATCGCAACCTCCTCCCCGAATATACCAAGCAGTGGGATCTCGGCCTCGAATATCATTACAACGACCGTCACTGGCAAGCATCAGCCCAAGCCGACCTATATATCAACCATATCGACAATCGCATCGTATGTCTACCCCTCAAGGGCACATATACCTGGTCGATGATGAACTATGGCAAGACCTATTGCCGAGGGCTCAATGCCACCCTCTCCGGCAGATATAATGTCCGGGATTTCTACATCTCGCTCCTCACCTCGCTGACCTGGCAGAAAGACCTCAACCGCACCAACCCCGACGACCCCGACACCTACAACCGCCCGATATGCTACTCCCCTACCCTATCCTACGGCATCACCGGTATCGTGGGATGGCGCAACTACTCGATTACCATCTCCGACCTGCATGTCTCAAGCCGTATGTGGTCGTATGCAGACCCACAAGATGTGTTGGCGCCATACAATAATATCGACCTCAAGATCATGGGATCATACCGTTGGTTCACCCTCTCGCTCGAGATCAACGACCTCCTCGACGAGCAGTATGAGCACATCCCCCGCTATCCGATGCCGGGTCGTCAATTCACTGCAACTATTTCATTCTCAATATAATAACAAATCAACCGAATTATCATGAAAAAATTTACCTTACGCGCTTTAAGTCTACTGCTGATGGCTGTGGCTGCACTTTCCCCTCTCACTGCCAAAGAGCGACTCATCGTGGTGAACGAAGGGTCGTGGCAGTCAGACAATGGCCGCCTCTCCTATTTCGAAGAGGGCGAAGTGGTGAGCAACCAATGGTTTCGCGACGTGAATGGCTATAAGCTGGGGGATACACCTCAGGATATCATCCAAGTCAAAAAGAACTTGATAGCCATTTCGGTCAACTGGTCAAACATCATCCAGTTCATCGACGACGAGGGTAAGGCAGTGGGCTGCACCGAAGATGTGCCCAACAATCGCCGTCTTGCCACCGATGGCACCTACATCTACGTCACCTCCTACGGCCATGAATGCGCCACCACCTCGGGCACAAAGACTTTCACACGCGGCTTTGTGGCGAAAATCGACGCCGAGACTTTTAAGACAGTTGACGCCGTGGAAGTGGGTTACGAGCCGGAGGGTATCGCCTACTACGATGGTCATCTCTTCGTCGCCAACACCGGCGGCTATGCCTACCAAGAGGATCATGACTACGAATCAACGGTAAGCGTGATTGATGCCGCCACCATGCAGGTGACACGCACTGTCGACACCGGACAGATCAACCTCTACAGCGGCATGTCGATCAGCGGCAAGTATCTCTGCTTCTCATCGCCCGGTGATTATTACACCGTCTCCTCCGCCACCATCATCTTCGACTGCGAGGCTGCCCTCGCCGGCAAGAGCGACAGCGAATGTTTCGTACGCCTCGACTATCCCGGCACCTACAACTGCAAGTCGCGCGACTCGGAGTTCTATGTCATCGGCTCCACCTTCTCCTACGTCACCTATCAGAACGAGATGTCGTACATCACGATCGACCCCGAGCAGGTGATGACCTCCGGAGGCGCGCAGGGTGTCACCGAAGATGCTCTCCCCGGCACTATGGTGAGCGACATGAATTCGATGACTGCCCCTTACGGAATATATGTCAACCCCTACACCGGATATATCTATGCCACCGATGCCAAGGAATATGCCACTGCCGGCGACCTCTGGCAGTGGAGCCCCGAGGGTGAATACCTCGGCAAGCATCAGGTGTATCTCTGCCCCGGCCACTTCCTGGCTCTCGACCCGCAGGATGGCAGCGGCGTTGAGAATATCGACATCCTCGACAGTCGTAGCGCCGACGAAGCCATCTACGACCTGCAAGGCATCCGCGTGACACGCCCGCAAGCCGGAATGATCTACATACGAGGCGGCAAAAAGTTCATCTATTCTAATGAAAACGAATAAGTTATAGGTATGAATTTCTTTTGGTTTATGGAAAGATGTGCCATCGGCATCTGCGCGGTGGTTGCAGCGATTGCAACTGCCGCGACAGCGGTGGCTGATGATGGCGCGATCGCTGTGAGTGTCAATATCCCCGAAGAGGCAACTTTCACTCTCGGCGTCAAGAGCCGTCATTATGTCGACTTCACCACGGTCGATCCGACAGAGATCACAACGCAAGATGGCACCAAGACCCTCAGCTATGCGCTGACATCCGGTGCTGTCTATAACTATCGCACCTCTATGCCCGAGAAATTGACCCAAGCCGGTTACTTCACCGCCGGGGCATCCGGCATCACCACCCTGCAATTCGCCCCTTCCGACTATGAGGTAATCTCCCCAAAAATGGTATGCCACAGCGTAGACTCAAATCAGGGATATGAGACCGGTGATATCTACCTTAACATCAACCCTCGCGGCCACTTGGTGATGGGGGTCGATGAGGTATACGACGCGCATGCCATGCGCACCTGGCAACTCTGTGACAATACTATCAACAACTACTTCATCGAGCCAGACTTCCACTACATGGTACTTGACCTTGACGGAAATCCATGCGAAGATGTGGTGAGCATCACTGAGCACCCCGGTTCGGCATGGGCGGAGCTGACAGCCCTGTCGGAGGGGACAGCAATCGTCGTGGTGACATACGATGCTCTTTCACTCCGATTTTACAACTCATCGGGAGAGTGTAAGGATTGGCTCGGTGGTGAGCAATGGGGAGCGATATGGCCCGAGAATAGCGGCGTGTATGTCGTGACTGTCGGCGAGGCAAGCGAGACAATCCTCCCAAATATGTATATCAATCAGGAATATAACGAATCGAGCAAGAAACTCGCCGGCGACTCTGTCGATGCCGAACATGACGTTTTCTACTATCTCGACACGGAAGATGGCTATAGCTACACTTTCCATCCGGAGGGTGTGGCAGATATCACCATCTCTTATCCTGAGATCAGCGATGATGGTGTGGCTTATCATGGCTTCACTGCCGAGGGAGTAACTCGCCATGAGGATGGGAGCATCACCCTGCTGCTGAAGGAGGGTCGGCAGATCGTAAGGATGGAGGATGCCGACGGCAAGTGCATCTATCAAGTGCTGACGGCACGCCCCTGCCACCGCGAGATCAGCAACGAAACCCACCCCGACAGCGAAGAGTTCAAGCCGGGTGACGAAGTGTTGATACAATATTCCGGCCTGAGACACCCCGCCAACAAGCTTGCCGGCATCTATAATATGTCGGCATACGTCACCTACAACGGCGTGCCCAACGGCACATCGCCGGTGATGGGCAGCGGGCAATACACCTTCGGCTCGGCACCCTCGGCACAAGCTATCAAAGTCACCATCCCCGACGATGAGGGTGAAGAGCTGGTGATGACTGAGGGTGTGATTCAAGTAAACGGATTCGGCGATCCTATCGGCAATCACCGCAACATCGAACGCACCTCCGGCAGAAATCCCAATATGAATGCCGTGGCTCACAAGACCTATTTCGGAGCACTCCCCGACATCCACATCCCGATCACACGGGACTCTTCGGGCATCGATGGCATCGCCACACCCGATGACGCGGATACTACCCCGGTGTATTATGGCATCGATGGCGTGGCAAGCCGCCAACCCCGAGCCGGGCTCAACATCATCCGCACTCCCGAGGGCGGTTATAAGAAGTTAATTATCAAATGACAACCATGAAAATGGCATAATTTAATCTAACGTGTGTTTATGAAGAATCTATTCAAACTTTTCATTCTTACCCTTCTGACGGTATGTGGCATAATGCCGGCAAGAGGGGCATGGAGTGAATCTGATGGGGTGTATTACCTCAAGACCACCGATGGCCTGGAGGATGTATACACCGTCGACGGGACGATCACGTTCAAGTCGCAGTCGGGGGCTACAATCCCCAGCTGGAGAGACTGTGGCGTCGTGTTCGCACCCGCCAATGAGGGTGAAGTGATCTGCGTCACCGTGGTGAGCAATGACCTGGCAAGCGGTAATTATCTGCTCGTATATGACGGCACAATCACTCAAATCGGCTCCGGGACATCCGATGGCTCGGAGCAGTCAAGTTACCTACCCACAGGATGGGTAAGAAAATGGACCTCCGAGAGTGTAGGAGAAAGTTATACTTCGACCGATAGCCAGGGGCGCATCTCGATGGCGTTCCACTCCGGTTCGACTAATAACCAGACCGGGTTTACGGTCACCGTAAGCAGCATCGCTCTGAAGGATATGGAATATGTCGGAGCCTCACTGCTGAGCGTCGATGCTCCATGGCGCGGCAAGCGTAATGCCACTCTTGCCGACCTCGACATCACTGCTGATGGAGGACTTAACCCCCTGACTCTCAATAGCGCTACTTTCGACATCTCTGCGCTCACGTCAGCCGGCATAACCGATATTGCCCTCTATGCCGGCAAGGTGGATGCCGGGTCGCTCATAGCCTCGGCAAGCGGCGACGTGATCACTCTCCCCGACGTGACTCTCAAGAGCGGTCATAACCACTATCTGATCGCCGGGAATCTCCCCGCCGACCTCACCGGCACATTGCCTGCGGTCAGCGTAAGCGACCTGTCGGTCGACGATACGGCTCGCACCATTGAGGACAATACAACTCCGGTGGAGATAGCCTCTGAAGTCAGACTCGATGCCACCCACCTCACTTATACCATCGGCGAGGCTGTCGATTTCTTCGACGATGGCGGCAAGGAGGGTAATATCTCCGAAAATTTCACAGGCATGGTGACTTTCCTCCCCTCTGTCGAAGGGCAATCGATCAAAGTCGATGTAACCAAACTCGACCTCTTCAACACCTCGACTGTTGGCAAGAATGATATCCTGACATTCTATAATGGCCGCACCGACGATGCCGACAATCTGATCACCACCCTTCTTACCGACACCAAGGTGGTGAAATCGATGGCTGAAGATGGCTCAATCACCGTGAAATTGGTCAGCACCACCGGCATACCCAAGGGGGGATTCGAGGCAGTAGTCTCACAGTTCCTCCCCGGCAATATGACCTTGGATGCCATCACCGCATCGACTCCCAATGCCGATCAAAACATTTCAGCTCGACAGAAGGATGTCGAACTGATTGACTTCGATGTGCGCACCGACAACACCGCCGAACCCCTCGCCGTGACGGGACTGAAACTTACTTCCACCGCCCCCGAACTTATCGAGGCCATTCGCGTATATTACCTCGGCGAGAGCAATACACTCACATCGTCTGCCACACTCTTCGGATCGACCTCCGAAATCTCGGCTGAGATGACTATCGCCGGCGATGTGTCGCTGATCGAGGGTCACAACAATTTCGCTATCGTGGCGGATGTGGCTCCCTCCGCTCTCAACGAGCAGACTCTCGACCTGACCCTCGCTTCAGTTAAGGTCTCCGACAATGATAACGCCATCGAAGAGGGTAAGGCACAACGCACCATCCATAACCTCTGGAGTTCCATCCCCGGCTCGACTACCGTGTCAATCACCGATAATTGGGATTTCCTCCCCACCTACAATCCGAGTGTGACCTACGCCAAGCGTTATAACATCGGCAATGAGGATGAGATCACCACCTTCCTCCCCACCGAGAGCGGTGCTGTGGCTCAAATGGAATTTGAGTCGTTCGTCTGCAATTCGTCGGCTAAGTTCGAGATTTACTCCGGCTCAACTGTCGATGCCGCCAATATGATCTGGGAGATGAACTCGGGCAATGCCTCTGTCGGCCCGGAACGCGTGATTCGTTCTTCGGCTGTCGATGGCGCACTGACCATCGTGTTCAATCCCAATACTCAATATTCATATATGTGTAGCGAAGGGTGGGTGGCAACTGTCCGTCCCTTCATCAATCACGACATGACCATAGAGGGTGTCACCGCCATTCGCCCCACCACTGCGGCTCTCTCGGCAGGTGGCAGCAATGAGGCTCTGCTCGATTTCAGCATCGAGACCGAAGGCACTCTGACCACTAAGGTGCTCAAGACCCTTACTTTCGATGTCGAAGGTGCTGAGGCTCTCTCCGCACTCCGTGTATATGTGGCAAACTCCGCTGCTCGCGACAACGCTATTCTCTATGGCGAAACTACCGAACTTGGTGCCAAAACTTCGGTGGTAGGAGAAGTGTCGCTCGCCGAAGGCTCTACCTATTTCTGGGTGGAGGGCGATGTGCGTGAAGATGCTGTAGTCGACACCGAGGTGCGTGTCGGTGTGGCATCGGTAACTGATGCCGCCGGCGTCGAAGAGAGTGTCGAAGGGGGCAACCCCGAGGGCTCTCGCTCCGTGAAATATATCATCACCCTGGAGGCCGGTGAACATCTGATCACCATCTCCCAACCGATGACCTGGTATGACGACGGTGGTGTCGACGGCAAGATCTCTTCGCGCATCTCTTCGACCTATGTGTTCCAACCCAAAGAGGAGGGATATGCCATCACTCTCGACGCTTCGGAGTTCTCTATCGGCAATGGCAAGATGTATGTATATTCCGGCAGAGTGGCTGACGAGAATCATCGTCTCGGCGACGTGACCGGATATAGCACCATGACCGGACCCGCCGGACTCGTATCGACCGCCGACGATGGCACGATGACCGTAGTGATCACCGGACCGAGCGGCACGACTCTCGATGGCTTCGTGATGACCGTCGGCCTGCATCAGAAGGTGGATTATTCGCTGGCAGAGACTACTGTGGCTGGCATCGGTGGCGACAAAGTGATGCGCGGCATGTCTGACGCACCCTTGGCTTCGGTGGCTCTCTCGATCGAAGGTGATAAGGGTGATAACACACTCTCTGCCATGAAGTTCGACCTCACCGGCACTACTTCCACTGCCGACCTTCGTGCTCTCCACCTCTATTATATGGATGATGTGGAGACTTATTCCGAGGCGTTGGCTGTGAAGGTTGGCGATGTTGTGCCTGACGCTACAGGCGAGATCTCTTTCCCCGGTGTGACTCTCAGTCGCAATGGCTTGCACTATTTCGTGCTTACCGCTGATGTCAATGCCGAGGCTGAAGCCGGCGATGTGATCTCAGCTCGCCTGAGCGGTGTCACCTATAACGATGCCGCAGTCGAGACCCTCCCCGAAGATGTCGTATCTCGCGAGATCAAGGCTGGTTTGAAGGGTGAGTTCGTGATTGGTGCCGAGGGTGATTATGCCACCTTTAGCGCGGCTGTCGCTGCCCTGTCGGAGGGTGTCGAAGGTCCGGTAACCTTCCTCATCGCCGATGGCGAGTATTCTGAAAATATCGTGATCGAAGAGATCCCCGGAGCTTCCGAAGCCTCTCCCATCACCTTCAAGAGTCAAAGCGGCGACCGCAATGCCGTGCAACTACTCGGCAATTACGCCACTTCGAGTGAGGCTATATTCACTGTCTCCGCCACTCCTTGGGTCACTCTGCAAGATGTGTCGATCACTGCCGGCTCCAATGCCTTCAAGGCAGGCGTTTATATCAAGAGCCGTTCGCCTCACTTCACCCTGCGTAATTGCGTGGTGAGCGGAGATATGTCGACAAGCTATAGCGGCATCTATCTGATCCGCAATTATGTGCCGGAGAATATCGCCGGTTATAACAATGACTTTATGACCATCGAAGACTGCTCGGTGAGCGGCGGCCGTTATGGCATGTACCTTGGAGGCACATCCTACGTGGCTCTCCCCAAGGAGCGTGGGCTGGTGGTCCGCAATAATGTAGTGTCGAATATAGGTCGCAGCCTCTATATCTATAGCGAGGAGGATGCCGTGATCACCGGCAATGTGGTGACTCACACCGCCGCCCCGTCGAGCTATTCGGCATTCGAGATCTGCCGCCTCACCGGCGACTGCGAGATCAGCGGCAATAAGATCAAGACCACTGCCGCCAATTCAGCCTACGGCCTCTATCTGCGCGATGGGTGCTATGGCAAGGCTGATGCCCCGATCCGTATCTTCAACAATGATATCATCATCGACGGCGCTGCCGATATCTACTCGCGCACGCTGCAGATCAATAATGATATCCGCAATGTCGAGATCTGCTACAACACTTGCCGCATCGAGGGCACCAACGGTCTGGTGATGGCAACCACCGGTTCGGCGCAACCTCGCAATGTACGAGTGCATGACAACATTATGACCAATCATTGCACTTCGACCAACCATTGCCTCTACTTCTGGAACACTACCGACTGCGACGGTTACACCTGGGAGCGTAACGCTCTCGGCACCCTCGGCGAGAATGTAGTGAAGAATGATGCCACCTACCTGAGCATGGCAGAGGCTTCGGCACTTTGGGGCAATGAGACCAACATCCTCCTGATGCCGGAATATGCTTCGGAATCCGATTCTCACCTCGTCTCGGCAGATGGCTTGACCATCGGTGCTCCCTGCGAGTTCGTGACTGTCGATATCGAGGGCCGTGTGCGTCCGGAGAGCGAGTTGACTCTCGGTGCTTACGAATTTGCCGAGATCTCTCAAGAGGCTCCTCTTATGGCTGAGGGTTATCCCGTGGTGTCGGCGATCACCGATAGCAGCGCCACAATCAGCAGCAAGTGGAGCGAAACAGGCAAGCAGTATATGCTTCTGATGAAATGGAGCGACGACTCGGTGGCTCCCGATAGCGATGCCATCCAAAGTCAGACTCCGGTAGACATCTCTGCCGATGTGGAGTGCTCGGTGCGTGTCAACGACCTTGAGGAGGCCACCACCTATCGCCCATTCTTCATGGCGGTAAGTTCGGTAGGCACTTGGTCGGAGATCATAGCCGGCGAACCCTTCACCACCAAGGTGACCATCTATCCTCTCGAGATCGAAGAACAAGACCTGACCGATATCCCTGTGATCGAGGCGGGCGAAGAAGTCGAACTCGCGGCAATCGTGATCGGCGGCGTTGAACCCTACACTTATCTCTGGATGGCTCAAGATGGCTCTGTCGTAAGCAACGAAGAGTCAGTGACGGTGACTCCCGGAGTGTCGCAACGTTATGTCGTGAAGGTGACTTCCGCCGATGGCCAAGAGATCTCCACCTATCGCCATGTCGAGGTGAGAGGCGAACATGCCGTGGCTGAATTTGACGACAACTATCTGGCTGAAGGTGCCGACCTATTCCCCTCGGGCGAAAGCGGCAAGTTCTATAGCGGATCCTATGCCTTCAATTATGGCTCGATGCCGGAATATAACTATTGGTATGGATTCACCCTGAGCAATGATCCCGCCACAGAGTTCACCTCGCTCAGCGACCAATATCGTTCGGCACCGGGTGGAGGCTTCGACAGCGACAACTTCTGCGTGGGATATCCCTCGGGTCTTACCATTGATGTGGTCAATAACGAAGAGGGTGAAGTGGTGAAGGGTGCTTATATCACCAATAGCGCCTACGCCTTCAACTCGATGAGCTATGGCGATGGATATGCACAGGCATTCGAGACCGGCAGCTGGATGATGGTAACCATCATCGGAGAACATGCCGATGGCACATCCACATCGCTCGACTATTATTTGGGCGATTATCGCGACTCTTCATCATTAGAGCATTATATCATCGACAAATGGGAGTGGGTAGACCTCCGTCCGCTCGGATGCGTCACTTCGCTGCGATTCATCTTCGATGGCTCCGACAAGTCTAATGGCTATCTCAACACTCCGACCTATCTCTGTCTTGACCGTCTCGGCGACCTGCCGGTGATGGATAGCTACGAGATCAGCGTAGGCGATGCCGGTTATGACTTGGCAGACTTATTTGGCGAAGAGTTCGATATGTGCGAAGCACGCAAAAATTATGCACTAAGTGCTCTTGACGATGAGACTGCCACCGGCCACTTCCGTTTGGAAGGCTCGATGCTATACTTCGAAGATGAGACTCCGGAAGAGGATAGCACAGATCAGACACGCGAAGCGGAAGAAGAGCCTGTATATCATCTGATGGCAATCTGCACGCAACGAGGCCACTCGCAGCAGGTAAAATTGCAAATCAAGCGAGATGTAAAGAACGGCATCTGTATAACGACGGAAGAAGCCGACGACGAAGCCATCTACGACCTGCAAGGCATCCGCGTGACACGCCCCTTGGATGGCGAGATCTACATCCGAGCCGGCAAAAAATTCATCTACCACCAGCGATAAAATCCAAGTGATAAGATCCAATCTCACGGATCCAAGCAATAGATCCAAAAGGATAGAATCCAAGAGATAGAATCCAAACAAAAGAATCTTTTTTTTCTACCATATATTTATATTCTCGAAGGGGGGGCGGCGCAAAAAATTTGCACCGCCCCCTGCCTTATCCCCCACTCATCAGAGTGGGATTCTATAATATTAGTTCGAGGAGGTAGGGGGTTAGGATCGCTGTTAAGATGCCGTTGAGCGTCAGCGCCAGTCCGGCGTATGCCCCGACAAATTCATCACGGTCCATCGCTGCCGACGTGCCTAAGGCGTGAGAGGCCGCTCCCATCGACAGCCCTTTCGCCATCGGATTGCGAACACCTCCCACCGACATAATCTTAAATCCCGCTATCGCTCCAATCAATCCGGTCACCACTACGATGGCCGCCGTCAACGAGGGAATACCCCCTACCGCCGCAGTCACCTCCATGGCTATCGGTGTCGTTACCGACTTGGCGGCAAGTGAACGTACCACCACTTCCGATGCCCCACACATCCGCGCTATCTCCACGACACTCACGATGCCGACCATGCATCCCATCGCTTGCGACATCAAAATCGGCAATAACTCCTTGCGGATCGATGACAACTGCAAATACAACGGAACACCCAATGCCACAACTGCCGGCTTTAACCAAAAATCTATCAAATGGGCACTCGCCTCATACTCTTGATAGGGTATGTCGAAGAGCATCAAAAAGCCAATCAGCAGCGCTATCGCTATCAATATCGGATTCAACCATATACTCCCGACCCTCTTCTGTAGAAACTTCGCTCCTGCATAGACCCCGAATGTCAGCGCCAACAGGAAATATTCATTAGTGATAAAAGTTCTCATTTCTTCTTGCGTAACGAATTTAACCTCTTTGACAATCTCTTATTACCCTTAGACACAATCTGATGGGTGTGTCCGGTAAGGAGCAATACCAACGCCGTACTCAAGATTGTGGCTACGACTATAGGCACCAGCTCAGCCTTGATCAGATCAAAATAAAGCATCAGGGCCACACCCGGGGGCACGAAGAAAAATCCCAGATTAGCAATCAGGAAATCGGTCAAACCGCGGACCCACTCCAATTTCACGACACCCACCTTAAGCAAAATCGTGAGTATCAGCATACCGATGATGCTCGAGGGGAGCTTCACCCCGGTAAGCATCACCACAAGTTCTCCGAGTGCCAAGCACCCGAAAAGAATAAAACATTGTCTTACCATAACAAAACAAATAGCAACCTTATAATATCAAAAAAGAACGAATTTAGAGCGCGTTCTTAACTGAACAAGTCGTCCATGGTGACGACACTCTGCACTCTGCCGGAATATTCATTGCGCTCCAAAGAGTATGTCGTCACTAATGTCAGATGCACCGAACTGCGACATTGTGTCTCTTCAATAAACGTAGAAATCTTGCGACGCAAATCGGCATCATACGACTTGTCTATGCGGAAATTACTTACTGTATACTTCATCTCGCAGAGATTCACGACATGATCTGCCCTGTCTATCACAAGGTCAATCTGTGTAGCATCTGCAGAGGCCTTGCTTTTCCATGATGAGCATTCGGTATACACTCCCCCTATCCCAAGCACACGCTTTATTTGGTCAATATGAAGCGTGCATATATTCTCAAATGCAAAGCCTCGCCATGCCGTCAGCGCCGGCATTAGCAAGTTGTTCTGCCAAAAGTGAGGGTCCGAGCTCCTCTTCTCTCCAAGGAAATGGGTGTAAAAGAGACAAAACGGATCGACAAGTCGATAGCAAACATCTCGTCGCGACCCCTTGTAGGGTATATATGACTCGATGAAACATCCGGCTTCAAGAGCCTTCAGTATATTGGTCAGACCTCCCCCGTATGCTATCTGCGTCTTCTCTGCTATTTCTTTCCTCGTATACCCAATTCGTTTTTTCCCTAACAGGCTGACTACTGACATATAATCCTCCGGATTAGTGAAGAGTGAGTGGAAGAGACGCGAATACTCATCTTTCAATTTTGCATTCTTGACGAAAAAGAGATTGTCGACATTTTGTGCAAGACTGAGCCGCTTATCCATCATTATTATGTAATAAGGTATACCCCCTAATATCATATAAGCTTGCAACTGGTCGAAGCGATCCATGGATATCCCGAGATGTCGGTATAGTTGCTCGCATTCTCCAAGGGTGAATGGCATCAAGATGATTTCGGCTGTCAATCGATTATAGAGCCCTCCTTTGTTGTTGATAATCTTATCGTTGATCCATGATGTGGCTGAGCCACATACTATCAGCATCAGATTGCTCCGACTGGATCCCCAACCATTCCAAAAATGTTCGAAGGCAGAAATAAAGTATGATCGAGGCGTATCCATCCATGGCAATTCGTCGATGAACACTACTTGTCGCTCCGTCTCTCCCTTGGATTCCAATAGATCTCTTAATTTGTCGAAGGCTTCTATCCATGTGTGAGGTGCTGAACCATTATAGCCATATCTCACAAGCGATGAATAGAAACTCTCAAGTTGCAATTTCATCAATCCCCCCGCTTCAGGAGATATCTCAGCCGGCGATAGACCGGTATGATAGAATGTCATTTTTCCCTCAAACAGCTCCCTTACCAAGTAAGTCTTACCTACTCGGCGCCTTCCTTGCACTACGACAAATTCCGGCCTCCCGGAGTTATAGATATCTATAAGTTCCTGCTGCTCTTTACTTCTTCCTATTATGATTTGGGCCATAATTATAATCTTATTTTGCCACAAAGATAGTAAAAATATAGATTGCGGCAAAATTATCAGCTCTTATTTTGCCGACAATGGCTATTTTTACCCCATTGCGGCAAAACAATAACCACAAAACGGAATAAGTGGCTTTTTTTCCCTCTAAAAAAACGGAATAAGTGGACATTTTTACCCTCAAAAAAATGGAATAAGTGGCTTTTCTCTTGCTAATTTGAATTTTTTGTTGTAGTTTTGAATCCGAAATTAGAGATGTTGTTATTATGCTGGAACGTAAATTTACTTCATATTTAGAGCGCTTCCTCAGAGATGAGCCCAACAAAATTCTGCTGGTGAATGGAGCCAGGCAGATAGGCAAGTCCTATCTTATTCGATATGTAGGAAGAAAATTGTTTGCTAATTATGTAGAGATCAATCTCAAAGAGGATAAAGAGGGTGATAAAGTATTTGCCGATGTCCACACTACCGATGATCTCTACATTCGATTGAGCAACTATTGCACACAACCCTTAGGGGATAAGAACGACACATTAATATTTCTGGATGAGATACAAAGTTATCCCCATCTGATGACGATGCTGAAGTTTCTCAATCAGGAATCTCGCTATCGTTTTATTGCAAGTGGTTCGCAATTAGGTGTTGCTCTTTCACAGACGCCATCAGTGCCTCTCGGCAGTGTGACTATCGAGCAGATGTATCCTCTGGATTTTGAAGAATTTTTGTGGGCAACCGGCATAGGCAAGGAGTGGATTGAAAATATTCGTGAGTCATTTTTGCAAGAAAAAGCATTGGATGAAAGCACGCATAATATTTTGCTGAAGCGATTTCAATACTATCTGTTGGTAGGGGGTATGCCTGAAGCGGTCAACAATTATCTGGCCGACAGGAATATGACTCGAGTGAGACAGACTCACCGAGATATACACAACCTATATCGTATAGATGCCTCTCAATATGACGAAGAACACAAGCTGAAGATTCGAAAGGTATATGATCTTGTGCCGAGTAATCTGGAGAATAAGAAGAAGCGTATGGTCTATACGAATATCGAGGGAAAGAAGGGCAAAACCTTCTCAGACTATGCCGATGAATTTGAATATCTTACTAATTCGGGAGTCGTGTTGGAAGTCAATGCCATCAGCAACCCCCGATTCCCACTTGTGGAGTCGGAGCAAAAGCGATTGGTAAAGTTATATCTCAATGATATCGGACTTTTGACATATTTGCTATATGGATTGAATGTAAATGCTGTGTTACAAGACATCAAGAGCGTAAATCTTGGCACGGTCTATGAGTCGGTAGTCGCTCAAGAACTTGCGGCACATGATGCCCGATTACATTATTATGACAATAAGAAAAAAGGAGAGGTCGATTTCCTGATAGATGATCATGATCGGCTGGAGGTTTTACCGATAGAGGTAAAATCAGGTAAAGACTATACTCAGCATAGTGCATTGACCAATTTCCTTGAGACCCCGGACTATGGGATAAATCGAGCCATAGCCCTATCAAACGAGCGCAACGTGTTCATGAAAAACGGGGTGACCTATCTTCCGATATACTATTGCATGTTCCTGCAAAATGGATACAACGACAGGCAGGTAATACTTCCGGAATTAGAGCCGATACCATAGAAGGAACGCGCTCTTAATACGCTGATACCATAGAAGAGCCTCGCTTTATTGCGCCGGGATTTGACATTTTCTATCATGGGCGGTAATTTTTTGTTGCTCAAGGTGGGAAGTTGGCTATTTTGTTCTTCGTTTGAAATTTTATGTCTCTCTTTTGACACTTTCTTTTCTTGCCTCTTCCTAACTTTGCCGCAGAATAATTCAAAAAATTAATTTGTTATGAAGAAACTGAAATCATTTTTCGTGATGGCACTGATCGCCATGTTCGTGTCTTGCGGCACTACCTCTTGCGGCGATGACGATAAGGATAATCCCGGCGGCGACAACGGCGGTTCTACGTCTCAGACCGGTGGCAATGTCAAGCCGGAGGAGTCCATACCGGTCACCGGCACAATCGTCGGCGACATCAACACCACTACTTGGACAGCCGGCGAGGAGTCGAGCGTTCAACTCAGCGGTATTCCCGGTTCGTATGCCGATTTCAAGGATCTGCAAAGCCAGATCGGCGGCACACCTCAGGGTGCAGCAGCCCTCGTGCTCGTGGCTATGGAGATGTACAACCAGCGTGGCGCTACCGTAGGCTTGAAATGCCTCGAAGAGGTTGCCACCCCCTCCACCATCACTCCCGACCTGAAGGATCGACTCAAAGAACTCTTCACCAGCACCGATCCCAACTATGCTCGCCCCTATCAGGTGGCTGCCTTCCTCAAGGGAGCTTCTCCTGAAAATGGCTATAACCCCACCAAGCCTTATACCGTCGAGACATACGTCGACAACGTTCCTTTCGAAGAGTCGGAATTGCTCAACGGCACCGTGATCACACTGCGTGTGAAATATTCCGGTTCACAGACTTCGAAAGATGTTCGCGTTCAGGTCGTTAAGCCATACGGCAAGGACTACTATATCGCCAGCACCTGGAACTCCTACTACGTGCGCGTTCGCAAGATCGCCAACGGCACAACCTACAATGGCCTATAAGCCATCATCTATCCATAGGCTTTAAGAGCGCGTTCCTTAAATTTTTTGGGTCGTAGAGGCGGATATTTTTGAGCAG
>JBJEKI010000122.1:0-7190 GCA_051878555.1 Lepagella sp. | reverse complement strand
ATTTGATGTGGATTTGCTTGGCATGGGCGCCTTGCTTGCGGATGTAGATGCCGGTGCCGGGGTTGGTTACCTCGATGCCTTGCAGGTTGTAGTAGATCACCGGCGTGGTTGCGTCTACGGCTGTCTCTACGATGCCGGAGGTGTTGTTGAAGTCGAGGGTGAGGGGTGCAGATTCTCCGGAGGCGTAAAGCGTCACAATGCTCGCAGTGTGGCTTCCCTCTGCCAGGTCGCTGAGCGACATGGTGGTGACATCTGCCGGCAGCTCGGTGCTGTTGCCATCTACAGTCACCCGATAACCGGTAAATGATCCGTAGGAGGGTCCTTCGCCGGAGTGCTTGATGCCGGTGGTGAACGCCACATCGTCGATCAGCAGGAAGAATCCATCGAAGGTGCAGTTGTTGATGGCTACATATTTTGCTTCTTTCGGGATTTCAAATTCGTAATATTCATATTCCACAGGGAGGTCGATCACGCCGGAGATGAATGTGAAGTCTTCGGGAGCCATACCGGTGGTGGAGTAACCTACCTGCACATTCTCCAACATGCCGTCGGTATATGTGTAGCTGCGACCGTAGAAGGAGAATTTGAAGTCGCGGTGATAGTTGAGAGCGGGGGTGATAAACCAATCGTCGGTTTGGTGCTTGGTGATTTCGCCACCTTCGGAGCTCATAGTGGCGGCAGCGTCGAAGCATGCGAGAGCTCGCTGACCGCTGTGGGCAGTCTCTTGCGGCATCTCGGGAGATGTTTCGCTACCATTGAAGATGATGGCAGCCATCTTCGATGTCATTCCGGGGAATGAGATAGCGGAGAACCCGTAGGTGTAATACATATCGCCATCGTAGTAGTTCCAGCCTATTTCGCCGGGGGCATCGATCTCAAAGTCGGCGAAGTCGTCGCCATCGAAGTCTTCATGGATATCGGCAAAAAGATCCCATGCCAGTGTCTTGCTATCGGCGAGATAGTCGATGTTGACTACAGGGAGGATTTTTTGGTTCAGCTCGGCATCGATGGTTTGAGCGCCATCTTGCAGGGTGATGGTCGAGTTATAGCTCTCAAAACCTTTCTTGCTGACTCTCACGGAGTAATCACCCTTGAGGAGATTGGAGATGGTGGCAGAACCATTTTCCACGTTCGCTGTGTGAGGATCATATCCCGGATGGTAGACCTCGAAGAGGGCACCTTCAGCATCGTCGGGATTGCCGGAGTTGGTGGTTAGATGAAGAGTGAGATTGCAGCGCATATCTTTCTCGATTCTCTCGGAGACGGTCTCTTCGGAGGTAACGTCGTCGATGGTGTAGCGGGCCTTTACGGTGTAGATGTAATAGCCTTGGGGGAGTGTATCCCAGTTGCTGTCGGTGAGGCTATAGCCTTGGGTAGCGGGGAAAGACACCCAAGCATCGGGATTGTCGTAGTCGTTGGTGTTATGGCGCTGCACGAGGTATTCGATGTCATCTTCGGGAGTATCTTCGATGTTCTCGCCGAAGGCGCGTATCATCAGAGCACCGCCGTAGTTCAATTCGCTGAAGTAGCGGTAGGTGTCAGGGGCGGTGTAGAAGGTGGCGAAGAATGATTTATTGCCGGGCAGCACTTCGGTGTTGGTGTCGCGAGCGATGCCGAAAGCACCGTTAGCGGCGATGGCAATCGCGCAACCATTGTCGCAGCGCAAGGGTGTGGGGAGGGTCACCTCGCTCCATGTGTCGGGCATGTTGGGGATCTTGGTGGTGTAGAGCACATTGCCGGTGGGTTGTCCGTTGCTGTCTACACCGATCACATAGATGGTGAGTGTCTCTGCTTGGTTTGACACTTCGGTGGAGTAGAATGTTAATCTGTGGAGGGTCATCGGATTGGGGAAGAGGTTACCGATTACATTGCTCAGCGAACCGGTTTCGTAACCGTAGGGACTACCCTCTTCATCATTGTCGTAGAGATGCTGACGGAGGTGAGCGGGACGTTTCCAGGTTACGGTGCCATTGCGGTCAGCGGAGATGCTTAGGGGCGCCACGCTGCTTTGTGTCATCGGCACACTAAGCGCGGTCGTGGGTTCGCTTTCGGAGATGGTGCTGACGATGGTGTTGTCATTGAGGAGGTTCTTCTGCGCTACGATGGTGTAGACTGAGGCTACGGGATCGTTGATGGTTACGTCGGAGACGCTGAACTTACCATCGGCATCCGTTACGGTGCGGTATTGATCATAGCCGATGATCTCGATCTTGGCACCCACTACGGGGCTGCCATCGCTGTGGCTCACGTTTCCGGTGAATGATCCTTTGGGCATCTCGCTCAGGGCGATGTCGAGAGTGGTGGTCTGATCGTCAGCCACGCTTGCTGTCAGTTCCTTGGCGAGATAGCCATGACGGTCGGCGACAACAGTGTAATTGCCGGCAGGCACTTTGACAAACTGATACTCGCCGTCGGCGCCGGTCACCATGCTGAAGTGTTCGGAGTCTTCGGCGAGGCATACCGACACGCCGGAGCAGTCGGTGCTGCCGCTCAAAGTTACTTTACCCTTCAGCGTACCACCCTCGGGGGCGCCGAGTTTCAGGTCTTTGATTACGATGATCATACCCTTGCCGCGGTCGAGGTAGTGGCGGAAGCTGAGGTAATATTCGCCCCCCTCGAGTTGGGGAAGGGTGAGCTCGATCTTTTCTCCATAGTAGTTTTTGATCTCCTTTGTGTAGATGATGGTGTGGGTGGAGACGTCGGTAGATGTGCCGATGCCCACTTCGAGGTTTTCTCGTTCGTAGTAGGATGTGTAGGCGGTGAAGGATAGTATGTATTTGCTGTTGGCTTCAAGGGCGATGGCGGGGGAGAGCATGACGTTGTTGACGTCATTGTCGGAGCTGTAGCTTGAAGCGGCGCCGTAGCCACCGATGTTGCTTTCGCCATAATACCAGTTGAAGCCGTCGCCATCGAGGTCTTGGAGCGACCATGTGGCGAGTTCTTCTTCGCTGAAGTCGCATGTATATGGCAGGCTTTCAGCTGCTTGTGTCTTTATGCTCGGTGCAGCGAGTGCAAAAGCAAAAAGGAATGCAAACAATGATTTCTTGGTAAAAATGCTCATAAATAGGTTGGGTATAGTTAAAAAAAGTATTGATATAATCCGCTAAAACTGTTTGCAAATATACAATAAATATTTGAAAAGTTGGCATTTTTAGGAAATATTATCGATAATTTGTCATAGATCTAAGATAACCACGGATTATCGCGAATTTTGTTTAACCACTGATAGACCTGATTGGACTGATTTTTGCTACGCGGCTTGGGGTGGAGGATTTGGTTTTGTGGATTATTTGTTTTAATTTTGCAGTGCTGTTTGAGGCTTGGCTCTTGCGATTGTACTTTCCGCTTTTGAATCAAGTCTTTAGATGAATGAGGTGAAAATCCTCTACAGTCCCGCTACGGTAATAGTCCGACCATCTTGGCAGCTTAACCATGAATAATTCGTTTTCCACGAGGATGAGAAAGCATCTTAAATATGTCATAGCAAGCATCATCGTGGCTGCAACAGCGCAATCGGCTGTAGCAGCTTTCTTTTTTGATGCCATCACTACAGCGGTTTCCCACCGGGTGGAGCTGCCCGATTCGGCATATATGGCGCAAGATGGCGTGGTTGAGCTGTCCGACCTCGAAGTCGTGGCGTCACGCCAAGAACAAGAATCTGTTGCGACATATACCCTCGATGCCTCCACCTTCCAAGTGGCAGGCATCACCGACATATCTGATGCTATCCACCGTCTGCCGGGAGTGAACCTCCGCGATTATGGCGGTTCGGGAGGTATGAAGACAGTGTCTGTTCGCGGCCTCGGCACTCAGCACACCGGCGTAACCTACGACGGCGTGGCACTCGGCGATGCTCAGAGCGGCCAGATCGACCTCTCACGTTTTTCGTTAGACTGCCTCTCCTCCCTCTCCATCCGCATGGGTGATGGCGACGACATGCTCCAATCGGCACGCACACTCGCCTCTGCCTCCACCCTCAGCATCTCCACCATAGACGCCGCAGACGTGTCATCGCGCCGTCCCGAGTTGGCTGTCAAGTTGCGCGCCGCATCTTTCGGCACCTGGAATCCTTCGCTACGCTTCGGCATAGCCAATGGCAGCAACTTCAAATTCTCCCTCAACGGCGAATATCTCCATGCTCGCAACAACTACCCCTTCACCATATATAATGGTAAGGAAACTACTCGCGAAAAACGCAACAACTCTCAGACCAACACCGGACATGTAGAGATAAATGCCCTCCGGAAGGTCAACGATGACCATAGTCTGCAAGCCAAAACATACTGGTATGACAGCTCTCGCGACCTCCCCGGACCGGTGAAATACTACAACAACAAGAGCAACCAGCACCTTCACGACAAAGATCTGATGGCGCAGATCCGATATGACGGTCGTTTCGCTCCCAACGTATCCTTCCGCGCGCTTGCCAAATATGATTGGACCGACCTGAGATATACCGACATCGACGGCATCTACCCCGATGGAAAACTCGACAACCGCTATATCCAGCAAGAGGAATATATCTCTGCAGCGGTGAAATATACCCCGATTACTGACTTGGCACTCTCCTACTCTGCCGACTACTGGCACAATGCCTTGTCGAGCAACCTGCGAGGCAACAACCATCCTCAGCGCAACTCCCTCCTGCAGTCAATATCAGTCAAATATAGAATCTGGCGACTCACTGCCACTGCCCACGGTCTTCTCTCCTATATCAGTGACCTACCCCAAACCGGCGAAGAGCAAATCGACAGATGGAAAGTATCCCCCTCGATAGGTTTCAATATCCAGCCCATAGCCAATGAACAGTGGTATATCCGCACCTCCTATAAATCGGGAATGCGTATGCCCACCTTCAATGAACTCTACTTCGACCACTATGGGTCGATCAACCTCGAACCGGAGATAGCCCGCCAACTCAACCTCGGCATGACCTGGTCGCGCCGCATCGCCGAGTGGTTGCCCGACCTCGAACTCTCTGCCGACGGTTATTTCAACCGCGTGAAAAACAAGATTGTCGCCATGCCCTACAATATGTTTGTGATGACGATGAAAAATCTCGGCGAAGTGAGAATCCTCGGTGCTGATGTCACCCTAAACGCAGACTTCCGCCCGGCAGAGGGACACGACTTGATACTGACCGGTAACTACAGCTATCAGCGGGCAGCCCCACGCACTGACCGCACGATGGCAGACTGGATGAAACAACTGCCATACATCCCGCTAAACTCGGGCGGTTGGTCGCTCACCTGGCAGAATCCTTGGGTCAATATCGTGGCTCACGGCACGGGTTGCTCGTCGAGATATGCTGAGACGCTCAACCTCCCCTCCTCGCGTATACCGGGATATATGGAGATAGGCTTCAGCCTCTATCGCGAGATTCGGATAAAGCGAAGCTCCTTGACGCTGCGTGCCGACCTGATCAACGCCCTCGACAAGCAATATGAGATCGTGGCTCGCTATCCTATGCCGGGAAGATCCTGGGCAGTATCGATAGAATACCGCCTATAACCGAAAATAGAAACAATCATTTAAATAAACAATCTAATATTTCCAAAACCAAATGAAAAAACTTTTTTATCTACTCTTCTTACCCCTGCTCGGCATGAGCATGGTGTCATGTAGTGACGACGACAAAGACCCGGAAAATCCCGACGTACCGGGTGGCGACGATGAACCGGTTGTAGTACTTGGACCTACCGATGTCTATGTCTTGACACAAGGCAACATGTACAGCAACATCGAAGGAAGCCTCGACGCTATCAGCCTTTTTGATATGAACATTAAGACCGGTATCTTCAAGGCAGCCAACAACCGCAGCCTCGGCGACACTCCCCAATGTATGGCAGTGTATGGGAGCAAGATTTATATCGGCACTTCTCAGTCGAACACTATCGAGATCATCGACAAAGCTACCAATCTCTCTATCAAGCAGATCAAGCTTGCCGACGATCCTACTCACGGCACATCTCCCTACTCTATGGTATGCTACAAGGGTGGTGTCTATATGTCGATGTATGATGGCTACTTGGCACGCTTAGACACACTCACACTCGCTATCGATAAGAGTGTGAAGGTAGGTCCCAACCCCGATCAGATTGCACTCTATCGCGGCAAAATTTATGTGCCTGAAAGCGACGGTATGAACTACCCCACCTACGGCAAGACTGCCAGCATCGTTAACCCCGAGACCATGACTGTAGAGAAGAGATTTGAGGTTGGTCTGAATCCCCGTCAGTTTATCGTCTGCGACGACTGCCTCTACCTTCTCTGCTCCGGCAATTATACTGATGTCGAGTCAATGCTTTATAGAGTAAATTACGATTATACCGTTACCGAGATCTGTAAGAGCCATGTAGCCGGCGCTCTAAGAGATAAGATCGCAGTGGCATATACCCCCTATTCATATACTCCCTACGCACCCACATATTCACTTGTTGATGCCAAGAGCGGCGAGGTGACTACTTGGAATTTCGAAACTCCGGAGTACCCCCACTCATTCTGGTATAATCAGACAACGAACACCGTGATGATCGGCTCCTATGTGATGGATGGTGACTATCCCAGCTACACCCTCCCCGGTTATGTCAATCTTTATAACGGCGACAACTTCAAATTCCAAACGAAGTTCACACTCGGTTCGGGTGGTCCGGCTTATTTCGCAGAATATGTAAAATGAGACACTTCCGTAAAATATTCTCATTAACCCTTATTATAACATTGTCACTTCTACTCTCATGTAGAGGTGGCAATGGTCATAATGATAACCGGCCTCAAGGGGATAAGATTGAGCTGAAATATAGTGCCAATCTTTGCATGGATTCGATCTGCCGGGGTGTGACACTCGTGACGATACGCAATCCATGGGACACCACCCGGATCATGGCGAAATATGCTCTGATCGAAGAGGATCATGACGACTATGGCACCCTCGCCAAGGATGTGATGACCGTTAATGTTCCCCTGAGGCGGAGTGTGGTTTACTCCGGCGTACATGTCTCGCTGATCGATGAACTGGGAGCCGGCGAAGCCATAGCCGGTATCTGCGACCTTCCTTATATCAACTGCCGAAAGGTTCGCAAGCGTGTGGAGCGTGGTGAAGTGGCAGACTGCGGTCAGAGTTCATCTCCCAACATCGAACTTATCATCAGTCGCAAGAGCGATGCTCTGATCCTCTCCCCCTACGAGAA
>JBJEKI010000121.1:0-7243 GCA_051878555.1 Lepagella sp. | reverse complement strand
GCATACCCCCTAATATTCAACGAATTAATTCTTTTATCTCTTTCTTAATAAGAGAGAGATAAAAGAATTAATATGAATATACAAAAAGTAATCATATCAGTATTAGTTTTGGGCTGTTCGGGTCAGTTGGCACTTGGACAGCAAGAAGACTATCGTGTAGACTATCGTGTGGGCAAGAGCAAGATAGAGTCGACCTATCGGGAGAATGCTTATCAACTCGGCGAGATAAAGACATATCTTGAAAGTATCAAACAAGACAGCACCGGGAAACTGACAGAAATCATATTTTGTGGATATGCATCGCCCGAAGGGCCGATCAAATTGAATGAAGAACTTGCAGATCGACGTCGACAGAGCATTGAAGAATATGTGCGTCGGCATTTCGACATTCCGGAAGGAGTGACAATCAACTATGTCGAAGAGATAGCATGGAGCGCCTTGGCGGAGATGGTAGCCGAATCTGAACTTCCCGACAAAGAGGAAGTGCTGGAGATCATCAACAGCAATCCCGGCAAGAGCATCAAAGGGGAAGATAGCCGCATAGCACGATTACAAAAGTTGGACAAAGGAATAGCATGGCGCTATATCACTCGGTATATGTTTCCACGCATTCGCAATTCAGTTGTAGTGTTCAAAGAAGAGACGGGCGAAATGTTGGTTCAGACTCCCGAAGGGGAATACTTGGGACATGTAGCCATACCCGGCAAGATCGAAGTAATCGAGAGAGTGTCAAGAGAGTCAGAAAAAAAGCGTTTCTATATGGACATCAAGACCAATATGCTCTACGACATTATGGCCTTGCCCAACCTTGGCATAGAATTTTACTTAGGTCGGGGCTGGTCGATCTCGGGAGGCTGTACGTATGCCTGGTGGAAGAGCGACCGACGCCATCGCTACTGGCGCGCCTACGGCGGCGAATTGTCGGTAAGGAAATGGATAGGCAAGGCCGCCAAGCGCAAGCCGTTGACCGGACATCACATCGGCATCTATGGCGAGATCTTCACCTACGACTTCGAATGGGGAGGCAAGGGCTATATGGGAGGCTCACCGGGACACAACATGTGGCACACTCCCAACTATGCCGCCGGCATCGAATATGGCTACTCACTGCCGATAGCCAATCGACTCAACATCGACTTCACGATAGGTGTGGGCTACTGGGGAGGTAAATACTTTACCTACACACCACAAGAGGGACACTATGTGTGGGAATCGACAAAACAGCGACACTGGATCGGTCCTACCAAGGCAGAGATATCACTGGTATGGCTCATCGGTCGTGGCAATAGCAACAAGAAAGGGGGTAACAAATGAGAAATAGCAATATAGGCTCCCTTATACTGTTGGGAGCAATCATGATGACAGGCACGTCGTGCGATCACAAAGACTTATGCTTCGATCATAGCGACCATGCACCGAAATATATGGTAAACATCCAAGCAGACTATCGACTCGATTGGGAACAGCGCATGGAGGGTGGAGTCGATTGGCAGCAAAATTGGCAAGAGCGATTCCAGATAGGTTACAATGCCTTACGCCCCGGAATACCGGAGGGACTGCGTATACAATTCTACAACGCAGAGGGCAGGACCTACGTGATGAACACTCCTGCAACGGGCGATGTGGTGATGATGATGCCGGGAGAGCACAGTCTGCTCTTTTACAACAACGACACCGAATATATCGTGTTCGATGATATGGACTCCTACGCTTTGGCACGCGCCACGACACGAACGCGAATGCGTTCCTCTTATCGAAGCAACCCGGAGTGGGAGATCAATGACGAACGCTGCATCAGTGAACCCGATATGCTCTATGGATGCTATATCGACAGCTATGAGGCAAAACGCGATGTACAGGTCAATACGCTGAATGTAACGATGAATCCGGTGGTGTTCAAATACTTGGTAAGGTATGAATTTAGCCATGGATTGGAATATGTGGCACTGGCACGCGGAGCGATGGCAGGGATGGCAGAGGCGGTGTGGCTCTACAACGGACATACCTCCGACTCCTCAGCCACAATCCTCTACGACTGCACGATCGAATCATACGGAGCGGAAGCTGTGGTCAAGACCTTCGGTGTACCCGACTATCCCAATGCAGAATATACGACCCGCGGAGACGACCGCCGCTATGGACTCACCTTGGAAGTAAGGCTGAAGAATGGCGACACGAAGAGCTTCGACTTTGACATCACCGAGCAGGTGAAAGCACAGCCGCAGGGTGGCGTGATAGAAGTAAGAGGCATCGAAATCACCGATGAAGAGGGTAGCAAAGGTGGATCAGGCTTCGACGTTGACTTGGAAGGCTGGGGCGAATATGAAGACATCGAATTACCATTAAAATAAAGCAAAGACAATCAAACAAATAACTAAATCAAAAAAACACGAGAAATGAAAAAGCTATTATTATTGGGTATGGCAGCCTGCATGATGGCAAGTTGCAGCCAAGACGAAACGATTGAGAAGGCCTCCAACGGTATGGCCATCGAGTTCAACGGTTTTGTGAACAAGAGCACAAAAGCCACTGACATCGACAACAACAACTTCAACAAGTTTGCAGTGTGGGGTTTGATGAGCAAAGGGACACAAACCGGTAATCCTTTCGTTGCAGTAGATGTAACCAAAGGCACAGATAGCAAATGGACATACGCCACGCCGGTATATTGGGAAAACGGCTACAACTACAGCTTCATTGCAGTGGCTCCTTACGACAATGACAAGGTAAAGGTAACTGCCCCCACGGAAGTTGGCACATATGGTTCGATCGACTTCACCAGCGATGGCAAGACTGACTTGATCTATGACGGAGACGGCACATACGCAACTACAAAGGTTTCTGTTCCCGATGATCATGGTACAGGATGTCCTGCTGCTATCCACTTCACATTCAAGCATCTCTTGTCGAGAGTAAAGTTTGCATTCACCAATGGCATGGATGATGGTTCACTGATCAATGTAACAGACATCAAAATCACTAACGTCAACACCAAGGCGACTGCAACACTCAATGTAGATGACTGCACTTGGGAACTGGCAGCAGACAACGTACCTGCCACTCTTGATTTTGGCAAGGTAATCCTTGGTGAGGGTAAAGAGAATTTTGCTGCAACTGACGGAGCAAAAGAGAGCGAGCACTTCTATATGATTCCGAAAATGAGCGATAACCAGGAATACGAAGTAACTTTTAAAGTAACACGTGTGCATAATGGTGTAACCGACACTTATGACCATACAGTAAAATTGCCGGTGCCCACAGATGGTTGGAAAGCCGGTTTTAGCTACGCATTTGTTGCTAAACTTGACGCCAACAACGTAAATCCGGATAGCCACCTCTGCCCTATCGTATTCGAAGCTGAGGTTAAAGCTTGGGAAGATTTTGGTGACAACAACATGACTCTTTGAGTAATCAAGAGAAGTTAACATCGTACTTGCAAAGCAAAATTCATATTATATACCATCACAAACTCCATAAATTGCTTGCTTTGCAAGTACGATAATTTGACTATAATCTAATACCATATAAAACACTTTTCATCAACTACTTCATCTAATAGGAGAATTTAGTAACCGCGATAAACGGGAATTTGAGAAAAAGAAGCAGGTTAACTATCATTCCCATCCATCCGCGTAAATATTCATATTCATAATAATAATTGACCGATCGATACATCATATCCCCCCGGGTATGGTGGTAAGAAAGTAAAGTTAGTAGATTTTAGGAGAGCCGTCTGAGAGATGAGATATCTGTCGGCGGAGGTGAACGACTCTACTATTAGATGAAGTATTTTTTTAATCACTAAACGACCTATCAAGACGAAGGCACAAAAGATAGAGGCGATATGAAAAGATCCGCAAAACGAAATAGGATAATAAGTATAATGGCAACACTTGTGTGCCTTATGCTCACATCATGTAGCAATGACGATCTCGAGAGCTACAAGGGGATGAGCGACGGGATTTGCTTCCGGATCACTGCCGACCATGGCGGAGATACGCGAGGGAATTACACACCGATGCGAAGTACATCACATCAGCTTGTGATGCGTTCGGAGAATAGCACGGACACATTATGTCTCCGTTCGGTAATCACCGACGGCATTAACACTACGGGCGAGAGCACTCGCAGAGTAGCGACACGAGCCACACAGATGGCTACGATCACCGGATATGGGAGCTTCCATGTTCAGGCGGAATGTCGCGAGGGAGGCGTGCTGAACAGCACTTATTACATGGATGATAATGTAGCTAACCAAGATGCAGGCGTATGGTATAGCGACACAAAATATTACTGGCCGGGATCGGCAAGAAATCTTAAGTTTACCGCCTGGGCACCGGTGGCAATGACAGGTATGAGAACGCCTGCGACACCGGGCGAAGATCAGATCACCTATTCTCCACCGACATCAGTGGCAGACCAGACGGATATCGTAGTGACAGCGACAGGAGAGATAGCCGGTGATAACAACAACACCGTACCCTTGACATTCCGTCATATCTGCACTGCAGTTCGTTTTGAGATCGGCAATGACATAATTCCCTGTACAATCCGAGAGATATCGCTCAAGGGTGTGCAGAAAGAGGGCACATACGACATCAGCGAAGACACCTGGGCTATGACCGGAGAGAGAGGGGACTATACCCTATCGCTGAACTTCACAGCTACGGGCAATGAGCAAGCGGGCACTTCCATAACAGGAGCAGATGAGACCTTCATTCTGTTGCCTCAGACGACTTTGCCGGCAGAAGCAATGGTAGAGGTAAAGATCTTGGATGGCAAGAGTGGCGAAGAGAGGACACTGACAGCCTCTTTGGCGGGGGAAGAATGGCCACAAGGGAAGACGGTGACCTACAGACTCTCGCTGACCCCAGAATACGACTTGGAGTTCATCAGCGCGCCTACGAAAATAGATGCCCACTATGTGATCTATCCTATCCACCTACGCGCAGGAGAGAATGTAGAGGGGGGATGGGCACTGACATCAACGGATCCGGAGAATGTCACCTTCGTCGAGCAGGGTAAATTTGCGAATACCGATATTCAGAAACTTGTGGAACAGGGATATTGGTTGTACGAGTACTCCGGCACAAGTTCAATCTCGAGCACAACGATAGGAGAGGATATCTTGGTATATGCATTTGTCAAAGAGAATGTAACAGAAGCCGACAGAGATATCACATTCAAACTCACACCGACAGCCAATAGTCAATATGCACCGGCAGAGATGGAGATCAGTCAATGCTGTCCATCATGGAACAATGACATAGGGACAGAGCGCATAGAAGATGGCGACTATCCTTGGGGCTTCAATTGGGATTCAGAGATGAAGATTACCTACGCAATGCCATCGAATTTTTTGAATGGAGTTAGACACTTGTTATTACGATTTTACATAGATAATTATCCATATCTTGATGATAGTGGTAGTGTTTTTGGTGGCAACTGGAAAGTAACTATAGACTTCAGCAAAATTCAGAAAATCACTACCGCTACGAATACTACAGATGGTAATGCCAATACTTGGGAAATTATCAATTATAATGGAGTCAACGATGCCTCAGCCTTAATGGCACAATTAGAATCATGGGGTGGCACTCCTGATAAGCAACTTACTACAAATCCCACGGAATTTGCAGCCCGGGCGTGTGCGATGAAAAACCGATATAGAGTAGAAGCAAGCACCCAAGGTAATGCAACTATGTATATGCCTATACTTGACCGGGATGATATGGTATGGTATTTGCCGGCACAAGAAGAGGCAAAAAGGATGACAGGCAACTTAACGGGCGATTACTGGACATCTACAGCCATAACCGATCCCGGCACAACATCCTATAAATACACGGTCAGCGGTACTACCACCGGTGAAGACCGAAACAACATCCTTCATGTGCGAGCCGTGAGGAAGCGCAATTAAAGGAGACATAAAAATTGGTTATTTCGATAAGGAATTGTTGTGAGCGGGGCAATCTCCCCAAAGCTCACAACAATTTTTTATACAATACAACAGAAACAGTAAAGGAATACGGCAGATCGACGAATTTGAGTAAGAGACAGCAAGCCCGGAGGGAATTTGGGGACACTTCCGGGCATTCTTTTATTTGGGGAATCACTCGCTAATCGTAACTGATTCGGTATTCTATAATAGCGTAGCCACCTGGTTCCAATGTGATATTAGCAGTGCCATTATTTTCTTGAAAATCCGAATCCATAGAATCTATGTAAGACTTTGGAGCTCTTTGATGAATTATATAGCGAGCACTGGGTTTATTCACCGGCGAACTATGATAATATAAATCAATCTCCTGAGAATTGAAGGGATCCCTACTTACGATAACGATATAATTTCTAACATTCTTTTGGCCATTGATATTTTCAGTCTCATTTTTGATATGAGATACCAAAACGCCATCACCATTGGACACAAGTTGTCTCAAGCATCCATATCCTACTTTCCATACACCATGTGCTGCACAAAGAGAATGTTCGATGATATCACAATTATAGAATACATAGTCAAAATCTATAATTTCTTCATTCACTGTTTTTACCATATCCCATATAGGAGTTTGATTGCCATTGATATCAATTGGAGCTTCTTGTGGATAGTCATTGATTTGAGACGATTCGCATTCTGAATATACAACACGACTCTTGGATACGGGAGAAGGCAATGCCGGAATAAGAGTATCCAATTTACCGGACTCACAGCCATGAACCCGATATTGCCAATAGACAACACCTTGTGCCCCATAAGCGAGAGCTGAAAAAGCCTCAAAACGCATCATACCTACAGTAGGGTAAATAAAAAACCGTTTTTTGTCGACATCGTGTTTTAAGCACAAACAATGAGCCCAAAAAGGAATACCATGTTGCTTGGATTTTTGTAAATATATTTCCAGCGCTTGATAGAATGATGTTGTATTGACTTCAATTGGCTTAGGATTTCCCAACTTATCAAGTTCATAATAAACTGGATAATAGTCATAAGATAGAATCGAAGGGTTAAACTTATTAATAAATTCTTCCAAATAATCAGAATAGGAATTAGAATATCCAATCCATTTTGTATCAAGGCTATAAGCGAGGTTCATAAAAATTGGCTTATTGTAATTAGTAACAGCATTATTACTTTGACTATTACCATAATCTTCCGCATTTTCGTTATCATTTACAGCCTTCATTATTAAGAGCGCGTTCCTTAAATTTTTTGGGCCGTAGAGGTCGTAGCCTTGAGTCG
>JBJEKI010000120.1:0-7272 GCA_051878555.1 Lepagella sp. | reverse complement strand
AAATCGACTCAAGGCTACGACCTCTACGACCCCAAAAATTTAAGGAACGCGCTCTTAGCAGTAGCCGGGCTTCTTGAGGAGCTTAAACATATTGCGCTTGTAAGCCTCGACGCCGGGCTGGTTGAAGGGGTTGACATTAAGCATATAGCCGCTGATGCCGCAAGCCTTCTCGAAGAAATAGATCATGCCGCCGAGAGTCTTCTCGCAGAGAGAATCGAGCACGATGCGGAGGTTGGGCACGCCGCCATCGACGTGAGCCATCTGAGTGCCGAGTTCAGCCATCTTGTTGACTTCGTCGATGCGCTTACCTTCGAGATAGTTGAGACCATCGAGGTTGGCATCATCGTGAGGCACGATGCGATTTTCTTGAGTCTGAGCCACAGAGAGGACAGTCTCGAAGATGGTGCGTTCACCCTCTTGGATCCATTGGCCCATCGAGTGGAGGTCGGTGGTGAAGTCGACGGCAGCAGGGAAGATGCCCTTACCCTCTTTGCCTTCCGACTCGCCATAGAGTTGCTTCCACCACTCGGCGAAGAAGTGGAGCTTAGGCTCGAAGTTGACGAGGATCTCGATCTTCTTGCCATCGCGATAGAGGGCATTGCGCATGCGAGCATACACCTCGCAGAGGTTGTCGTCGCCCGAAGTCAGGGTAGCCTTCTCCATCTCTACGGCGCCCTCTACGAGAGCCTTGATGTCGTGGCCTGCCACGGCGATGGGGAGCAAACCTACGGGAGTGAGCACCGAGAAGCGGCCACCCACATTGTCGGGGATAACGTAAGTCTCATAGCCCTCTTGAGTGGCGAGTGTGCGGAGAGCACCCTTCGCCTGGTCGGTGATTGCCACAATCAGATCCTTGGCAGCATCCTTGCCGGCTTGCTTCTCGAGCATCTCCTTAAAGATGCGGAAAGCGATGGCAGGCTCCGTGGTGGTGCCTGACTTGGAGATAACGATGATACCGAAGCGCTTGCCGGCCAAGAGACGTTCGAGTTCGGCAGTATAATCTTCGCTGATGTTTTGTCCGGCATAGACCACCTTGGGGCAGCCCTGAGTCGGAGCGTAGTAGCTTTCGAAATTGTCGGAGAGTGCCGTGATGACAGCCTTGGCGCCGAGGTAAGAGCCACCGATGCCGATGCACACCACATAGTCGCAGTTGTCGCGCAGACGCTTGGCTGTGGCGTTGATACGATCGATCAGCTCAGCCGACGTCTCTGAGGGGAGGTGTAGCCAACCGAGGAAGTCATTGCCGGCACCGGTGCCCTGTTGCAAAACGTCGAGTGCCTTGGCGGCATCCTCTTTGGTTTGGTCAAATTGATCATTGGCAAACTGTAGAGCTTTGTCAATGTTAAGTTCAAGTGCTTTCATTTTGAAAAAATGCTTAGAAATATTTAAGTCTAATAAAAACGGTTCGAGTCTATGGTGCTCTTTCAGGAGAATGTACCGATGATGGCTTCGATAGCCTTGGCGGGGCGCACATTGCGATAGAGGATATCATATACGCAGTCGAGTATCGGCATATCGACCTTGGCTCGATTGCGATTGATGCGATAGATACACTCCGTGCCATAATAGCCTTCCGCCACCATCTCCATCTCCATCTTGGCTGCCTTGACGCTATAACCCTTGCCGATCATCGAGCCGAAATTGTGATTGCGCGAGAAGCGGCTATAGGCAGTGACGAGCAAGTCGCCAAGGTAGGCGGAGCGGCAGATATCGCGACCCTCAAGAGGAGAGATCGCTTCGACGAATCGTGCCATCTCTCTGATGGCATTGCTCACCATCATCGCCTGGAAATTGTCGCCATTCTTCTGCCCATGCAGGATTCCGGCGGCTATGGCGTAGACATTCTTTAGCACGGCGGCATACTCGATGCCATCGACATCTTGCGAGAGGATGGTGTTGAGTTTCTTGCCATCGAGCAGGGCGGCGAAGTCGCGAGCCTTGTCGATGTCACGACAGCCGATGGTGAGATAGCTGAGTCGCTCCAAAGCCACCTCCTCGGCGTGACATGGACCGCCGATCACGAGCATATTCTCCTGCCGACATCCGAAGCGATGGCAGACATAGTCCGACACGATCATATCCGATTCGGGCACGATGCCCTTGACTGCCGACACCACCCGCTTCCCGGAGATATCGACCGTGATCCGATCGATAGTCTCCTTGAGATAGGGGGAGGGCACCACCAACACCAGCGTATCGGCGTTGCTACACGCCTCGTCGATATCGTCGGTGAAGTGTATGCGCGATGTGTCTAAGGTTATATCTGACAGGTAGACCGGATTGTGACCATACTTGATGAAATCGTCGATGCGATCTCGTCGGCGCACGAACCACTCGATCCGGTCACAGTTGTCGAGCAGCAACTTGGCAAGGGCTGTCGCCCAGCTGCCGCTGCCCACCACTGCTATTTTACCCATTGAGTTCATGATAAGGTTCTAAGGGGGTGAACAATTTTGTTGATATGTCAGGGAGAAGATTACTCTTCGGTGGTCTCCTCGCTATCTTTCTGTTGCTTCTTCTCGGGGCGCATCTGCGGGAAGAGGAGTACCTCCTGGATGGCAGTTTGGCCGGTGAGAAGCATGGCGAGACGATCCATGCCGATACCCATACCCGATGTGGGAGGCATGCCATATTCGAGGGCGCGGATGAAGTCGCCGTCGATGATCATCGCCTCGTCGTCGCCCTTGTCGGCGAGTCGCATCTGGTCGACGAAACGCTCATACTGGTCGATCGGGTCGTTGAGCTCGGAATATGCGTTGGCGAGTTCCTTGCCATTGACCATCAGCTCGAAGCGCTCGGTGAGCTCGGGATTGTTGCGATGACGCTTGGTCAGCGGCGACATCTCTATAGGATAGTCGATGATGAAGGTGGGCTGGATGTAAGAGCCTTCACACTTCTCGCCGAAGATCTCGTCTATGAGCTTGCCCTTGCCCATAGAGGGGTCGGTCTCGATGCCGGCCTGACGGCAGAAGGCGCGAAGCTCCTCTTCGCTCTTGCCGGTGATGTCGAAGCCGGTCTTCTCAAGAATTGCCTCGGTCATGGTGATGCGACGATAGGGAGCCTTGAAGTCGATCTCGTTGTCGCCTACCCGGATCTTGGTGGTGCCATTGACATCCATGCAGATCTTCTCGAGCATGGTCTCAGTGAAATTCATCATCCAGTTATAGTCCTTATACGCCACATAGATCTCCATGCAGGTGAACTCGGGATTGTGGGTGCGGTCCATACCCTCGTTGCGGAAATTGCGTGAGAACTCATACACACCCTCGAAGCCGCCGACGATCAGACGCTTGAGATAGAGCTCGTTGGCGATACGCAGATAGAGGGGGATGTCGAGTGCGTTATGGTGAGTGATGAAGGGTCGTGCCGATGCGCCGCCGGGGATGGGCTGAAGCACCGGAGTCTCCACCTCGAAATATCCATGCTGATTGAAATATTCGCGCATCGAGTTAAACATCTTGTTGCGCTTTACGAAGATGTCGCGCACGCCGGGATTCACCACCAAGTCGACATAGCGCTGACGATAGCGGAGCTCCGGGTCGGTAAAGGCGTCGTAGGCCTTGCCATCTTTGAACTTAACGATAGGGAGGGGACGGAGGCTCTTGGAGAGGACAGTGATCTCTTGGGCGTGGATGGTAATCTCTCCCATCTGGGTGCGGAACACGAAGCCCTTCACGCCGATGAAGTCGCCGATGTCGAGGAGTTTCTTGAAGACTACGTTGTAGAACTCCTTGTCTTCGCCGGGACAGATGTCATCTCGAGACACATATACCTGGATGCGGCCGTCGGCATCCTGAAGCTCCATAAAGGAGGCTTTGCCCATGATGCGTCGGCTCATGATGCGCCCTGCCACCGACACTTGGCGCAGCGGCTCTTCGCCATCTTTGAAGTTTTCCTTGATTTCGGCGGTGTGGCCGGTTACTACATATTCTGCTGCGGGATAGGGCTCAATGCCTCGCTCGCGCATCGTATTCATACTGTTACGACGCACGATCTCTTGTTCGCTAAGTTCGTGATTTGCCATTATATGATTTTTATGTTTTTTATCCTTGAAGGCTTAGAGCGCGTTCATTGTAATTTTTTTGCGGCTTAAGTCTTTTATTATGATACTTTAAACTGCAAAATTAATAAATTGCTTGAATTTAAGCAAGTTCTTAGGGGCGAACTCTTATAAAAATAGGGAAATGAGTTGCCGATATTATCAAAAACAAGGAAGGGAGTGCCTGTGGAGGCATCCCTTCCTTATGTCAGTTCTCAAAAAGCGAGTCTTACTTTACTTTCTTGAAGATTACGGCAGCGTTGTGACCACCGAAACCGAAAGTGTTGGAAAGCACGGCGTTGATATCACGCTTCACGGCCTTATTGAAGGTGAAGTTGAGACGGTTGTCCACTTCGGGGTCGTCGTCACCCTCTTCATGGTTGATGGTCGGGGGGATGATACCATCCACGAGAGCCTTGACGCTGAACACAGCTTCGAGAGCGCCGGCGGCACCCAGGAGGTGACCGGTCATCGACTTGGTGGAGCTGAGGTTCATCTTATAGGCATGCTCGCCGAAGACTTCCACGATGGCTTTGGCTTCGCTGCGGTCGCCCACAGGAGTCGAAGTGCCATGGAGGTTGATGTAGTCAATATCTTCAGGTTGCATTTCGGCATCCTTCAGAGCGTTCTGCATCACGAGCTTCGCACCGAGGCCTTCGGGGTGAGTGGCAGTGATGTGATAAGCATCAGCACTCATGCCTCCGCCTGCTACTTCTGCATAGATCTTGGCGCCTCTGGCCTTGGCATGCTCATACTCTTCGAGCACGAGAGCGGCAGCACCTTCGCCGATTACGAATCCATCGCGAGTGCCGCTGAAAGGACGCGACGCACCGGCGGGATTGTCATTGCGTGTGGAGAGTGCCTTCATGGAGTTGAAGCCTCCCACTCCGGCGGGGAAGATAGCGGCTTCCGCACCACCTGTCACCACTGCATCTGCCAATCCGAGACGAATCGCGTTGTAGGCATCGACCAGTGCATTGTTTGATGATGCACATGCCGATACGGTGGCGTAGTTGGGACCGCGGAACTCGTGGGCTATCGAGATGTGTCCGGCTGCTATGTCGGCGATCATCTTCGGGATGAAGAAGGGATTGTATTTGGGCCCCTGCTCTTCGCCGTGGATCGCATAGTAGCCTGCCTCCTCTTCGAAAGTGTGAAGACCTCCGATGCCGGCTGCGAAGATCACACCGACACGATTCTTGTCTACACCCTCTCCCTCGAGATCGGCATCTGCGATGGCCTCATCGGCTGCCGTCAACGCATACATGGCGTAGAGGTCTAATTGACGCATCTGTCGACGATCGAAGTGATCTTCAGGCTTGAAATCCTTTACCTCACATGCAAACTGTGTCTTGAATTTCGATGCATCGAAATGGGTGATGGGCGCAGCTCCACTCTTCCCGGCTACGGCTGCCTCCCAGCTGGTGGCTACGTCGTTGCCGAGTGGAGTTAGGGCGCCAAGCCCTGTCACTACTACTCTTTTTAATTCCATAGAGTATGAGGATGTTTTTTTATTTATGTGCCTCGATGTATGCGATAGCGTCACCTACTGTCTTGATGCCCTCTGCATCTGCATCGGGTATGGAGATGTTGAATGCCTTCTCAAACTCCATGATCAGCTCTACTGTGTCGAGTGAGTCTGCACCAAGGTCCTTGTTGAACTCTGCTTGGGGAGTTACTTCTGCTTCGTCTACTGTGAGCTTGTCTACGATGATCTCTTTTACTTTCTGTTCGATTTCAGACATGTCTTATTGGTTTTAAGTGTTAATATTTCTTTTTTTCTAATCCTCTAAACGGAAGTCCTGAATCGCCTTTAGCCCTCGTCAGATCTAATCGCAAGATCCTCAATAAGACTATTTTCTGTCAATTCAGAATGCAAAGTAAATCATTTTTTTCTAAATAAAGAAATTTTTCGCGAATTTTTGCACACAAAAATGCCTTTTGTGCAAGTTTTGTCGCATTTTGTTCTATTTTCTACATCTTTTTTACTTTTTTGCTCCGCTATCTCGAAAGCCATAGCCCATATCGGGGTGTGATTCAGACTTGCAGAGTTCCAACGGAGTGTAAGAGACATAACACCCCTTCTTGCCTCCGGGGTGGATCGGCTCTTGGGGGGTAGCAGAGTGTCGCTCTTAAACAAAGCGCGGTAATCGCGAATAGAAATAGGTTTAAAATAGTGACGATAAGATACTTATCGCCAAGTTAACACAGCCTGAAGGCCCCTATTTATAAATCTATTCTCAATTACCGTAAATATCCAACCGCAAAGATAACAATATTTCAGAATTAATCAAAAAAACTTCTGCCGAAAAGCTCCCAATCTAAGGAAATAAGTATTGCTATCTGTTTTTTTATTTTCACAAATTTGTGAAAATAAAAAACTATTGCTAATTTTGCAATGTTTTAAATAAGGACTCATTGGGATATGATAGTTACCTTTGGTAAGAAATATTTAGAGGAATTATATAGGGATGGGAAAGTAAAGGATAAGAAATATCGTTTCCAGCCGGAGATAGTTAAAAGATATAAGCGCTGTATTGACTATCTCAAGTGGGCATCGTCTAAAGAAGCGTTATTCCCAATTAATTCATTGAGGTTTGAGGCACTAACCGGAGATAAAAGAGGCTTATACTCTGTTAGAGTTAATGATAAATATCGCATTGAATTTACCTTAAATGATTCGTCAGAAAATACACTTCTTACTATTTGTAATATTGTTGAACTTTCAAACCATTATGACTGAAATGATAACTCTTGCAAATATAGATCCGAATATGGTTGCTAATAACATTAGTCCGTTTGAGCCAACTCACCCCGGAGAACTCATTCGGGATGAGTTGGAAGCCCGTAATCTATCACAAACCTCACTTGCAAAACAAATAGGCATTTCCACATCTCTTCTCAATGAAGTTATTAATGGGAAACGATCAGTAAATACAGAACTCGCACTTTTGCTGGAAGCGGCTTTAGGCATCGAAGCAGAGTTGTTTCTGAAATTACAAAACGCATATAATATGCAAATTGCAAAATCAGATACAACTTTTATGAGCCGTCTTGCACATATTCGTCAGTTAGCAGCAGTCCTCTAAATTGGATCGAAATCCGACCGTCATTCCACGAACTCCAGCTGCAGTATAGACAGACAACCTTCTATCCATCTATAGTGCGGACGTAAAAATTTAGAGCGCGTTCCTTAAATTTTTTGGGTCGTAGAGGCGGATATTTTTGAGCAG
>JBJEKI010000119.1:0-29808 GCA_051878555.1 Lepagella sp. | reverse complement strand
AATCGACTCAAGGCTACGACCTCTACGACCCCAAAAATTTAAGGAACGCGCTCTATCTCTCTTCTTTCACCAATTCTATGAGTGCCTCACACAGCCGCTCCACCTGTTCGTCGTTTACCGCCAAGTAGGGTGGCATAATATAGGCATTCCTGCCGAAGGGGCGGATCCACACACCCTTATCCACACATCGCTTCTGGAAACCGGCAAGATCCACATCATGAGACATCTCGATCACGCCAATGCCTCCCAACACTCTGACATTATCGACATTATCCATATCTGCTGCCGGGGCGAGTCGCTCTTTCATGATGCTTTCGATCTTCTTAATCCTCTCTTGCCAGGGTGATTGTAACAGCAGTCGAGTGGAGGCTAAGGCGATGGCACATGCCAAGGGATTGCCCATAAATGTCGGCCCATGCATCATCACCCCACTTTGCGAGGCGGAGATCATCTCAGCTGTGCGGCGGTTGGTGGCTACGGCGGAGAAAGTCATGTAGCCTCCGGTTATCGCTTTCCCTATCAGCATGATGTCCGGTTCTACTCCGGCATGCTCCCAGGCGAAGAGCTTGCCGGTGCGTCCGAAGCCGGTGGCGATCTCGTCGAAGATCAGCAGAACGTTGTTGGCATCACATTCCCGGCGCAGTTCGCGAAGGTACCGGGGATGGTAGAATCGCATACCACCCGCTCCCTGCACGATCGGCTCGAGGATCACTGCCGCTAAGTTGTCGGCATTCTCGCGGATGATCTTCCGCATAGGCTCGAAGTCCGCAGGATCCCACGCGTCATAAAATCCGCACTTCGGTGCGTCGGCGAAGTATCTTATTGGCAACGCCGGACCGAAGGCACCATGCATTCCGGTCACCGGATCACATACCGACATCGCATTCCACGTGTCGCCATGATAGCCGCGACGGATCGTCGCAAAGTTGGTCTTCGCCGGATTATCATGCGCTTGTACTGCCATCTTCATAGCAACTTCTGTCGCCACCGAACCGGAGTCGGCATAGAATATATGGTTCATGCTCGGTGGCAGGATCTCTAACAGCAACTTGCCGAGGTCGATCGCCGGCTGGTGGGTCAAGCCCCCAAACATCACATGCGACATCTTCTCAATCTGCTCGCGTGCCGCTGCATTGAGCACCGGATTGTTGTAACCATGGATCACACACCACCATGACGACATCCCGTCGATAAGTTCGCGCCCATCTGCCAGTGTGATCACGGCGCCATGTGCCTCTCTGACTTTATAGGTCGGCAGTGGGTCGTGGGTCGATGTATAGGGATGCCACAAGTGCTCTCTGTCGAATAAGTCGTGTAGTTCGTTTTTCATCTCTTTTCTTTCTCCTTTTTATATAGGATGTTATACCGGGTCTACGTCGTAATAGATCTGTGTGCTCTTGAAGTCGGGCCATGCCGCCGCCTGCTCATAGATCTGACGTAAGATCTGTTTTACTTTGCTCATCGAGGCTCCTGCCTCGATCTTCAACATAATCGATTGGATATACCACAGGGCTATCCTCCCAACGAAGGGTTTCTCCGGACCCAAGACTCGAGTGCCGAACACCTCTCTCAGTTTCTTGGCATAGATCACTGCGGCTCGATCCACCATATTCCCATCTTTGTTGCGAAGATAGATGTTGATGATCTTCGTGAAGGGTGGATAGGCATATCGTTCCCGTTCGGCGATCTCGCTCTGATAGTAGCTCGTGTAGTCGTGTGACTTGACATATTCGAGAACATTCTCCTTAGGATTGGTGGTCTGTATCAACACTTTACCCTTCTCTTTGCGCCTGCCGGCTCTCCCTGCCACCTGCTCGAGCATGTTGTATGCCCGCTCGTTGCTCCGGAAGTCGGGGAAGTTCAGCAGGGTGTCGGCATTGATCACTCCCGCCATCCTCACTTCGCCGAAGTCGAGCCCTTTGCTCACCATCTGTGTGCCCACCAGTATGTCGGTGTGATGAGCGGCAAAGTCTTCGATGATGTCTTGATAGGCATCTTTATTGCGAGTGGTGTCGAGGTCCATCCGCGAGATTCTTGCCTCGGGAAAGTTCTTCCCCACCTCTTCGGCGATCCTCTCTGTGCCATATCCATACACTTCGATGCCATTCAGTCCGCATGCCGGACACACCGTAGGCAATGCCCGAGTGTAGCCGCAGTAATGACACTTCAGCATGTTGTTGTATTTGTGGTAGATTTGCGACACATCGCAGTTCTCGCATTTCGGTGTCCAACCGCATTGCTGACACACCACTACCGGTGCAAAGCCGCGTCGGTTCTGGAAGAGTATCACCTGCTTATGGTCGCCAAGTGCCCCTCTCATCTCTTTGATCAGCGGCGAGGAAAGGGTGCCTATATTTTGCTTTTTCTTGCGCTGTTCGCGCATGTCTATTATCTCGACATCCGGCAGTAGAGCCCCCTCGTATCGCTCGCTAAGTGTCACCAACCCATATTTGCCGGTTGTGGCTTTGTAGTAGGTTTCGATCGAGGGGGTGGCGGAGCCTAACACTACTTTCGCTCCATGCATCGAGGCGAGCACCATCGCCGTGTCGCGCGCATTGTAGCGTGGCGCCGGATCATATTGCTTGTAGCTGCTCTCATGCTCTTCGTCTACAATCACCAAGCCCAACCTCCCGAAGGGAAGAAACACCGAGGAGCGTACACCGAGCACCACCATCGGTTCGTTACTCTCTAAGAGCCGTTTCCAGATGTCCACACGTTCGCTGTCGCTGAACTTGGAGTGATAGACCAAAAGCCGATCGCCGAAGACTTTCCGCAGTCGGTCGGTGAGCTGTGTGGTCAGCGAGATCTCCGGCACAAGGTAGAGCACTTGGTTGCCCGACTTTAATACATGATCTATAAGGTGGGTGTAGACTTCGGTCTTACCGCTGCCGGTAACACCATGCAATAGTATACTCTGCTTGCTGCGTAGCTGCTCGTTGATGTCATGGTATGCACGCTGTTGCTGTGGTGAGAGGGTGGCAAGAGCTTGCAGTTTGTTGGCGTTGATGCCGTTGAAGCGATTGATCGACCGCTTCTCTTGACGGAAAATTCCTTTCTCGATCATCGATCGCAGGATGTTGGGGGAGATTCCGCTCAAGTCGAGCAACTGCTTGCGCGTCACCTCCATCAGTGGCCGATTGCTCTGCATCCATCCCGACAAATCGAGCCAGCATATCAAGGCTTTCTCTTGATATTGCGACCTGTGTGTCTTGTCGAAGATCCCTTTGAGCCCCTCTTGGTCGCCTCGCTCTATGTTCAGCTCGATATAGGTTTCGTTCTTGGCGTGATAGCGCTCCACGATCTTTTCATCGATATTTACTATTCCCGTCTCGAGCATCGTGCCGGCTATCTGTGTGACATTCTTCAGCTTCAGCTCTTTCTCAATGTCGCTGATGCGAAGTCGCTTTTTCTCTTCGAGCAGCATCACTACCATCGCTTGCCGCTCGGTGAGCTTCACTCCCTCCGGCGTGCCGAACTCTTCGTTGAGCGACAACATTGTCTCGCTCTCCGGCTTCAAGCCGGTCGGAACTGCTGCTTTATACACCTCCCCGACGCTGCATAGATAGTATTCCGAAATCCAATTCCAAAGTTTCAGCTGAGGATATTTCACCAAGGGCTTCGGGTCGAGTACGGATACGATATCTTTTACTTCGTAGGTGGGCGTGACGTTGTGGAGACTGCTCACCAAGCCTGTGTAAAACTTCTTTTTGCCGAACTGTACCAGCACACGAGACCCTGCCTGCACGGTACCCTCAATTTCGGGCGGTATCCGGTAGGTATAGGTGCCATAGAGCGGCAATGGAACAATTATTTCGGCAAACATACGGCAAAGTTAAGGATTTTTGAGATATTTTTCTTAATTTTGTCGTGTAATATATCTTTTTTTATTATGAACAAGACGAAAAAGTTTATCATTTTCATCACAATTGCATTAGTCTCTTGTGTTTCGGCTAAGGCCGGTTTCGGTTTCGGACCCCTCGTTGGTTTGAATGTTAATGAACTCCATTTCTCCGGAACAGAGCTCTTCGATTCCGGCAATCGTTGCGGCTTCACCGGTGGTGTAACTGCTGAGTATATCTTGCCCGCTTTCGGCTTGGGTGCTGATATATCTCTGCTCTATTCCCATATGGAGTCGACTATGGAAATAGCTGACCTCTCTTCGGAGAAGGTGGTGCGCAATTTCTTGATGATCCCTCTTCACTTGAAGTATAAGTTCTCTCTGCCGATGGTAGGCTCGTTCCTTTCTCCTTATATCTACACCGGTCCGAGTGTAGCATTCAAGTTCGGTACTCAGGATAGCTATAAGAATACCAAAACCACTCAATGGGGTTGGGATCTCGGTATCGGTCTTGAGTTCTTGAAGCATATCCAACTTGGTGCCGGCTACACTTTCGGTATCAATAATGTGGCTAAATGGACCGGCGTTGGCGAGGTTGTCAGTGATGATATCAAGGTGAAGAACAATTACTGGACAGTAAGCTTGGCTTATCTATTCTGATCATTCTCTTATCTCTTAGATAATGAAGAAATTAGTTATCTCTATCATTATGTGTCTGATTGTGGGCTCCGGCGCTTCTGCAAAGTTCCGCTGGGGCCCCACAGTCGGCGCTAATTTCTCAAGTTTTAGCTGGAATCAGAAGGATTTGATCTCTACTTCTCTCCGCACAGGCTTCAACGCCGGCGTGATGTGCGAGGTGATGATCCCCGGCATCGGATTCGGTGTCAATTTCGGCTTGAAGTATTCCAATCGCGGCGGTGTATGCAATTTCGGTGAGCAGGAGGTCTGGAAGGATGATAATGTTGGTAATCAGAACCTCCGTCTTCACACCATCCAGCTCCCGATCAATCTTCGCTTTAAGTATACCCGCCTCAACGGTATAGAAAATATCGTGGCTCCTTTCGCTTTCGCCGGTCCGCAGATCAATTTCAATGTCGCTAATTCCGATTGCCCGATCCTCTCTCGTCAGGGTGTCTCTTTGGGCCTCGAAGTCGGTGGTGGCGTCGAACTCTTCAAGCGTTTCCAGATCTCTGCCGGATATGTGTGGGATGTTACTCGCGATCTTAAAACCTATAAGTTGGACGATTTTACCGCCTCTCTTCATGGAGCTATCGTCGATTTTACGGTGCTCTTCTAATATCTCTTTTTCTCTTTATGGAAAGTAATGATAATCTTCAGCCCTCTGATGAGTTCTCTATCATCCAAAAGGCTATCGAAATGCTTAAAACGGTCTATGACCCCGAGATCCCTGTAAATATCTATGAACTCGGCTTGGTCTATAAGATCGATTTTACCCCCGATGATGAGACCTTGCATGTCGATATGACCCTCACCGCACCATCTTGTCCCGCAGCCGATTTCATCCTCGAGGATGTTCGCCAGAAACTCCTCTCTGTGCCCGGACCAAAGAAGGTCGATCTCCGTCTCGTCTTCGAACCGGAGTGGAATCAGGATATGATGTCGGAGGAGGCTAAATTAGAATTAGGTTTCTTGTGATTGCATATTTCTTAAGCGATCTCCATCTCGGAGCCCCATATTTCCCCGATTCTCGCGCCGCCGAACTAAAGGTGGTGCGTTTTCTTGATTCTATCAAGGAGGACGCCGACGCTATTTATCTCGTCGGCGATATCCTCGATTATTGGTATGAATATCGTTATGTCGTGCCCCGTGGTTTCGTCCGATTCTTCGGCAAACTCGCCGAACTTGCCGATAACGGCATTAAGATATATTGGTATATAGGCAATCATGACATCTGGATCTTCGATTATCTCCCATCCGAGCTGGGTATCAAGGTGATATCTACATTCTCGATCGAGGATATTGATGGCAAAAAGTTCTATCTCACACATGGCGATGGTATCGGCAAGTTAAAACAATCGTTCAAGTTCCTGCGCGCTCTCTTCCGCAATAAGTTCTGTCAATCGCTATTCTCCGCTATTCATCCTCGTTGGACTGTTCCATTTGCCTACAACTGGAGCCATCATTCCCGTAAAGCCGAAGGTCAGCCATCGCCCGAAGATGCCACTCGCCTCACCGACAATTTCCTGGTCTTCGCCCGAGAATATCTTGCCAAGGATCACATAGACTATTTCATCTTCGGTCACATCCACTTATTCCGTTCCGAGCATATAGCCCCCGACTCACAAGTAATATTCCTCGGCGAATGGATCTCCCGCTGCTCCTACGCCCGTTGGAACGGCCATGACCTATCCCTACACCAACTCCCTAACTCCTAATCTTCCCTTTAGAACGCACTCTAAGAACCTTGTCGCATTATTGAGATCTGTTTGTTAAATATTTTAACAGTTTGTCTATATTGTTGTCTATATTGACAAGCGATATGGTGTGTTAATATGTAATATTTAGTTGAAAATTTGCTGACAGTTTTTAGGATAAATTAAGAGTGAAGAAAGAAAAATTTCATTAAATTCTTACAAATTGCATCATAACGACCAATATAATCCCAATATAGCCACCCGATTTGCTCAAATTATAACGTGTTGATTATCAATGCATTATAAAATTTGGCGAGAAAATAGAAATTTTGTACGTTGTATCTATTTGATTTACAGCCTATTGCAAAACAAGTGGCGAGTCGATTTTTTTTGCTTTTTAAAAAAGATATATTAGATTTGCGGCGTATTTGAAAAGCATATCGAATGGTTGATATTAATGTTCATTTATATTAACTATTCGTTAATAATAATTTTAAATAATTTTTATTATGAAAAAAACAAACATTGAGACATTGCTCCTTCAAGAGATGGAGGATGTCAAAGGCGGAGCCGGAGAAATCGGAGTCTGCGAATGCACGACTATGGCCGGACAATCAACAACGGGTACTGGTCAATGCAAATGTTCACAAGGTGGAGCAGGGCAAAAATTTGATTAAATGGGTAATTAATTTACTGTTCATATTGTCTATAAAATAGGAATGAAGTTTAGCTTCTATTCCGCACAAATAGGATTAAGAGCGCGCTCTAAACAACTTTACATAGATTTAGTACTTTAAAAAAGTGAAGTTATGAGATACATATACACATTAATTTTCTTATTGGCTACTGTCTTAGCGTATGGACGTAGTGTGACATTTCTCACAAAAGAGAATACTCCTATATCTGATGTAAAGTGTATAGGTTATTCGGAAAGTGAAGACTCTATTGCCTCTTGGGTATCTAATAGCAAGGGTATTATAGAGATTAAAACTGATGGTGTCAACTATATTGTGGCATCACACCCTGAATATAGCGATAAGATTATCTTTATTAAGACTCTTACTGAAGAAAACACAGCAATATCAATGTCTCCGAACATTAAATTGCAGGAGTTAGTTGTAACACCCTCTGATATTGAGGAATTTGACACACATACCTCATATCGGATAAGCAAAGCAGATATGGGTAGATATGCCACAGTGTATGAATCACTGAATGAAATACCTAATATGACAGTCTTGTCGAATGGCGGAGTATTTTACCAAGGTGACTCTAATATAAAAATCCTGATTGATGGGGTCGAAGCGTCTGAGCAAGAAATCAAGAGTTTATCTAAAGAAGATATTGCAAAGGTAGATGTTTATAAAACTCCTCCTTTGCGTTTCTTGGTACAAGGCATATCAGCAGTAGTGGATATTAGGCTAAAATCAAAAATCCATGGCGGAAATATTTCTTTAGATATTAATCAAGCGTTTCAGTCATTAAGAGGTGATAATTCAGCTTCATTATATTATAATTATAAACAATCTCGTTTTAACTTACTTTACAACAATCAAAACAGACACTATCGTAAATATCGCCAATCGGAAGTCTTGGATTATGAGTTCGATGGCGTGCATTATAACAAAACGAAAGAGGGCCTTGACTCAAAGAATCATCTTGATGATAATAATGTAAACTTGAGTTACCAGATCAACCAACCGTCAAATTTCCTATATAACATTAAAGCGGGCATTTCATTAAATAGAAACGGAGGCACATCACTTCAAAATGTGACAGCCGGTTCAGATTCATTTACGGCAACCAATCATCTTTATTCCGGATATACAAAATATAACGTTTGTAATTATTTTGAGAAAAATCTTGGAGATAAAGTTGGTAATTTATTGGCGAATATAAATTTTCAACACTTCTCAACTCACTATAATTCGGCTTACAATGAAATGAGTGATAGTCCATTAGCCTTAAATGACTCACATTCAGAATATAGCACTCAACTGAATGGAGTATTCTCTGAGATACAATATGAATTACCTGCCGTAAAACTCGGCAATTTTACAATTGCAGCTTGGGAGTCATATAAGAAGAGTAAGTATGTGGACAGTACTTATCCTTTTTATCAGACTACTAACTCTTTGGGCGGATCTGTTCAATGGATGGGCATGTTTAAAAGGATAAGATGGTATTTATCTTTAGGTTGTGGTTGGGATCATGTATCTTCAACCAACCTAATTAAATCTTATAATTTATGCAATCCAAGGCCATTGGCTTTGCTTTCATGGTATCCCTCTAAAAATGTAAGATTCGACTTCATGTATTCATACGATGCGACTCTGCCATCAATTGCTCAGCTTAGTGAAACCGACCAATGGATTGATACAAGATTGGTATATCATGGCAACTCTACATTAAAGCCTTACCAATCACATACAGCCACCATAAAGTTCGTTTGGAACTTTAAGTATCTTAATTTTGCAATGAGCAACTCTTTCCAATCGTCACCTGACAGGATATGTGATATGTACACTATAACGGATAAATATATGTTGCAGACAATGGTAAATCTCGCATCATATCGTATGTGGAGCAGCCAAATCGATTTAACGATTAAACCTCTTGGCAACAATAAGCTTCTTTTTTGGAATCGTGTTGTGTTTGCAGACTTAAAAGGGAAAAACAGTGACTATTCATGGACAGGCTCAAGATATCAATGGATGTCAGATCTATCTCTTAACTTGAATCATTGGACATTCGATATATTCTACCAATATCCCGGAAAAATCGTTGATGGACAATTAAAATATCCAAGAGCACAATTCTGGTCTGCAACTGTATTATATCGACCTAATACCAATCTATCAATAGGCTTAACATGTTTTATGCCCTTCGGCAAAGGTTTCAAAGAGGGTAGTTACACAGTCAACCAAGCACCTGTATATACAAATACAGAAACAAAAATAATGGATTACAATAATTTAGTGGCCATCAGATTTTCTTACAACTTTAGCTTTGGCAGAAATCGCAATTATGCAAGTCCTCAATTTGACAATGGTGATAATGACTCGGGTATTTTGCGTAAATAATATTCTGGTAGTATGTCTTTCCCTTTTGTAAAGCAACTTGACGCAATGCAATGTGGCATATCATGTATGAGCATGATATGCCACTTCTATGGGAAAAAGATTCCTATCCAAGTTTTGGAGAAGCATTGCCAAGCTTCTAAAGATGGGATTTCTTTAAAGAGTCTTGCTGATTTATGTAATCTTCTAAAATTGGAGTATACAGCCGGCAGAGCAACGATATCTGATCTGTTAGAATGTTCCTTGCCATGCATTCTCCATTGGAATCAAAACCATTTTGTGGTATTATACAAGATTGATAAGAATGGTAAGCGATTTTGGATTGCAGATCCCGGTAAAGGAAAATACAAATTGTCACTCGAAGAGTTCTCATCTCATTGGCTATCCACCAAGTCAAGTCAATGCGATAAAGGGATAGCCATGTTTATCAGCAAGACAAAAGATTTTGATGACATAAAGATTGAGGATTTTGATTCAAAAAGATCTTTCCGCTTTTTGTGGCAATATATCGTCCAATATAGACGCTACTTCTTACAGATACTATTAGGACTTGGATTGGGTTGCATATTGCAGTTGATCATGCCATTCCTAACCCAATGGATTGTAGATATCGGTATAAAGAATCAAGATGTAAAATTCATCTGGTTGGTTTTGCTCGGAGAGTTCATAATTGTGATTGGCAAGGCTGCAACCGACTTTATACGAAGGTGGCTATTGCTACATATCTCAATGCGAATCAACATCTCGATTGTAAGCGATTTCTTTATTAAATTGCTGAAGTTGCCGATGTATTTCTTTGAGACAAAACTCTTGGGAGATCTACTACAAAGGATTGGCGATCATCAACGCATACAGAACTTTCTGACCAATCAAGTATTGGGGGTGATGTTTACTATGCTCTCTTTCTTAGTATTCGGCATTGTTTTATTTATTTACAATTTGCCTGTATTTTGTATTTTTCTTGTAGGAGGTATAGCATACGGCAGCTGGATTGCTTGCTTCCTTAGCAAAAGGAAAGTGCTCGATTACCAACTATTCGAACAGCAAGCCAAATCACAGAACCGAACCTATCAATTCCTAACCAACATCCCTGAGATAAAACTTCAAGATTGCGAAAAGCGAAGACGATGGGAATGGGAGGATTGTCAAGCCGAAGTCTTCAAAGTGCAGATGAAGTCAATGAAACTTCAACAGACGCAAGAGGCCGGGAGCATTTTTATAAATGAATTAAAGAATATCCTTATCACAGTATTCGCAGCCACTGCTGTGATTAATGGTGATATTACATTGGGTGCGATGTTGGCTATACAGTATATTGTCGGACAACTCAACTCCCCTGTAGAACAGTTAATGCAATTCGTTTACTCTCTCCAAGATGTAAGAATATCATTAGAGCGAATAAATGAAGTGCATGAATCGAACAATGAAACAACTAACCGGAATAAACGACAATCATTCGTCAGTAAAAAATCTATTGTATTGAAAAATGTAGATTTTAAATATGATGTACATTCATTGAAAAAGACTTTGTCTGACATATCATTCTCAATCCCGGAAGGGAAAGTTACTGCAATAGTTGGCGCAAGTGGTAGCGGTAAAACCACACTTATAAAGTTAATGCTTGGTTATTATCCCGTCTTGGCAGGTGAAATAAAAATCTCCGGAGAGAATATCAACACCTACGATTTGAAATGGTGGAGACGCCACTGCGGAGTAGTAATGCAAGATGGTGTAATCTTCTCTGAATCCATTGCGAGAAACATAGCTGTGGATGACGAAGAGATAGATGTGTCGAGATTGGAAAATGCAGCCAAAATTGCATGTATCCATGACTATGTGATGTCTCTTCCATTAAAGTACAATACACTCATCGGACGTGATGGCGTAGGATTGAGTAAGGGTCAAATTCAGAGGATATTAATAGCAAGAGCTGTGTACAAGAATCCCAATTTCATATTTCTTGATGAAGCGACCAACTCTTTGGATGCGAAGAATGAAAGAGATATCGTAGAAAATCTTGAAAAGTTCTATCAAGGGAGAATCGTAATTGTCGTTGCTCACAGACTTTCTACGGTTAGGAATGCTGATAACATCATTGTATTAGAAAATGGGAAAGTAGTTGAGATGGGTTCACATAGTGAACTGATTGAAAAACAGGGAACATATTTCAACTTAGTCAAAAATCAATTAGAATTGGGCAATTAGATATGGATAAGACAAAACAAGAATCTTCACATGACCGAATAGAATTACGTTCGGAAAAGGTAAGAGAAATCTTAGGTGAAATACCTAATAAGTTGGTAAGATGGGGGATTACGATAATCTGTATCTTCTTTGTACTTTTGATTGTTGCTATCCTGTTTCTGAAATATCCATACGGCAACGGCGAAACCATATTCCAACATATATTCTTCTGATATTATATGTTTTGCAACATGTTTTCGTTTTTTGTTGCATTTTTATTTCACCATCTCTTTTTATTTGACTACCTTTGCACCGACCTAAAGAACAATCTTTTTTACCTTAAGATTTTTTACCTGTAGAAACTTATAAATGGCGTGTCCGTGAGGGCCACGCCATTTTATTTTTCTTAGCTCTATTTTCTTCTATTAAGACTTATTGACCCTATTAGCCCTATTAGCCTAATCAGCCTTGTCTCTCTTTCTCTTTCTCTTGCCGCTCTTTCTTTACCAAGAAGACTCTTAGGGCGTAGATGATGGCAAGCTCTGACAGCACAACGACTATCAGGCGTATTGTCTCCCCTTCGGCTATAAGCCGAGGCGCAAACCAGGTCGTCATCACTGTCAAGTAGATCAGCAGCAGGAGCGGCATCCACACTGACCTACGTAGTTTTCTCTTGTTGCGGTTGTTGGTAGTTGGGGTCATCAAATTCTCTATAATATTTTGAAGTTCGATAATCAAATCCTTCCTCGTTCAGATACTCATATATCGTGATACATGCCAAGGCATCAAGAGCGGCATATTCCTGCTGATATTGTGTCAGTACCTGTGTCTCCCAGTTGCTCAGTCTCTGTCCCTTCGATATGCGCTTGTCGAAGAGTATGCCATAGATCCTCGACAGACTATTGTCTGCTATATTGTAGTTCTTTACGTATGCCTGAAGGTCGATGAATCCCTTCGGATTCAGTTTGTAGCATTTGTGAAGATTCAGAAAATCATCATGGATCGACACTCCAATCTTCAGAATCGTCTCATCCTCCAAGATATCTAAGACACACTTCGGCATACTAATCATATTGATCCGAAACAGGAAGCACTCCGTGTGGGTGGAGAGCTGTAGCAATGCCACATTATGATGCTGTCCCGACTTAAATGTCGGGCGCGTCTCCGTGTCAAAACCCAATATCTTTTCCCTTTTGAGTATCTCACAAGCCTCAACTGCCGCCTCGGCTCTGTCGATGACTATGATATTCCCATGATAACTCTCCGCAGGCAATTGCGACAGTTCTGTCTTCGTAATCGAAGTTTTCCAGATCTTGCCCGGTGTGGTGGTCTCTTCTTTGATCTTATCCATATCGTTTCGTTAGTAGGCTTCGTTTTCTTTTATATGCTTGCTCCCATCTCGATAAATAGCGTGTCCGCAAAGTGCTTCTCAAGATGCTTCTCTATATATTTACGTGTATCTTCGGCAATTATTTTATCCGTGTCGAAATATGGATTATAGATTACGGCATATAACTCCAATCCGGCTCGCTCTATTGCCGATAGCGCCAACAGTGTGTGGTTGATCGATCCAAGTCGACTGTTGGTCACCAGCACCACCGGCAGCCGATGTTCCCGGATATAATCGATGGTGAGATATTCCCCGCAAAGTGGCACCATAATGCCACCGGCCCCCTCTATCAAGACCGTGTCATATTTCTCGGCAATACGGTCGGAGGCCTCTGTGATGGCTGCCAAGTCGATGGGACGTGAGTCGATCTTCGCTGCCAAGTCAGGACTGCACGGGTAGCTGTAGATCTCCGGAGCCGTAAGATGGTTGAGATCCTCTTCTATCATATCGATTCCCATGATACGGCGATGCACCGCGATATCCTCGCTATAATCCTTATTGCCGGTCTGCACAAACTTCATCGTCATGGCATTACCACCCGACTGATTGATCAGACGCGCAAACCAGCCCGTAGCATAACTCTTGCCGGCATCAGTGTCAGTGCCGGTTACAAAGAGCTTACGGGGCATCCCCTTCATCATCCTATCGACTATCTCTTTACCATCAGTTTTCATTACGTCAAAATATTCTCTATCCATCCACATTCTTAATAAGCCTTGATCCCAATTCCTAATTCCTATCTCCTAATTCCTATCTCCTAATTCCTGATTCAATGAAAAGGAGTGATGTGTCACTTCATTGTCTGCAACACATCACTCCTTTTCTATTCTGTCAGATTACCATGCAAACATCGGGAAGTCGTTCATCATATCGTTGACTTCTCTTCTTACATTGGCGATCTCTTCTTCATTGTCTGCATTGCAGAGCACGCGGTCGATCAGGTCGGCGATCTTCACCATCAGATCCTCCTTCGCGCCGCGTGTAGTGATGGCGGCTGTGCCGAAACGAAGTCCCGAAGTCAAGAAGGGGCTGCGTGTGTCGTAGGGTACCATATTCTTGTTGGCAGTAATATCTGCCTCTACAAGAACTCTCTCTGCCTTCTTTCCGCTCATTTCGGGGAACTTAGGACGAAGATCCACGAGCATGCAGTGGTTGTCTGTGCCATCAGAGATGATCTTATAGCCACGCTCGATGAGTGCTGCTGCAAGTGCTGCTGCATTCTTCTTAACTTGGATGGCATATTCTTTCCACTCGGGTTGGAGTGCCTCGCCGAAGGCTACTGCCTTCGCTGCTATCACATGCTCCAACGGTCCACCCTGCACACCGGGGAACACTGCCGAGTCGAGAAGTGCTGACATCTTCTTGATCTCTCCCTTGGGCGTCTTCTTGCCCCATGGATTGTCGAAGTCCTTGCCCATCAAGATCATACCGCCACGAGGACCACGAAGTGTCTTGTGTGTGGTAGTGGTGACGATGTGAGCATGCTTCACCGGGTTCTCAAGAAGTCCGGCTGCGATAAGTCCTGCCGGATGTGCCATATCCACCATGAAGATGGCGCCAATCTCGTCGGCAAGCTTGCGGATGCGGGCATAATCCCACTCGCGGCTGTAGGCACTCGCTCCGGCGATGATGAGCTTCGGACGCTCTGCTCGTGCCTTAGCTTCCATCTCTTCGTAGTTCACACGGCCTGTCTCTTGGTCTACTGTATAGCTGATCGGACGGAACATCAATCCCGAGAAGTTCACAGGGCTACCATGGCTCAAGTGGCCACCATGGCTCAGGTCCATACCCATGAAGGTGTCACCTGCCTCCAAGCATGCCATGAACACTGCCATATTGGCTTGTGCTCCACTGTGAGGCTGTACGTTTGCCCACTCTGCGCCAAACAATTCCTTGGCACGCTCGATGGCAAGATTCTCTGCCTCGTCTACTACCTGGCAACCGCCATAGTAACGCTTCGCAGGATAACCCTCAGCATACTTGTTGGTGAGGCATGAACCCATGGCTCGCATCACTTCATCACTTACGAAGTTCTCGCTGGCGATCAACTCAATGCCACGACGTTGACGCAAGTGCTCGCGATCGATGATGTCGAATACTTTGTTGTCTCTTTTCATGTTTCTATGGTTTAGATTTTTGTAATTTATTGGTTTTTGTTTGTTTTTATCAATTTAAGTCTGTTATAATTTTAACCGCCGAAGTTGTCGTAGTGGATGCTCTCCGGTTCGACGCCAAGATCATAGAGCATCTTGTTCACCGCGTTGCTCATCGGGCCGGGACCGCACATGTAGTATTCGATATCTTCCGGTGCTTCATGATCCTTCAGATAAGTCTCATACATCACATTATGCACAAATCCGGGGGTATAAGCCACACCCGCAACATCGGCTGCCGGGTCGGGACGGTCTAATGCCAAGTGGAACTTGAAGTTGGGGAATTCCTTCTCAAGCTGCAAGAAGTCGTCGAGATAGAACACCTCGTTCAGTGCTCTCGCTCCATAGAAGTAGTGCATCACACGGTCTGTCGTCTTCAGTGTCTTGGTCATCCACATGATCTGCGCTCTCAGCGGTGCCATACCGGCGCCACCGCCCACCCAGATCATCTCTGCCTTAGAGTCAACGATGGGGTGGAAGTCGCCGTAAGGTCCACTCATCCTCACCTTGTCGCCAGGCTTGAGCGAGAAAATATAACTGGAGGCTATCCCCGGCGGTACGTTCTGGAAGCCTACCGCAGGTTTCGGCTTGAATGGGGGAGTGGCTATACGCACTGTCAGCATAAAGCGATCTCCCTCTTCAGGATAGTTCGCCATTGAGTAGGCTCTCACCGTCTCCTCATCATTCTTAGCCTTCAGAGTGAAGAGTCCAAATTTCTCCCATGCCGGCAGATATTCATCGCCAATTAGGTTCTTGTCGATGTCCTTGTCATAGTCCATCTCGTAGGCCGGTATACGGATCTGTGCATAGCTGCCCGGTATGAAGTTCATGTGCTCTCCCTCCGGCAATTGCACGATAAATTCCTTGATAAATGTGGCTACATTCTTATTGGAGATTACCTCACATTCCCACTCTTTGACATCAAGTGTTGAGGGGTCTACCTTCACCTCCAAGTCAGACTTAACCTTCACCTGGCATCCGAGACGCCAATGGTCTTTTACCTGCTTGCGTGTGAAGTGCACAGCCTCTGTCGGCAGTATGTCTCCACCTCCCGACACTACTTGACACTTGCACTGTCCGCAGCTTCCTTTGCCGCCACACGCACTCGCCAAGTTCACCCCATTGTCGTTGAGCGTAGCAAGCAATGATTTCCCGGCTGATGCTCGTAGTGATTTCGCTCCATCATTGATAGAAATTGACACCTCGCCGCTATTCACCAACCATGACTTGGCAAACAGTAATATCACTGTCAGCACCACCACGATGATCAGAAAGATCAGCGATGCCACCAACACATTGTTCCATACGATTGCATTCAATATTGACATAACTCTCTATATGTGTTCTGACAAGTTATAGTTTGATGCCTAAGAAACTCATGAAGGCGATTCCCATTAGGCCGGTTATTATAAATGTGATGCCGATGCCGCGCAAGGGCTTGGGCACTACCTCCACGTTGAGTCGCTCGCGGATCGCCGCCAAGCAGGTGATGGCAAGAAGCCAGCCGATACCTGAGCCTACGCCATATACGGTCGATGTCCAGGCACTCGCAAATTCTCGCTGCTGCATGAAGAGCACTGCTCCAAGTATCGCACAGTTTACAGCAATCAGCGGCAAGAAGATTCCCAGCGAGTTGTAGAGCCCCGGGCTATATTTCTCAATCACCATCTCCAAAATCTGAACCAACGCCGCTATCACGGCAATGAACATAATCAGCCCCAAGAACGACAAGTCGGTCTCGGCATATTCCTCGCCAAGCCATGCCAACGCTCCCGGCTCCAATATATAGTGATTGATACACCAGCACACCGGCAAGGCGATCATCAATACAAATGTCACTGCTATGCCAAGTCCGAAGGCTGTCTTTACATTCTTCGACACTGCCAAGAATGAACACATGCCCAAGAAGTAGGCAAATATCATATTGTCGATAAAGATCGACTTTATAAAGAGATTTAAGTTTTCCATAATTCCTCTTTTATTCTTGTAGATCTTTGTTGATCGATCTGTGTGCCCAAATTATACATGCCACGACTATCAGCGCCATCGGAGGCAAGATCATCAAGCCATTGTTCATATAGCCCGCTTCATACCAGCTCTGTGGGATTACTTGGCATCCGAACAGGGTGCCGCTACCTAACAATTCGCGGAAGAAGGAGACGATGATCAAGATGATGCCATAGCCCAAACCATTGCCCACACCATCCAAGAATGATGGCCAGGGACGATTGTTCAAGCCGAATGCCTCCAAGCGACCCATGATGATACAGTTGGTTATGATCAGTCCGATGAACACCGAAAGTGCCTTCGACACCTCATAGTTCCATGCCTTCAGTACCTGATCCACAATCACTACCAATGCCGCAACCACTACAAGCTGCACGATGATGCGGATCGACGAGGGTATCGTGTTGCGAAGTAAGGAGATGATCACATTCGATAACGCTAATACGGCTGTCACAGATATTGTCATCACCAATGCCGGCTCCATCTTCGCCGTCACTGCCAATGCCGAACATATACCCAACACCTGAACTATCACCGGATTCTCCTTCGATAGCGGGTTGAAGAGCGGTAGAAATGTCTTTTTCCAGTTCATTCCTCTAAGTTATTATCTCGTGTTATTCTTTCGTTTCGTTTAATCCCTTGAAATATGCCGAGTATGGAGCAAGCGAGTTCTCAAGCATCTTCTGCACACCCTGGCTCGTGATAGTGCCGCCGCTGATGGCATGCACCCATGACCCCTCGGCAGGCTCTTGGCCTCGCTTTACTACCTTGACCGACGTGAACTCGCCTCCTGCGTCGAAGAGGGTCTTCTTGGCAAACTGGCCGCTGAACGCCTCTTTCTCGATCTCGGCGCCAAGTCCCGGGGTCTCTCCCTGATGAGCAAAGTAGGCACCATAAATCGAATTGCCGTCTGCATCCATCGCGATATAACCCCAGATCGGTCCCCAGAGTCCGGCTCCATACACCGGCACAATATATTTCACTCCCTGTGTCGTCTCACATTCGAACACCGGTAGGAGTCGCGATTCTGCCGGCTTCTTTACCTCCGCAGAGACGTTGACATCAAACGGATCGACCGACCCCTCCACTTTCTCCCCCTTAGAGTTAACTATATAGGAGGCGCGGATATGTTGGGCATACAAGTCGCTTACCCTCTCCCCCTCTTGGGGAGTAATCAGCGCTGCTGCCAAAATCTGGCGCTTCGTGTCGTTGGAGATGTTCTCCAACTGCTGTGGACGTAACCCCTGATACACCACCGAGAGGGCTACTCCCACCACCACCACAAGTATGATGGCATAGATTATTGTATATGTGTTGCTCTGTCTGTTCATCTTCTTGTGGCTTTATTGTTTCTTTAATTTCAGACGATTCATACGGCGCTTGATGTTCACGCTTACCACGCAGTGGTCAATCAGCGGCGCAAAGCAGTTCATCAGCAAGACTGCCAACATTGCACCCTCCGGGAAACCGGGATTATAGGTGCGGATCAAGATTGCCATCACGCCTATCAGCGCTCCATAGATATATTTACCCGTATTCGTGTGACATGCTGTCACCGGGTCTGTGGCCATGAACACGATGGCAAACATAAATCCTCCCAAGCAGAGTTGCTCCATCACTGTGAGGTAGGATGCCGGATATAAGGGGCTTGCCCAGGTATTGGCAATCACCGACATTGCCACAGCTCCCAACACTCCCGACAGCATAATGCGCCAGTTGGCGATGCCGGTCAGCAGCAGGATTGCCGCACCAATCAGGATGCATAAAGTAGAAGTCTCTCCCCATGATCCGGGATAGAACCCGAAGAATATATCGCTCATGCTCAGTGGATTGCCTAAAATATCGGTCATCGTCGCCGTGGCATCGCCACTCGAGGCTATCTGTCCCAATGGGGTAGCTCCAGAATAGGCATCCACCGGCACACCGTTACCAAGTCTTACGAACACCGAGTCGCCACTCATCTTCGACGGATAACTGAAGAAGAGGAAAGCGCGAGTCACCAACGCTACATTCAGGAAGTTATAACCGGTGCCGCCAAATACCTCCTTGGCAAATATCACGGCAAATGCCACCGCGATGGCAAGCATCCACCAGGGGGTGTCGACCGGACAAATCATCGGGATAATCAATCCAGACACCAAGAAGCCCTCTTGGATCTCATGCCCTCGGATCTGAGCGACGATAAACTCGATTCCCAAGCCTACGATATAGGCGGTAAGAATCTGTGGCAACACTGCCCACAACCCGTAGAAGAAGAGTTTGAACAACCCTTGATCGGCATCGCCAATCGCCATATAGTGCTGCAATCCGATGTTCCACATACCGAACAAACAGCAGGGCAACAACGCGATAATCACCGTGATCATTGTGCGCTTCGAGTCGTTGGCATCATGGATGTGTACCCCCGTCCGAGATGTCTCATTCGGCGTGTAAAGGAACGTATAGAAGCCGTCGAATACAGATTGCAGTTTCTCAAATCTGCCCCCTTTCTCAAATTGCGGCTTTATCTTGTCGATTTTTCTTTTTAATCCTTTCACTGTTTTGGATCTTTTGTTATTCTTGTCTTTCAGAATTGTTTCCTCTTTTGCTGATTTAGATGGTCTCTTTGCGCAGATAGTCGAGTCCTTCTCTTACTATTTTCTGCAATTCCATCTTCGAAGTGTCGACGAATTCAGCCAAGGCGAAGTCTTCGGGCGCTACTTCGTAAATGCCGAGTTGCTCCATCTTTTCGATATCCTTGGCGATGATCGCCTTGATCAGATATTCCACATAGATATCCATCGGGAAGACTTTGTCATACTCTCCGCTCATGATGATGGCGCGATGACCACCCTTTATACGCGAGTCGAAGTAGTAGGGCTTCTTCAGCCCGAAGATAAATGCCGGGAAGGTGCGACTTACACTATATTTCTTGGGATTGAGAGATGCCCACCCCATGAATTCGTCTGCCTGGTCTCCCTCGTCGATTACTGTAATCTGACGATAGGGTATACCTAAGAATCCGGCTTCCGGATCCACTCGTTTGCCGGTCAAGACATTGCCCGAGATCACACGCTTCTTGCTCTCGCCGGCTTTGATCTCACTTTTGAGCAGCGATGACAATCCAACGCCGATAGTAGTCTTTACCAATTTCGGCTTTTCGATCCCCTCACCGGTAAGTGCAACTATCGTGCTGAAATCCAATGTCTTGGTGGTGAAGAATTTGCCTATGCGCGCTGCGGTCACTGCGTCGAGTGTCCACACATATTCACCTTTGTTCACCGGAGATATGGCGGCTATCTGCGTGCCGACCAATCCTGCCGGATGCGGTCCGGCAAATTCCACGACTTGTGCGAAGCTACTGCCGATACCCGAGCCTTCGGGCACCGAGAGATACACCTCGCCCTCGGTCATCTCTTTCAGATATTTCAGTCCCGATTCGAGATGTTCCAACTCAACTCCTCGGAGCATCTCTGTGGCAAGAGGGGCTGTGTCAAATGCGGTTACGAATATGTCGCGAGGGCGAATGCCGACAAAGGGCACGATGTCGAAGGGGCGCTGTCTGATCATCGCAAAGAGTCCGCTACGCATCAACATCTCTTCACGTTCTGCCGCTGTCTTCATTTCGCCGAAGTCGCGCTGTGACTGTTCTGCCGATGCCTTGATGCTGACATATTCGATCCTGCGGCGCTCTCCGCGCGACACTGCCTCTATCTCCCCCGCCACCGGCGCGGTGAGACTCACGCGCTCATCCTCTTTGGCATATAATATGGCATCTCCTCGCTTCACTTTGTCTCCCGCTTTTACTGCCACTTTCCAAGTGTAGCCGGGATAGTCCTCGGGTGAGATGCCAATCCTGCATGCCGCGCGCTCTGCTATAGACTCTTCTTCTACCATCCCTATCAATGGTATGTCTAAGCCTTTTTTTATCTTGATTACCTTATTCATCGTTGATCCTTTTGGGATTAATACGCAAAAATATATAAAATAGTCAAGCTGTGCAAATTTTAGAGCGCGTTCCTTAAATTTTAATCCCCATTATTATCCCCTTTTGGCTCTTATATCTGCCATCTTACATTTTTTTGTACATAAATTAAGGAGTTGCACCCTTTTATGTCGGGGGTGCAACTCCTCTTGGTTATTTCTTTTCCTCTGTCGGAGGCTTATTTCAGTTTCGATACGTAGTCTCTTACGTCGGTGTTGTTAGGATCGAGTGTAAGATATTTCTCGAAATATGCCTTGGCTGTTGCCACGTCGCCATTGTGGATGTAGCTGTTGCCGAGGTAGAGGTAGAGGTTTTTGGCATCTGATTTGTAGCGTGAGGGGTCGGCACTCGCTTCGAGAAGCTTGGCTGCCTCTTCATAGAGTGAAGTTGCCACGGTCTTGCGATCTTCATCGGTCGGTGCCTCTGCCACGGAGATATCACCCAAGATCTTCACAGGCTTGTATTGGTTGGGTGCGATCTCTCTCGCCATCCGTGCATATTTGGCTGACATCTCCATATATTTCTTAGACTTCTCAGGATCTGCCTTAATGTTCTGTGCACCACCATAATATGCATAAATCGATTGCTGTACATAGTCGTTGTAGCCCGGCTCTTCCACCTTCTTCAGGTATTCTTGATAAGCATCTGCCGATTTTGCCAAGTCGTTCTCGTCGACATATACCTCTGCCATCTGCTTGTGGAAGTTGGCGTTGGTAGGCATCTCTTTGACACCCTCTTCGAGCACCTTGATGGCCTTCTCGGGCTCTTTGTTGTTTTGGTATTCTGATGCGATCAGCGTGAAGTCGATAGCAGCAAATTTGTTCTCCTTGGGATTCTGCATGTGAGCGCGGTAGAGAGCCTCTGCCATCTCGGGAAGTTTCTCCTTCATCTCCGGCATCTGGGCCGCGTTCATAAACTGATAACGCTGTGCGGTGAAGTTCTTAGGATCTTCTATCAGAAGCTTGGTAGCATACTGATAACCTTCTTTATATTTCTGACCATAGAAGAGGAGGAAAGCATAGCGGCTTTCGTCGCTCTTGAAGTGGCTCGGGTTCTTTACGTAGGTGCCATAGAGGTTGGCTGCATTCTCGTAGTCTCCCTTGTTGTAGAAGGCGTTGGCGAGCTCGCGCTGTCCCAGTGCCGACTGTGGATTCACACTCAGAAGGTTCTTGAGCATCTTGATAGCATACTCTGGGTTGACTTGTGTGAAGAGTGAGGCATATTTTACGTAGGCTGCTGTCGCATTCTTGTCGTAGTTGGCTGCCATCTCATATTTGCCGGCGGCGCCACCCCAATCTTTCTTCTCTTTGGCTTGGTCTCCCTCGAAGAGGTAGATATCGGGATTTTCCAAGTTGTATTTGCGAGCATTTGCCACGCATTTGGTGATCTGCTTCTCGTAAGCCACAGGGTCTACGCTGTCGTATGCTCTGGCGATCGCAATCTGAAGTGATGCATCTTTCTTGGCATTCTTCTCTGCGGTCTTGAAGAGCTGCTCGGCTCCCTTTACGTCGCCGGCCTTGAGCTTCAGAAGACCCTGGCCTACATAGTTGTAGGCGTACGCGGGATTGGCGGATACTCCATCTGCAAAGTATTTCTCTGCCGAGGCAAGCTTGTCGTTCCCTACTGCGATAAGTCCAAGGTAGTAGTTCGATACTGCTTTGTCTGTGCCCGCATTGCTGAGACTGCGAGTCAACAGGTCTTTCGCATTTTCGAATTGGTCCGCTTTGTAGTATTCTTCTCCCTCTACATGTGTCTGTGCCATCACTGTCAGTGACATCCCGACAAGACCAAGTGTGAAAATTCTTTTAAGTTTCATATTCTATTGTAGTTTTTGGTTTATTTTCTATTTCTATTTTCCCTTTTGATTCTGTTTTCTCCGGTTGGTTTATTATCCTATCCTTTCGTTATTATCTTTTGGGTTCTGATCTGCAGCTTATCCCTTATTTCAGCTCTACAACTCTGGGATTGACGTTATAGGGCATTATCCCGGTCTTGGATATGATCTTCTGACCTGCAAATCCGGTCACAAACATATAAAAGGTGTTGATGACATTCGATTTGGGTGCCGTAGTAATCATATATACCTTTCTAAATAACGGATATTCTCCCGAATTAATATATACTTGATAGGGTTTATATGCCACCGGATCGAAATCGTTAGATTCCAGCGGGTTGCTCACCTTGATGATGTTGACCTCGGTGGTGAGATTGGTGGCTATCGTGTCGCTCTGATTCTTGTATTCTTCATAGCGCTTGTCGATAGGTACATTCTTCGCCGCACTAAGGTCATCGCCAAGCCAGCTTACGCTGATGATACCCAACGCATCTTTATCTTTCTTCACGATGTCAAACACTGAGGCATTGTTCTTCTGGGCGTAAGCATTGGGATTGTCGGATATTTTCTTGCCTGCCGGCAGGAATTTCTCACGCATATAGCTCACGGTCGAACTCCCGACATTGTCGAAGACGATCTTGATGGTAGTCGTATCGTTGCCGGCAAGTTCGCTCCATCGGGTCTTTCTGCCGTTGAGGATATCGCCGATCTCTTGCATGCTCAGCTCGGTGACGCTATTCTCTTTGTTGGTGATCAGTGCTACGGCATCCACTGCTATACAGTGTGTACGTACGATATGCTTGTATTCTCGTTTGATATACTCTTTCTGATCTTTTGTTAAGTCGTGTGTCACGATGATCCCTTCGGTGGCATTAGCCATCAGGGTGTCGATCGCCTCTTGCTCGCTGACATAGAAGGGTAGTAGTGACGATTCGGGATAGCTATATTCGAATACGCCGATCTCCTCTTCGAGGATCTTTCTGAATCCGTCGTCGCAAAAGATCGTGGCGCTCCCTTTGGCATATTCGCCTCGTTTGATCTCGCCACACGACACCATCCCTATAACGGCTGACATTACCACAGCCGCACCAAGTGCTGTTATTATCTTGCTATTCATCGTTTTATATCTATCTTCGTGTTTACATGGACTGTCATCATGTCAGTCTGTCATCATGTCAGACTTTTAGACTATTCTATTTGCCATCCCGGATCAGTCGATAGGCTCGGAATAGACCATAGAGGCACAAGAGACCTCCGATGATGCGGTTATACCATATATCCGATGTTTGGAAAAATTCCATAAAGAATAATGCTCCCATCCCGAGATATACCACCACCATCAGCACCCCGAAGGCAAGCCTTCCGGGACTCACTTTGCGCGGCTCTTTTTCTTCGTTTCCTTCCATTAGTTCCTATTTTGTCTATGATTACGCAAATTTAACCTTTTTTCTTCATTATTACAATACCATTTTGCGCATTGCAATACAAAAATTTGTTAATACTGCATAAAAAAGAGAGGAGAACCGGTCTCGATTCTCCTCTCCATCCGAATTATGGAATCTTATTATTGATTCTGAAGTTTGAAGGTCACAGGAAGTGTGAAGTAACTTCTCACGGCCACACCGTTGTTCTTACCGGGTTGCCATTTCGGCATCTTCTTCACTACGCGGAGTGCTTCGCGGTCGAGGTCTTTATCGACTCCCTTCACTACACTTGCGCTTCCGATTGAACCATCCTTCTCAACGACGAACTTAACAACTACACGACCCTGAATGTCATTCTGTTGTGCTGCTTCAGGATATCTGATGTTGTTGCTCAGCCATTTCATCAAGGCTGCTTGTCCGCCGGGGAACTCTGCCTGCTGCTCTACTGCCACGAAGATTTCCTCTTCTTTGTGCTTTACCTCAGGCTCCGGTTCTTTGACTACTACCTGCTCTTGCACTGCCTTAAACTTGTCGGCATCGTCTGAACCCTCTTGGGTCACAACGCCACGTGCGGTGTTGTCCTCTTTCTGTGCATCCATATCCATCACTTCGTTCTTCACCTTATCGGCTTCAACGATCGCGATCTGGGTCACTTGGACTGTCGCCAGCACCTCTTGAGGCACCTCAATCTCAGGTTGCTCAAATTTCTGTTCTTCGACTTCTTCCTCTTCGGGAGCCTCTTCTTGCTGCTGTGCCAATGCGGCTGCCATCATCTTCTCACGCTCTTCTTGCAGCGCTAAGGCACGCTGCTCGTCGCGATATTCGCTATATTTGCTCCATGCAAATACGCCCAAGGAGATGATGATCAAGCCGATGATCATAAACAGAAACGCCTGATTATGTCGCTTGTCACTCGCTTTACGAAGTTGATATGCTCCGAACTCTTTATTCTTGTCGGCAAATACCAGGTCTCGCCATTGCGCCGATGTCAGATCTACTGTACTTTTAGCCATTGTCTTTCGCTTTAAGGGTTAATAAATCTAACATTATTTATGATGACGATTCTGATAGTCGATCACCATAACCGAATCGGCCTTAGTCATATTGTCGATCTGATACTTAGAAATGTTGTTGATCTGCATCTCGTCGAGCACGGATACCAAGCTGCCATAGCTGGCCTCCGGTGTGGACTTGATGATGATCACCGGTTTCTTAAGTTTCTCATCTTTTCTGACTTTAGACGCTGCCTCGTTGTATGCAAGCTGAGCTTTCTCTCGCCCATCTTTGGTCTCAAGGCTGCCGAAACCACCATTCTCGTATTTCTCTTTCAGTTTCTTGATTTCGGCGAGGACTTCCTTGTTACGATTCTGGATAATCTCACGGATGCCGCGAGCATTGCCGGTCTTCTCATCGTTGGCAAGGAATTCGGATTCTTGAAGGTTGTTGTTGGCGGCTATCTGTGCGGGATCTGTACCCAAACCCTCTTTGCCACCGGGCTTACCGAAGTAGTAGTATACCACCGGCACAACCTTACCATTGACCGTGTCGACTTCCATCGAACCTACTTTGCGCTTGGCGTCGAGAATGATGGTCACTGCATCATCTTCTGATGCCTGTGACATATTCTCCACGTTGTCCACCTTCTCATTCGAAGGCAACGCAATGGTCAATGTCTGAGATTTAATCATAGTCGTACAGAGCATGAAGAATGTGATAAGCAACATGTTCATGTCGACCATCGGCGTGAAATCCACGCGGATTTGCATCTTTTTCTGGTGGCTCTTACCTTTGCCGCCACCTGATGATTGTTGAACTTCTGCCATGGTTATTATTCTTCTTGCCCTTTTAAGGCGGTCAATAATGTGAATTTATTCATGTGGATGGTCTGTAAGTTGTCCATCACCAAGTGCACTACCTCAAACGATGTGTTCTGGTCGGCTTTAATCGCTACGCCCGTACCATCTTTGATCGCACTTGTCAAGTTGTCGTTGTCACTCTGACGCATGGCTTTCATCCACATCTGGAACTCGTTGGGACGCGAATCGTCTTGATTCCAGCTGATTGGAATGCCGGTGGGATGGTTTGGATCACCATCTCCTTCAAGCCATTTGTCCATCTTGGTTTGTCCCTCCGGCTCGTTGATGAGATTCAAAAATTCTCCCATCTTGGCCAATGGCACACCAAAACTGCCTAATTTGCTAAATGTAAGCTTCTGCTCGGGTGTAAAACTTACAGGATTGTTCTTATGTGTCTCGTTGTAGATCTCGCTTACTTTGTCAAGAAGCGCCATACGCATCTTGTCGTTACCCCAGTTGGCACTGGTGTCGTTTTTCATCGTAAGCCATACCTTGCCTTCCGGATTTACCAACACCTGTACCACATTGGTCTCTTGGACCTTCTCGGTCGATACCGACGGAGGCGTGATCACGGTAGCAGGCTCCTTCGAAAGGAATGTCGAGGTCAACATGAAGAAGGTAAGCAGAAGCACTGTAACATCACTCATCGCAGTCATGTCGATGAATGTGCTCTTCCTAGCTATCTTTACTCTTCCCATATTTGCTATTAACTTTTATCGGTGGATATTCTGTCTGTTTTCTCTCTCTCATTATTTGTGAGTGGCAGCAAATGTTGCTACGATTGAGAAACCGATTTCGTCGATAGCGTAGGTCAAGTTGTCGATCTTATTGGTGTAGAAGTTGTAAGAAATTACAGCGAATGCACCGGTGGCGATACCGAAGGCGGTGTTCACAAGTGCCTCTGAGATACCGGTCGAAAGTTCGGTTGAGTCAGGTGAACCTGATGTGGCAAGTGCCTGGAATGATTTGATCATACCCAACACGGTTCCGAGAAGTCCGACAAGTGTACCAAGTGTAGTCAGTGTGGCTACGATAGGAAGATTCTGTGAGAGGGCCGGCATCTCAAGCGCTGTTGCCTCTTCTACTTCATTGCGAAGTGTGGTGAGCTTCTGCTCTTTGCTCAATACGGTGTTAGCATCCATCTCTTTGTAGCGTACGAGTGTGTTGTATACTACTGATGCTACTGAGCCTTTTTGCTTCTTGCAACGTTCCATCGCTGCATCAATCTTGTTCTCTGCAAGATCTTTCTTCACTTCTGCAACGAACTTAGTAGTGTTGCCCTTGCCTGTAGCTGAGCTGATTGCGATCCAACGTTCGATTGAAAGTACGATCACTGTCAAAAGAAGTGTCATCAGAATAGGCACGATGAAACCACCCTTGTATACGGTGCCGAGAAGGTTCAGGGGGTGTCCGTCGGTTGTGCCACCTTCGAAATTACCACCGTAACCCATACCGAACAAGAAGATGCAGAGTGCCGCTACGAAGCAGCAAATGATTACGATAAACGCATTCTTAATGCCACGTACGTTGCTGATTTTTTCCTCTTTTTTTGCTTTCGGGGCTACAGGAGCCGCAGCAGGCTTGGGAGCCATTGGTTTCTGAGATTCCATAATCTTAATTGAGTTTTGTTAAATTAGTTAATTATTTTTTTGGTTTCCTGATTTTTTGAGGTCTTTTTTTACGAGTCTTTCGGCGGCTGAAGCTACCTGCTTACTCTTCTTTTTTAATTAGATTTTGAGGTTTAATTTCTCTTTTTTTTCATGATGCTTAGATGCCTTCTATGATGAGATCGGATTCCCGCTTCCCTCACTTTAGACTTCATTTGTGCAAAATTAATGTTTTTTTTGAAAACTACAATATCCATCCCTATTTTTTAGAACGTTTTCTACCTTTTTTTCTTATTATTTTAACATTTTTTTGTTCTCACCCCCCTCTTCTTTTCTTTTTGCAAGTTTTTTACCCCTTTTTTACATTCTTCATAAATTTAAGGAACGCGCTCTAAGAGCGAGATCTAATCAGTGAGGGCTGTGTCGCTTTGATTTGACACAGCCCTCACCCCTATTTAATTTATGACATCGTAGTTCGATTACTCTGCTACGGCTGCGATGCCGGGGAGCACTTTACCTTCGATGGCTTCGAGCAGGGCGCCGCCACCTGTCGATACGTAGCTTACCTTGTCCGCCAAACCGAATTTGTTGATACATGCCACTGAGTCGCCACCACCCACGAGTGAGAAGGCACCATTCTCGGTTGCCTTAACGATGGCATCGGCGATGGCTCGTGAGCCGCCCGTGAAGTTGTCAAACTCGAAGACACCGGCAGGACCATTCCAAAGGATAGTCTTGGCAGGTACGATAGCCTCGGCAAATTGCTTGCTCGATTCGGGTCCTGCATCTAGACCTTCCCACCCTTCGGGTACCTCTTTTACTGAGCATACCTGGGTGTTGCAGTCGTTGGAGAATGCATCGCCGGCTACACAGTCTGTACCAAGCACGAGCTTAACACCCTTCTGCTTTGCCAATTCGATGATCTGAAGAGCAAGATCAAGCTTATCGTTCTCTACGATAGAGTTGCCGATGTTGCCGCCAAGTGCCTTGGCAAAGGTGTAGGTCATACCGCCGCAGAGGATCAGGTTGTCCACCTTGTCCATCAAGTTCTCGATGATGCCGATCTTGGTGGATACTTTCGAACCTCCCATGATGGCGGTGAAAGGACGCTTTATGTCTTTCAAAATATTGTTGACTGCGGTCACCTCTTTCTCCATAAGAAGGCCAAGCATCTTGCTGTCGGCTGCAAAGTAGTCGGCGATTACGGCTGTCGATGCGTGACGACGGTGTGCCGTGCCGAAAGCGTCGTTGACATATACGTCAGCATAGCTTGCCAGAGTCTTGGCAAATTCTTTTTGGCTCTCTTTCATAGCCTTCTTGGCTGCATCGTATCCGGGATCGGCTTTGTCGATGCCTACGGGCTTGCCCTCTTCTTCGGGATAGAAGCGAAGGTTCTCAAGCATCAACACTTCGCCGGGCTTCAAGGATGCTGCTGCATCTGCTGCCTTGGCGCAGTCGGGCGCAAACAGTACGGGGCGTCCAAGCTTCTCCGATACGGCCTCGCAGATCTGGCTCAAGCTCAGCTTGGGATTTACTTTGCCTTTGGGCTTGCCCATGTGTGACATCAAGATCAGCGATCCTCCATCTTCAAGGATCTTCTTGAGCGTGGGAAGTGCGCCACGGATACGAGTGTCGTCGGTGATGTGTCCATTCTCATCCAAGGGCACGTTGAAGTCAACTCTCACGATGGCTTTCTTGCCATTGAAGTTGTAATTTTCGATTTTAGCCATTGCTTTATCTTTTTTTATTGGGTTATTTCTTGGCTTTTTAGTTATACTTTTTGGCGTATTTGAGTATAACTTTACGGCTCTTTTTTACCTTAGAGAATATACCGGATTATATCCTCCCGATTTTTCACTTCGCAAATTTAATAAAAAAAGTTGTATTTATCTCCTTTTTTTATCATTTAAGATTTTTTTCAATTATCTTTGTAACAATTTAGGACATTTTTTAGTCTTTAGAGCGCGTTCCTTAAATTTTTTGGGCCGTAGGGGTCGTAGCCTTGAGTCGATTTTGATTACTTGCTGTAAGGAGCATACGTACGTATGTGACTGAAAGCAAGTGATCAAAAGCGGCCAAGGATACGAGACTCAGGT
>JBJEKI010000118.1:0-7422 GCA_051878555.1 Lepagella sp. | reverse complement strand
TTCAGTCACATACGTGCGTATGCTCCTTACAGCAAGTAATCAAAATCGACTCAAAGCTACGACCTCTACGACCCCAAAAATTTAAGGAATGCGCTCTTAGAGCGCATTCCTTAAATTTTTAACCCCGGGCTGTTAGTCGGGGTAGTTTAGGTTTTGCTCGCCGGGGTGGTTCAGCACTTCTTCGAGGAAGCGGCAGGCTACTTCGCGGGCCTGTGGCAGATCCATCAGTGAATAGTTGCCGCAGTCTCTGGGTGTGGCTCCCGGTATATCGCCGGTGAAGTTGGAGATAAAGGTGAAGCACTCTCTGAGCAGAGGAATCATCTCTTCGCTCTTATAGTCGCCTTGCACTATAAGATAGCTGCCTGTCAGACATCCCATCGGGCCCCAGTATACAATCTTGGGACCCCATGTGGGGTGATTGCGCAGGAAAGTGGCGGCGAGATGTTCCATGGCATGAAGCGTGGCGGGGGTAAGTGCCGGTTCTCTATTGGGGAGAGTAAGGCGAACATCGAATGTAGAGAGACAATCGCCATGCTCGGTCACATCCTTACGACTCAAGTATACACCGCGAAGCAGTGTCTCATGATTAATCTTAAAACTTGCAATCTTTTCCATAAAATAATTCTAAGGAACGCACACAGTAACGTGTTCTAAAGAACGCGCTCTAAATAAAAAAACATCCCAAAAGTTAAATAAATCACAAAGATAGCAAGACTTTTCAAAAAAACTAACTTGACATTATTATAAAAAACGTTAAAATTATAACATACGCGCAATGGATATTGATAGATTTAGCTAACTTTGTTCGGATATTTTTGATTTTCAAAACCTACTCAAAAATATCCGCCCTATAAACGCAAAAAATCAAGTAAAGCTCTCTAAATAACAATTTAAAAATATGACAGTAAATTTAAGGAACGCGCTCTTATTATTTTCACTTAGACGATCGGTATGGCTATTTGCTTTATTGATTCTTTCTTCGGCAATTCCTGCTCTTGCCCAAGATGATGATGCGCCGTTTAACTATCAATATTCCGATGAATTAGGCGGTTATATAATTAGTCCTATTTCTGGTTTGAGATATGAAAATATGGTCGAGGTGCCGGCAAAACGAGAGAGTGATGGTATCCCTGTTGTAGGCGTGGATGGCTTTTCTTACTACCCATATATCTTAGATGTTTTATTCGAAGAAGGAAGCCAGGTGAAATATATCGGCTCTTTTAAGGGGTGTACAGGAATTAATACTATTATCAACTTTCCCGAAACTGTCGAAACTATCGCTGATTATGCGTTCTATGGTTGTACTATGCTCAACAATCTGACCCTGAGCAGCAACCTGAAAAATATTGGCGTTTCCAGCTTTGAAAAATGTACGTCGCTACAGTCAATTACGTTGCCTAAGAGTTTGAAAGTTATGCGTGAATATGCTTTCAGGGGCTGCACCAATCTTGAAACTGTGGTCTTCGAGGATGAAGTGGATTTCTATACCAACGGTGTATATGGCTTTTACAATAATGTCTTCGATGGTTGTACAAAACTCAGCTCGGTAACTCTGCCTAAAAACACTCCCGGTGGTTTTATTATCCCTATGGGTACTTTCATTTGGTGCGGAAACCTCAAGTCGATTGAGTTCCCTGTCAATACTACCAATATCGAACAGATGGCATTCTTCTATACAGGTATCGAAAATCTTGACTTCACACAAATTACATCTGATAAGTTCTATTTACAGGGCTATTACACATTTGGTGGATGCAAAAGCCTGAAAACTGTAACAGCAAATAGTAATCTTACATTTGGGGGTTCCAGTCTCTATACATTCCAATGGTGCGAGTCTCTCGAAACTGTTACTATTTCCGGTTCCGGCGATGACTATACGGAAATCACCCCGGATGCTTTTAGATATTGCGATAATTTGACATCGGTAAGGGTATATCGTCTCAAGGGCACGGGCTTGAGCAATGAAATGGACAGTGTCTTCGTCGGTTGTAAGAGCCTCAAAACGGTTAAATCCGATTGCCCCCCTATTCTGTCTAAAATCGGTGTATCCTGCTTTGATGGTTGCGAGAGCCTTGAACACGTGGATCTGCCGGTGGAAGGAACCTTTACAATTAGCGAGACCGCTTTCAGAAATTGTGCCGCCTTGCATAGTTTCGACTTTACGAATGTTTCCTCAATCGGCACCAAGGCATTCACCGGCTGTAGCGCATTGACATCAATCAGTATCAAATCTCCGACAAATGCTCCTCCTGCAATGGTCAATGAAGATGCTTTCGATGAATCACACTATAATAATGCTGAGGTGGATGTACTCGAAGAGAGATATCGCGATTTTGCCGCCGATGAATGTTGGAGTAAGTTCAAAGGTCTCAAGCACCCATCGATGTTCGCATATAATCCGGTGGAAGGGGGATACTCTATCAGCAAAGGACAATATGCTCTCGACGAAGATTTCTCTGATATGTTTGTGATACCCGAACAATACGAATCGGGCGATGTAGTAGCTATCGCAAAAGATGCATTTAAGAGTCTCACCGGTCTTACAGGTGTTACTCTCCACGAAAAAATAACCTCCATTGGCAGCAACGCTTTTGGTGGCTGCACAAATATCGTAACGGTAATCAATAAGGCCACTCAGCCACCCAGTGGCGATAGCTGTCCTGAAGATACCTTTGACTCTGAGACTTATTTAAAAGGTAGTCTCTATGTGCCGTTTGGAAGTCTTGATGTATATAGCCAAATTTCACCATGGGCCAAATTCACCAATAGAATCAAGCAAGGACTCGGTGAGCGCACTCTCTCAGCTCCGCAGGCTTCCCACGAGTCGGGCGAGTTTAATTGGTCGTTCGAGTTGACACTTACCAATCCTAACGAGAGTGGTGCAATTTACTATTATATTGCTCACGATGGCGATGACTTAACCGCTGTTCGCGAAGTCCAAACTTACAACGCTCCAATCGTTATACCTGCTGAAAATTGCAAAGTTGTGGCTTATATCAGCGATGGTACAAATTGCAGCGACGCCACTTCTTGGGAATACACTTATGTGCTTCCCGCCACAGAGAATGGTCTCGACAGGGTGCTGACAGCAAATGCCGGTGAGTGGTATCTGATCAACACAAGCCTGTATGGTCATTATCACGACGGCAAATATCTATATGCCTCAACTATGGATAATAGCGGTTCTTCAAAGAACACCTTCAATGAGGATAAGAAGTCTGAAGAGTTAAGTGACAAAGAGGCAGACTTCAATCAGGAAGACTGGGTGGCTATATCAGGCTTGTCATCTCACTTCGTCGGAAAAGTAATCGGAAGTGGCTATATAGCCACAGTAGATTCAAATACTGCATACCCGGTTATCTCATTCAACGAAGATGTACTACCCGAAGAACGTGATATGGGCATCAACAAATTCCGCGTGGAGAATTTCAATATCCATGCCGAGAGTGCTGCTGTAAGCGACATTTGGCTTGTGGCTCCGCAACCTGCCGAATATTGCAGCGTTAAGGGCTATCTGAAAGCTGAGAATATCCACGAGGCTGAAGAATATTTCGTATTACAGTCGGCAGAGAGCGCAACAACCGAAAACGAGACAGTAATCGAGCCGCTCACCATGAATGTATATTACGATCCTGCCACCATCACATTGGATGCCGAAGGTTGGTATTCCTTCACCGGCATTGTGTCGAAAGATGGAGATGCTTTGAAATTCACAGCATTGTATAAAGGCGAGGTGTCAATAGCGAATACTAATGCTGAGCTGATATCGATGCAGGCGGGCAAGATCTATCAGGTGAATGTGAGCCTTGAAGGTGTTAAAGTGAATGGTGGAGTGCTTTATGCTCGCACTTCAGGCACATCGGCTGCTCCGTCTATTCCGGAAGAAACTCGCACCCGCATTGAAAGCGAAGATGGCGATATACTTGATCATTATGATCAGCGCGATTGGGTTGCTATCGATGGTCTCTCATCAGATTATGTAGGCTTTGAAGTGGATCCGTTTATTGCCGAATATGATGGCGTGACACTTAATCCGGTGGCTTCTACACCTGCTGTGGGTACAGCTGTTGATGTAACGAACCTCAACATGTTTACCGTGGCAAATGTGTTCTATGGCAACTATGAGAATACAGAAACACTTGGGCTGGAGAATGACTATCGCCCCTTCTACGTGAAGGCCAAGGTGAATGAGGTAGCTTACTACGTAGGCCTTGTGAAACTTAACGATGATGGCAAGTATGAGCTTTGGGGAGAGGGTGAAGTCGGCAAGCTGAACGACAAGGGTTTGGAGATTGATACTAATGGTGTAGAGATTACAACTTCGACCAAACAGATAGAGGGTGTGCTTGTGGCTGACAGCGAGGCTAATGGCGGTGTTAAGCTTGTGGCTTTTGCCGGGAAGAATACCATAACCGGCGTTGAGACACCGGAGGCCGATGGCAAGGCTGCAATCTACGGCACCAAGGGTGCTGTGGTAGTGGCAGGAGCCGATGGCAAGGTGACAATATTCGACGCTATGGGACGCAAGGTGAAAACCCTCGACGCTAAGGGTGTGACAACGGTGCAGATGCCGGCAGGCTACTACATCGTGCAAACAGCAGAAACAGCAAAGAGTGTATTTGTGATGTAATCACACTCGTACATAAGCATTCTCGTACATAAAATAAAGCGCGTTCCTTAATTTTAAGGAACGCGCTCTGTATTTTAAGAAATGGGCTCTTAGTAGAGTAATTTGGTTTGGTCCATGCTTCCGTCCGGGTATACCCAATATTCGCTTTCGAAGAAGGTGTAGTCATTGTAGATTGACACATCCTCTTTCTTGACATTGAGGTATTGGACGGTTAATATATCTCCATTAGCTCCGAGCCCCTCGATCTTGTTCTTATTGTGGTCGTAGACATTATAAGTGGGCTTCTTGACAAACAATACGAAGTTGTAGACGGGTTTGGTCAATTCCACACCCTGTTTCAGTTTGGTGTAAACTCTATAACCCAATTTGGCGGGAAGACCTTGTGAGTCAACCCGATAGATTACCGGTAATGTAATAGGAAAAGTTATTTCGTGGCTCCCTTCTATATAAGTTATATAGACATCGTATGCTTCCAGCATATCAGCATTGGCATTGACATAGTAATAAGCCTTGGCTGTACGGAAATCCATGTCGCCATTTTCAGGCAGATCGTTGGAGGGTAGTTCCGGCTCGTCATTTCCGCAAGAGGAAATAAGACAGCAGAGGGAGATAATCAGTAGAGATAATTTTACGTTCATATATTTTCGTTAGATTAATGTTGCCTTTAAGCAAGTATTTTTAGAAGTTCAAACAAGCGTGAATTAATAATTGTCGATGATGTTGCCGTCGTTGTCTGTAGAACGCCAATGGTCTATATTGCGTCTTTCCGAACTGATCGATACACCGCATTTGATTATTTCACGTCCATCTGACTCGTAAGGAATGGCATATCGCTTATTATCAATTTGTGATAAGGCATTTTCTATGGTGTCATCGACCTTTAATTCTATTACAAATATATGTTTAGGTGTTTTGATCACCACATCAGCACGACCGAGAATACTCTTTACTTCAGTATCAACGACTGAGTTGAGCATCGAAAATACCATGTAAAGCAATAACTTATAGAATGATTCTCGTTTTGCTTTACATTTCCATTCCTCTCGACTGATGATATCGTAAGGAATTTGTGCTATATAAGATTTAAGCGCTTTGAGTGCATCGGATAGGTTCCCATCCATCAGCGCATTCGACATCTCAAACACTAAGAGCGCGTTCCTTAAATTTTTGGGGTCGTAGGGGCGGATATTTTTGAGCAGATTTTGAAAGTCAAAGAGGGCGCAATGCGGGCATTGCAACCGATGCGACTTTCGAAATATGCCAAAAAGATCCGGACAAAGGTAACTAAAATTACCAGTATCCATTGCTAATTTTTGTCGTTTTAACTTTTTTATAGAATAATGTTAATGAAATGTTAATTATATTTTGCGATTCCGGAAATCTATGGAGCGTTGAAGTTACCTGAGTCTCGTATCCTTGGCCGCTTTTGATCACTTGCTTTCAGTCACATACGTGCGTATGCTCCTTACAGCAAGTAATCAAAATCGACTCAAGGCTACGACCCCTACGGCCCCAAAAATTTAAGGAACGCGCTCTAAGCTATTGCTATCAGCAATTGTTTTGTCAAGGATCTGAGGCATTATGCAACCTATCATGCCGTTGCGGACTTCTAAGTTGGGGAAGTGCAGGATATATGCCTTTAGCATGGGGTTGTATGACTTGATGGTGAGATAACCGCTTTGATAAAGCAATGGCATGGGGGTTGCCGCATTCTCACAAGAGATGTTAAACTCGTTCTCTCCCACCATCACGCCATCATAGTCCAAGGCATTGACATTCGGATAGTGTCGCAAATGCTCTATCAGTGAGGTCATTGTGCCCGATTCAAACCAATATTGCTTGGTGTCTCCATCATTTAGCGCATTCAGCAGGCTATATGGAGCATATACATCTTGCCCCCTCTTCGAGAAATGATAACCATCATAATTCTTCTTGAGCATGGTGTACGCCTCCTCTGTTGAGATGCCAAGCGATTCGGCATATTCCTCCACACAGGGTCGCAACACCGTGTCAAGCTCTTGCTGGGTTATTCCACAAATTCCGGAATAGTCATCGAGCATCGAGATCTGTTTGAGATTGTTGAGCTCCGAAAATATGCTGAGCTGGGTGAACTTTGTCACGCCGGTGATAAACACGAATTTTAAATAAGCTCCCTCATCTTTGAGCACTTGATAAAATTCGCGCAAGACATTGCGCACGATCTCCAACTGCGACTCATCATAAAGCGACCGCATGATGGCGGCATCATACTCGTCAAGTATCACAACCACCCTCTCTCCATCTCGTTGATAGGCATTATGGATCAGATCTTTAAGACGATCACCGGGAGTCTGCGAGAGGGGGTCACGTCCATAGATCTTCTCATACCCCCGAAGTAATGACTCAAGCTTGCTTCGCGCATCCGACGCACTTACGTTCTTCATGCCACTCAAAGAGATATGAAGCACCGGATATTGTTTCCATTCCTTCTCAAGTGACATAATCTTGAGTCCCTCAAACAGCGACTTTTCACCCCTGAAATATGCCTTCAACGTATTGCACAACAAAGTCTTGCCAAACCGACGAGGTCGGGCAAGAAAGACATATTGATATTTTCTGACATTGATAAGATCATATATCAAATCGGTCTTATCAACATACACCTTACCCTGTTCTCGTATCAATTGGAACTGGTCGGTATCAACGGGATAAATGAACTTACTCATCTTCAGAGGGACATAGTCTGCGATTCAAAATGTAAGAGCGCGTTCCTTAAATTTTTTGGGCCGTAGAGGTCGTAGCCTTGAGTCGAT
>JBJEKI010000117.1:0-7451 GCA_051878555.1 Lepagella sp. | reverse complement strand
GCAGTTAACCAACAGATTTAATCAAAATCCCGATTTTTATCGGACAGCAATAGTTCAATATAGGACATTTCATAAATATATTAATTAATTTTTAGATTATGATTAAAAAAAGAATTTTTAATGATTTGAACGAACTTGCAATTATTTGTGCAAGTCCTGTTAACGAAAGCAAAGATCTTAATAAAGATCGTCCGGACGAAAGATCTTTCCAAACAGCAAAAGACTGTGGTTTTAGAGCGTGTTCCTTAAATATAAAGGGTGGAGTAGGAATCTTTGCCAGCTATTCACTCTCCGAAAGAGAAATTGATGTAATGGAGATTTTGGGAAGATTCCCATAACCAAAGTAGCGATCAACTTCAGCATCACCGACTGGATCATCAGTCCCATTGGTTCTCGATGAGACGATAGTCGAGGGCCTTATTTTGTCAAAAACTGCGATAGTGGTGCGGAAAGTTGGAAAATCATGACTTTACGCACCACTATCTACATTTGTTTCCTTTTATTCGTCTTTTCCGTAGATTTTTTGTAATTTTGCTGAGTTAAGCCTATACCTAAGGGTTGGCTTATACAAAAAACTAAAAATTTAAGAAACAGGTCGAAGAGGCACTGCCAGACTCTGCCGCTCCGCAACATAAAAAAACAAAAGGATGATCTATAGATATGACTACTTAGTGATCGGCTCCGGCATCGCCGGCATGTCGTTCGCATTGAAGGCATCCTCTCATGGACGCCGAGTGGCAGTGATATGCAAATCTACACTCGAAGATGCCAACACCTACTTCGCCCAAGGGGGCGTGGCATCAGTCACCAACTTGCTGGTCGACGACTTCGACAAGCATATCCACGACACGATGGTGGCAGGAGACTGGCTCTCCGACACTGCCGCAGTCGAGCAGGTGGTGAAGAATGCTCCGGAGCAGATACGTCAGCTCGTGGAGTGGGGCGTCGACTTCGATAAGAAAGAGGATGGCACATTCGACCTCCATCGCGAGGGTGGTCACTCCGAATTTCGTATCCTCCACCATGCCGATAACACCGGCGCGGAGATTCAGCAGAGCCTGATCTCCCGGATGCGTGCCGACAAGAATATCGACATCTTCGACGGCCGCTTTGCCGTCGAGATCATCACTCCCCATCACTTGGGACGCATCGTGACTCGCCGCACTCCCGACATCACCTGCTATGGTGCCTATATCCTGAACGAAGAGACAGGCACGGTCGACACCTTCTTGGCTCGCGTCACGGTGATGGCTACCGGTGGTATCGGTGCAATTTATGGCACAACTACCAATCCTTTGGTAGCCACCGGCGATGGCATCGCCATGGTCTATCGCGCCAAAGGCACAGTGCAGGATATGGAATTTATCCAATTCCATCCCACGGCGCTCTATCACCCCGGCGACCGTCCCAACTTCCTGATCACCGAGGCTATGCGAGGCTACGGGGCAGTGCTCAAAGATATCCATGGCAAGGAATTTATGCAGAAATATGACTCGAGACTCTCCTTGGCGCCTCGCGACATCGTGGCTCGCGCCATTGACTCCGAGATGAAACTTGCCGGATCAGACCATGTATACCTTGACGTGACCCACAAAGACCCTGAAGAGACCCGCCGTCACTTCCCCAATATCTACGAGAAATGTCTCAGCATCGGCATTGACATCACCCGCGACATGATCCCGGTAGCACCGGCTGCTCACTACCTCTGCGGCGGTATCAAGGTCGACCTGAATGGCGAGAGTTCGATCAGCCGGCTTTATGCTCTGGGTGAATGTAGCTGCACCGGTCTGCATGGGGGCAACAGACTCGCCTCCAACTCACTGATCGAAGCTGTGGTCTATGCCGACGCTGCCGAGCGCCATGCCGAATCGCTGATCGATGGCTATGACTTCCGCAACGACGTGCCCGACTGGAACGACGAAGGCACCGAGCATCCCGACGAAATGGTGCTCATCACACAGAGCGAACGCGAAGTCAACCTCATCATGGGCAACTATGTCGGCATCGTAAGAAGCGACCTGCGCCTCAAGCGAGCATGGAACCGTCTTGACATCCTCTACAAAGAGACCGAAGACCTCTTCCGACGCTCCAAGCCCACGCGCCAGCTCTGCGAACTTCGCAACATCATCAACGTAGCATATCTTGTGATGCGCCAAGCCCTCGAACGCAAAGAGTCGCGTGGCCTTCACTACACAGTCGATTATCCCCACCCTCCGGTGAGCGATGATCAGAAAGCATAATCACATTCACACCTAATGAAGAAAACAAGAGCCATCATCTCCACCCTGCTCACCGGCGCTATCCTCTGGGCATCGGGAGGAATCATCTCCGCCAAGATCAGCAACGAATCGAAGTTGCGACGCAACCTGTCGACCTTCAACGAGATAGTGACCCAACTCGATCTCAACTTCGTCGACAGCGTCGATGCTGACAAGATACTCGACGCCTCACTCAGCGGTCTCTATAACGTCTACGACCCCTATACGGTCTATTATAACTCAGACAATCAAGATGAGTTGGAGACCATCACATCGGGAAAGTATGGCGGCATCGGTGCATACCTAAGCGAATATAAAGGTTCGACCTATATCGCCTCCCCCATCAAGGGGAGTCCCGCCGACCGTGCCGGTATTCGTGCCGGCGACCAGATACTTCGCGTCGACACCATCGATGTGAGCCGCAAAGGGAGCAACTATGTCACAAGCATCTTGCGCGGCTCCCCCTCCACCTCGGTAGACTTGGTGATGAAACGTCTCTATACCGCAGACTCCATCTACTCCGTCACCCTGACTCGCGAAGTGTTGCAACGCCCCTCAGTGTCGCTGAGCAAGGTAATCGGCAACACCGGCTATATCGCCATTTCCACCTTCATCGAGAGCACTCCCGATGAGGTGAAGGCAGTGTTCGAAGGTTTCAAAGCCGACCCTCGCGTCGAGAATATCGTAATCGACCTCCGCTCGAACGGGGGTGGTCTGGTCGAACCTGCCATCGACCTCCTGGGCTACTTCCTCCCCAAGGGAACGAAAGTGCTGACCATCAAGCGTAAAGAGGCCACAGCCGAAACCACCTATAAGACCACTCACCAGCCTCTGTTCCCCGACATGCCCTTAGCCATCATGATCGATGGCGGAAGTGCTTCTGCATCCGAAGTATTGGCAGGTGCCATCCAGGATATCGACCGAGGTATATTGGTGGGAACTCGCAGTTTCGGCAAGGGACTCGTGCAGAACACCCTCCCTATCTCCACCGGCGGCATCCTGAAGATCACCACCGGCAAGTATTACACCCCCTCGGGGCGTCTGATACAAGCCATCGACTACTCCAACCTCAACGAAGATGGCTCCGTGCGCCGGATCCCCGACTCGCTCACTCGCGAGTTCAAGACCCTGCATGGCAGAACCGTGCGCGATGGCGGCGGTCTCACCCCCGACTCCGTAGTGAACGATAGCAATCTTTACAACCTCCTCGCTTACAAGATTATAAACAATCGCAGCGACTTCCGCTTCGCCACGCAATATCTCGCCACACACCCCGATGTGGCATCTCCCGATGAGTTCCTCCTCAGCGATGAAGCCTTCGAAGAGTTCAAGAAGAGCATCGACCCCGAAGACTTCAAATATGAACGCGAACTTGTATCCTCGCTCAAAGAGCTGCAGAAGGCTGCTGCCGACAATGGCTTCACCGACCCCGAAATCAAAGAGGGTTTCGACAATCTCGCCCGACTTCTGACACGCAATCTAAACCAAGAACTCGACAAGAACCGTCGGATGGTAAACTTCCTGGTCGGATCCGAGATCATGGAGCAGAAATATTACAACGAAGGGAGACTCGAATATATGCTTCGCGATGACAAAGAACTGGATGTGGCACGCGACATCTTGAACTCCGAGCGCTACTATCAATTGCTAAACACGACTAAACGATGACCCTATCGGAGAGTGGCAAATACTTTCTGACTCCGGCACGCAGAGATGCGTTTCGATCCTTGCTACGCGACAAGGGTTGCCGGCGCATATCCCTGACCGGACTTGTGGGGAGTGCCCCGGCGATGTTTTTCGCTATGGTCGAAGGGGGTAAATCTCCTCTGCTGATCATCGCCTCCGACATCACCGAAGCAGGCTATATCTACAACGACATACGCAACATCGCAGGCGAAGATAGTGTAGCCGTCTTTCCCTCAGGCTATAAGCGCGACATCAAATATGGTCAGGTGGATCCACCCTCGCAGATGCTGCGTGCCGACGTCTTGGAGCGACTCCGCTCCTCCTCGCGCTGCCTTCGCTGCGTGGTGACCTGCCCCGAGGCACTGGCGGAGAAAGTCGCGGAACGCAAAGAACTTGACGACAAGACCATCCGGATCAAGACCGGCGAACGGTTGGTGATGTCTGACGTGGTGGCTCGACTGATCGACCTCGGCTTCGACTCCGTAGAATATGTATACGAGCCGGGGCAATTCGCCCGTCGCGGCTCAATCCTCGACGTCTACTCATACGCCGGAGAACTCCCCTATCGCATCGACTTCTTCGACAATGATGTCGACACAATCCGCACATTCAACGTCGAAACACAACTCTCCGAAGAGAAGCTCGCCGAAATATCGATCGTGCCCGCCTCGACATGCGACACCACCATAGGCATCTCCCTGCTCGAATATATGGGAGAAGATACGGTGGTGGCACTCTCCGACCCCGGCTTCATCATCTCACGCATCAAAGAGATTACCTCGCAGACCTTCTCACAGTCGGCGCTGATAGCCGACGAGGGTGATCCCGACGCTATGCAGAAGGTGGTCGATGCCGACGACTTCGAAGCCCGATTCAGCAAACTGCGGCAGATATATTACGGGCCAAGCAATCCACCGGCAGGCTTCGATGCTCAGTCCACACTCCAATTCGACTGCTCACTCCAAAGCCTCTATCATAAGAATTTCGACTTGATAGCCGACTCTTTCGGCAGAATGCTCGCCGATGGTTATCATATCTTGATACTCTCCGACTCCCCCTATCAGGCAGAGCGCCTCAAAACCATCTTCGAAGATCGCGGCGATGACATCACATTCACGCCGGTGGGGCCTACGATCCATGAAGGTTTCGTCGATCACACCAACCGGATATGCTACTTCACCGACCATCAGATCTTCGACCGATTCCACAAATACAGTCTGCGCTCGGACAAGGCACGCGCCGGCAAACTTGCCCTTTCGATCAAGGAGCTGAACCAAATCGAGGTGGGAGATTTCATCGTGCATATCGACCATGGCATAGGGCGCTTCGGCGGCTTGGTCAAGACCGATGTAAATGGGAGGCCGCAGGAGATGATCAAGCTCTTTTACCAAAACAACGACCTGGTTTTAGTATCGATCCATGCCCTCCACAAGCTCTCTAAATATCGGGGCAAAGAGGGGATTCCACCGAAGATCAGCAAGCTTGGTGGCGGCTCCTGGAACAGGATGAAAGAGCGCACCAAGGAGAAGATGAAGGAGATGGCGCGCGAACTGATCTCGCTCTATGCGCGTCGCAACACTCTGCAAGGTCATGCCTTCACTCCCGACTCCTATCTCCAGCATGAATTGGAGGCAAGTTTCATCTACGAAGACACCCCTGACCAGATGCGCGCCACACAGGCAGTCAAAGCCGACATGGAGAAGAGCAAACCGATGGACCGTCTGATCTGTGGCGATGTCGGTTTCGGCAAGACCGAGATAGCGATCCGCGCCGCCTTCAAGGCAGCCACCGACGGCAAGCAAGTCGCCGTGTTGGTGCCCACGACAGTGCTCGCTATGCAGCACTTTCATACCTTCTGCTCCCGACTCAAAGACTTCCCCGTAAGGATCGAGTTCCTCTCTCGCGCCAAGAAGCCTAAAGAGATCAAAGAGATACTCGCCGACCTCGAGGCCGGCAAAATCGATATCCTTATAGGCACTCACAAGATCATCGGCAAGAGTGTTAAATTCAAAGACTTGGGGCTTCTGATCATCGACGAAGAGCAGAAATTCGGTGTCGCTGTCAAAGAGAAACTCAAGCAAATGAAGGTGAATGTCGACACGCTGACCATGAGTGCGACGCCGATCCCCCGCACGCTTCAATTCTCGCTGATGGGAGCACGCGACCTGAGTTCGCTCAACACTCCGCCAGCCAATCGCCAGCCGATCGAGACATGCGTCTCGACCCTCGATGACAGTGTGGTGAAAGAGGCTATCGAATTTGAGCTCTCACGCAATGGACAGGTATTCTTCGTATCCAATCGGATCGAAAACCTTACCGAACTCGAGGCGAAGATACGCCGACTTGTGCCTGATGCCAAAATAGTAGTGGCTCATGGACAGATGCCTCCCGAGCGGCTCGAGCAGGCTATCATCGACTTCAGCAATCAAGACTACGATATCCTCCTCTCCACCACCATTGTGGAGAATGGCATCGACATGCCCAATGTCAACACCATCTTGGTGAACAATGCCGACCGCTTCGGACTCAGCGAATTGCACCAGCTGCGAGGGCGTGTCGGGCGCTCCAATCGCAAGGCCTTCTGCTATCTGCTCGTGCCTCCCGGCAAGCCGCTGACACCGGTGGCGCGTCGCCGTCTACATGCCATCGAGAGTTTCTCCGATCTGGGTAGCGGCATACATATCGCCATGCAAGACCTCGACATCCGCGGTGCCGGCAATCTATTCGGCTCCGAGCAGTCCGGTTTTATCGCCGACTTGGGTTATGAAGCCTACCAGCAGATACTTCGCGAGGCGGTGTTGGAACTCAAGACAGAAGAATTTGGCAACGAATTTAAAGAGGTGAGCGACAGCGACGAATTTGTCTCCGACGTAGTAATCGAGTCGGATATGGAATTGCGGTTGCCACCCGAATATGTGCCGCAAGAGAATGAGCGCATCTCGCTCTATCGTCGACTCGACAATATGGAGCGCGAAGAAGAGATCGAAGAATTCAGAGCAAACCTTGTCGACCGCTTCGGCAAGATACCGGCAGTGAGTGAAGAGCTGATAAAAGTAGTGCCGCTACGCATGATGGCGAAGCGGCTTGGCATAGAGAGGGTAGTGATGAAGAAGGGTGTGATGCGGCTCTATTTCGTCCACGACGACAATCGAGCTTACTACAATTCACCCGCCTTCGGGCGCGTGGTGGCATACGCCCAGAATCACTTCAAAGAGTGTCAATTCAAGGATGTGACCGTAGGAGGAGTAGTGACCCACTCCCTGGTCACCTCCGGCGTGGAGAGTGTGTCGGAAGCCCTCGCCATCTTCCAAGAGATGGAGGGGAATAAGCCGGCATAGCGACTGTCGTCACTTCCGGACAGCCGTATAAGAGCGCGTTCCTTAAATTTTTGGGGTCGTAGAGGTCGTAGCCTTGAGTCGATTTTGATTACTTGCTGAAAGGAGCATACGCATGTATGTGACTGAAAGCAAGTGATCAAAAGCGGCCAAGGATACGAGACTCAGGAAA
>JBJEKI010000116.1:29290-30597 GCA_051878555.1 Lepagella sp. | reverse complement strand
AAAATCGTTGGAACGTTGAAGTTACCTCTGTCTCGTATCCTTGGCCGCTTTTGATCACTTGCTTTCAGTCACATACGTGCGTATGCTCCTTACAGCAAGTAATCAAAATCGACTCAAGGCTACGACCTCTACGGCCCAAAAAATTTAAGGAACGCGCTCTTATATACTTGAAGGATTGCTGATATATCTTTATGGATTTGATCACAATCCTCCACATATCCATGTCAGAGGAGGATCTGAACAGTTCACGATAACTATAAAAGATAGAATTGTAGAGGGACGTGCAAAATCCAAATCTATTGCATTAGTTAATAAGTTTCTAGATGATCACGAAGCTGAAGTTATGGAACTTTGGAATAGAGCTCAACGAGGAGAACAAATCACAAAAATAAATCGTTAAAAACACTAACAATATGTATATACAGGTTACGGATGTTGAATATTTGGGAGGATATACTCTTGAATGTACTTTTAGTGATGGATGTGTTAAGAGTGTAGATATGTCTCCTATACTCGATGCACCGGCTTTCCGAGAATTAAAAGATGTCAATAAGTTTAGACAATTTGGACTCGACGAAACTATTTTCTGGGCTAATGGCGCCGATATTGCTCCGGAATGGCTCTACGATAATGGTGTCGCTCGCTAATCGGCATCAAGGAACGCGCTCTAAGATCCGAGCTCTATGGCTCGATGCCTTAAAGACGATAACTGATAATCCCTACGCGAAATCGTTGTGGGGATTTTTTGCTTTTTCTTTGTTTATTCTCAAAAAAATGACTATATTTGCGCGTTATTAGTAACAGGTATCTTTTATTTGTTATAGTAATCAGTTTTGCAATTTCTTATTTTAATTAACATAGTTGAATCAATTGTAACAAACCGGGATGTGACGATATCCCTTAAAAATCGCCCACAGCAGAGATGTTGAGGGTAGTATCATTACAAGTATGGAAGAGTCAAAAAAACCTAAAAGACCCCGCATCGGCACTCAGCCTTTCGGTATCTCTGCAGACAATGCAGAACATGAAAACCGCTATGAAAAAGTGAATTACCCTTCTTCTCAATCCGACATGGAAGGAGATCCAGAAAACTCAGGCTATCAGCAGAGAGGCTTTGGCTATCAGCCTCGTCAGCAGGGTGGCTATCAGCAGCGTCCTTACCAGCAGCGTCAAGGTGCTTATCAGCCTCGCCCCTATCAGCCCCGTCCGCAATCTGCCTATTCTTCTAATCAGGATGGAGACATGGCTAATGAACAAAAACCTATGCAGGGTGGCTACCAGCCCCGTCAGCAGGGTGGCTACCAGCC
>JBJEKI010000116.1:0-29190 GCA_051878555.1 Lepagella sp. | reverse complement strand
CGTCAGCAGGGTGGCTACCAGCCCCGTCAGCAGGGTGGCTACCAACCCCGTCAGCAGGGTGGCTACCAACCCCGTCAACAGGGTGGTTACCAGCCCCATCAGCAGGGGGGCTACCAACCCCGTCAGCAGGGGGGCTATCAGCAACGACCCCAGCAGGGTGGCTATCAGCATCGCCCGCAACAGGGTGGCTTCCAGCAACGTCCCCAGCAAGGCGGTTTCCAGCATCGTCCGCAACAGGGCGGCTTCAACAATCAAGGCCGTCAGCAACGCCCACAGCAGGGTAATTTCAACCGCCCCGGCAAGCAAAACTGGAAAAACAATCAAGCTGCCAAATTCACTCCTCGTCCCAAGCAGATCGATTACGTACTCGATGACATCGATCCCAATGAAGAAATTCGCCTCAACAAGTTTATGGCCAACGCCGGCATCTGCTCCCGTCGCGAAGCTGATGAATATATCACCGGCGGATTGGTGAAAGTGAATGGCGAAGTAGTGACTGAGCTGGGATCAAAGATCAGCCGCAGCGACGTCGTGGAATATGACGGCAAGGTCGTTACTCCCGAACGCAAATGCTACGTGCTCCTCAACAAGCCCAAAGACTGTGTCACCACCAGCGATGATCCCAACGGCCGCACCACTGTGCTCGACATCGTCAAGAATGCTTGCGAAGAGAGAATCTACCCCGTGGGGCGTCTTGACCGCAACACTACCGGCGTGCTCCTGCTCACCAACGACGGTGACCTCGCCTCCAAGCTCACTCACCCCAAATTCGTGAAGAAGAAAATTTATCACGTCTGGACCGACCGCGACATCGCCGAAGAAGATATGCAACGCATCGCCGACGGCATCGCACTCGAAGATGGTGAAATCCATGCCGACGCTATCTCCTACGTGAGCGACGAGCGCAATCAGGCCGGCATCGAGATACACAGCGGCCGCAACCGTATAGTGCGCCGTATCTTCGAGCATCTCGGCTATCGCGTGGTGAAACTCGACCGTGTATATTTCGCCGGCCTCACCAAGAAGAATCTGCCGCGTGGCCACTGGCGCTATCTCACACAAGAAGAAGTTAACTATCTGCGCATGGGCGCTTTCGAATAATATTACGAAATGGGAAAAATTAGCAAATACACCATAAAGGAGCTGCTCGCCGGCTCCACCGATTACGTCGACAAGAGTGTCGACGTAAGGGGATGGGTGCGCACTCGTCGTGGCAACAAGCATGTGCAATTTGTTGCGCTCAACGATGGCAGCACCATCACCAACCTCCAGGTCGTCTTCGACCTCCAGAAGTTTAGCGAGGATGATCTCCGTGCCGTCACCACCGGCTCAAGCATCTGCGTGCATGGCACATTAGTGGCATCGCAAGGCAAAGGCCAGGCCGTGGAAGTTCAAGCCGAATCGCTACATGTATATGGCACTGCCGATCCGTTGACCTATCCTCTGCAGAAGAAGGGTCACACATTGGAGTTCCTCCGCGAAAAGGCTCACTTGCGTCCCCGCACCAACACCTTCGGTGCCGTGCTCCGCATCCGTCATGCCTTGGCATTCGCCATCCATCAGTTCTTCAACGATCGTGGCTTCTATTATTTCCACACTCCGCTGATTACAGCCTCCGACTGCGAGGGTGCCGGTGCCCAGTTCCAGGTCACCACACTTCCCCTCGATCAGCTCCCCAAGGATGAGAATGGCGCTGTCGACTATTCGCAAGACTTCTTCGGCAAAATGGCTTCGCTCACAGTGTCGGGACAGCTCGAAGGTGAACTGGGTGCCACCGCTTTGGGACGTATCTACACCTTCGGACCTACATTCCGCGCCGAAAACTCCAATACGCCGCGCCACCTTTCCGAGTTCTGGATGATCGAACCTGAGATGGCATTCTTCGACATCAACGACAATATGGACCTCGCCGAAGACTTCATCAAGTATTGTATCGGTTATGCTTTGGAACACTGCCAGAGCGACATCGAGTTCCTCGCCGAGCACTTCGACAAGGAGCTGATAGATCGCCTTAACTTCGTGTTGCACAACGACTTCGTGCGTCTCTCATATACCGAGGGTGTCAAGATTCTCGAAGAGTCCGGTCGCAAGTTCGAGTTCCCCGTATACTGGGGTGTCGACTTGGCGAGCGAGCATGAGCGCTACCTCGTGGAGGAGCACTTCAAACGCCCCGTCATCCTCACCGACTATCCCAAGGAGATCAAGGCTTTCTATATGAAGCTCAACGACGATGGCAAGACCGTGCGCGCCATGGATGTACTCTTCCCCAAGATCGGCGAAATCATCGGCGGATCCGAGCGTGAAGAGAACTACGACAAGCTCACCGGTCGCATCGAAGAGTTGGGACTCACCGGCATGGACTGGTATGTCGACACTCGCCGCTATGGCACTGTGCCTCACTCCGGTTTCGGCCTCGGTTTCGAGCGCCTTGTGCTCTTCGTCACCGGCATGCAGAACATCCGCGACGTGATCCCCTTCCCCCGCTATCCGAACAACTGCGAGTTCTAAGTCTCGCGCTCTAAGTAGCACATTATAAGCTAAATGAAACGTCTTTCGACACTGATATGCGCAATCCTGCTGCTCGTCTCGGCATCCCTTGCCGGCGAGCGACAGGATTCGGTTGTAGTAAGTCTCGTCACCTGCTGGCCCGGTAGCGAGGTCTACGAGCTGTGTGGCCATGAGGCCATCCGCGTCAGAGGTGTCGATAGGTTCGGCAATCCCGTTGATTCGGTGTGGAATTACGGCACATTCGATTTTGCACAGCCCAATTTCGTATATCGATTCGTGAAGGGCGAGACCGACTATATGCTCTCCTCTTATCCCTTCTCTCTCTTCATGCAAGAGTATATGATGTTTGGACGTCATGTCGAGGAGCAAGACCTCAACCTGACTCCCGCCGAGGCCTCGAAGTTGCTCTCGATGCTTCGCACCGAGGCTCTTCCTGCCAATCGGGTGTATCGCTACAACTATGTCAAGGATAATTGTGCCACTCGCATCCTCGATCGCCTCGATCAGGTAGCCACATCGCGCATCATCTATCCCGATTCGATAGCTTACGGCACGTTCCGCCGCGAGATGCGTGCATATCATCGCGACTATCCTTGGTATCAGTTTGGCATCGACCTCGCACTCGGCTCCGGCATCGACACTCCGATCACAGGCCGCCAAGAGATGTTCGTACCTCTTGAGATGATGAAGAAGGTGGAGGGTGCTCACTTCGCCGACGGGCGCCCTTTAGTGGCGCAACATCGTGTCGTGTTCGACGGCATCCCCGATGCCACCCTCGGCCCCACCCATTGGATAGCATCCCCATTGACTCTCTCATTGACACTTTTGGTACTCACCATCCTGCTATGCTGGATCCAATGGCGACGCAAGAGTGTGTGGCGTTGGTTCTACTCGCTGATATTCAGTGTGATGGGTGTGGGTGGATGTATTATCACTTTCTTGGTATTCTTCAGCAGTCATGAAGCCACATCTCCCAATATGCTGCTGATATGGCTCAATCCTCTCCAACTCATATTTGCTGCGAGCATCTGGTCGGGTCGCCGACTTCGATGGCTCTCCGTGGCTATCGCTTATTACGACATCATCGCCCTCTTGGTGAGTGGCATCGTCTGGCCATTCCAGCAGCAATGTGCCAACCCTGCCTTCTTCCCTCTTATGGCGCTCACCATGATTATGGCGATAACCTACGCCCTTATCCCACAGGTTGAGGGCTATAACAACAAGAAATATAAATCGGCTAAATCACGCACTTATGAAGAGACTCGCTCTCTCGGTGTTGTCGGTGGCGGCAGCTCTGTCGCTCGCCGCTCAGGGAGGTCAGGCGCGACCACGTCTCGTGGTCGGTATCGTCGTTGATCAGCTCCGCACCGACTATATAGAATATCTTCGCGATTATTTCGGCGAGAAGGGTTTCAAAGCCTTGCTCGCTGATGGTGTGTATATGCGCGACGTCGATTTCAAGACTTCACGCCTCGACGGCACATCAGCCACAGCCCTGCTTTACACCGGCGCTTATCCCGCTGAAACGGGTGTCCCTTCCGCTAATGTTTATGAGGTAAAACAGTCGAGAGTGACACATCGTCCACCCCTCACTCCCGCCGATGCCCTCTCGATATCCAACGACTCTTTCACTCCGACCGGGCTGAGACTCTCGACTATCGCCGATGAACTTGTGATCGATGCCGCCGGTGCTGCCAAGGTATATTCTGTCGCTATCGACCCGCAGCAGGCTGTCATCATGGCAGGACATGCCGGCACCGGAGCCCTCTGGCTCAATAATTCCTCAGGCAATTGGGCTTCTTCCTCTTATTATAATGCTATCCCTTCGAGTGTCTATTCGCGCAATCTGAGCCGCTCGCTCGCCACACGTATCGACACCATGGTCTGGACTCCCTCCGCATCTTTCAATAGGGTAGAGGGGATCCCTCAGAAGCGACGCATCTCTCCTTTCCGTCACTCTTTCAGCCATCGCGATCGCGACGTATATCTACGATTCGCAAACTCGCCGTTCGCTAATCGGGAGGTGACCGATGTCGCTATCGACCTGATCAATAATCTTAACCTTGGAAATACCCCGGGCGAAACCGATATGCTCAATGTGGCTTATTCCCTCGCCCCGTTCAAATATTCATCTTCCGGCGCTGTTAATGCCGAGCTAATAGATGCATATCTCCGCCTCGACGGCCAGCTGGCGCGACTTATCAGCGCTGTCGATAAGTCGGTCGGCACCGGCAATGTCGTAATTTGGCTCTCTTCGACCGGTTATTACGACGACCCCAATCAAGATGACAGCAAGTATAAGATCCCTACCGGGGTCTTCTCCACCAAGAGGGCTCGCTCTCTCCTTAATTCTTACCTCTCGGCTCGCTTCGGCGCTGCCTCTTACGTGCTCGAGATACGCGATGATCAGGTATTCTTCGATCATAAAGCTCTCGAAAATACACGCATCAACACCGCCGATGTGCTGGCGGAGGCTCGAACTTTCCTTATCAAGATGAGTGGCGTCGCCGATGCTTATACCATCGCCGATGTGGTCTCCTCTGCATCTGAGGCTTGCCGCGATATCCGCTTAGGTGTCGACCTGCAATATTGCGGCGATATCTTCATCCGCTTCTCCCCGGGTTGGAGTGTGGCTTACGACGAACAGCTCCCGATTCAGGAGAGAGTGGTCCGTCACGCCTCGATACTCACTCCCGCATTCATCAGAGCGCCCGGTGTGGCGCCTACTCGCATCAATGCCACCGTCGATGCCGTCAGGTTGGCTCCTACACTTACGAATGCTCTCCATATTAGAGCTCCCAACGGTGCTACTCACAAAGCTCTCCCTCTCGATGAAAAATAATCATCAATAACCCAAATTCACATTATTCTCGAAAATTATAATTGACAATGATAAATAAATTTTTCAAAAAAATCTTTGGTGATCAGTCTGAACGCTCCGTGCGTCCCCTATGGAATCGCCTCAAATCAGAGATCAATCCCATCTCGGAGGAAATCTTGACTATCTCTAACGATGAGCTCCGTGCTCGCATCGACAAGGTGCGCGATCATATCCGCGGCAATGCTGCCGAATATAAGAAGCAGATGGATGAAATCCGCGCTCAGATCGAGACTCTCGATTATGACAAGCGTGAGTCCCTCTGGAAGAAGATCGATGACCTACGCGAGGAAATGTTTACACAATATGCTCGCGACCTTGATTCGGCGCTCCCCGAAGTCTTTGCCGTGGTCAAGGAGACAGCTCGCCGTTTCAAAGAGAATGAGACCATCGAGGTGACTGTCACCGAGGCTGACCGTCAGTTGGCTCGCCAGGGTAAAGACTTTATCACCATCGACGGCGATAAGGCTATCTATAAGAACTCCTGGATGGCGGGTGGCAACCTGGTTACTTGGGATATGATGCACTATGACGTGCAGCTCATCGGCGGTATGGTGCTCCATGGTATCACCAACAATGGCAAGGTCACCAACAACATCGCCGAGATGGCCACCGGTGAAGGTAAGACCCTCGTGGCTACTCTCCCCGTATTCCTCAATGCCCTCACCGGCGAGGGTGTCCATGTCGTTACGGTCAACGACTACCTCGCCAAGCGTGACTCCGAGTGGATGGGACCTCTCTATCAGTTCCATGGCTTGACTGTGGCTTGTATCGACAAGACCGAACCCAACTCCGAAGATCGCCGTCAAGCTTACGCCTGCGACATCACTTTCGGTACGAACAATGAGTTCGGTTTCGACTATCTGCGCGACAATATGGCGGTGCAGACCCAAGACCTCGTGCAGCGCGAGCAGCATTATTATGCCATCGTCGATGAGGTCGACTCCGTCTTGATTGACGATGCTCGTACGCCTCTTATCATCTCCGGCCCCGTGCCTAAGGGCGACGACCAGATGTTCAATGAGTTCAAACCCAACGTGGAGAAGGTGGTGAATGCTCAGCGCAAACTCGCTCAGCAACTCCTGCTCGAGGCCAAGGAGAAGATCTCTGCCGGCGACCTCGAGAATGGTGGCCTCGCTCTCTTCCGCGTATACAAAGCACTCCCCAAGCATGGTCCGCTGATCCGTTACCTCTCCGAAGAGGGCATCAAGCCGCTCCTGCTCAAGGTCGAGGCTAAGTATATGGCTGACAACAACCGCGAAATGCCCGTTGCCGTCGAGCCCCTCTATTTCGTAATCGATGAGAAGAATCACTCTATCGAGCTCACCGATAAGGGTATCGAAGTGCTCTCCGGCACTACCACCGACCCCGATTTCTTCATCCTCCCCGACATTGCCTCTCAGCTTAGCGCCGTGGAGAATGAACAACTCACCGTCGAAGAGAAACGCGAGAAGAAGGATAACCTCCTCCAGAATTATTCGATTAAGTCGGAGCGTGTGCATACTGTCAATCAGCTGCTCAAGGCTTACACACTCTTCGACAAGGATGTCGAATATGTGATCGATGATAATAAGATCAAGATCGTCGATGAGCAGACCGGACGTATCATGGAGGGTCGCCGCTATTCCGATGGACTCCACCAGGCTATCGAAGCCAAGGAGGGTGTGAAAGTGGAGGCTGCCACACAGACCTACGCCACCATCACTCTGCAAAATTACTTCCGTATGTATCGCAAACTCGCCGGTATGACCGGTACGGCCATGACCGAAGCGGGCGAGTTCTATGATATCTACAAACTCGATGTCATCGAGATCCCGACCAATCGTCCGGTGATCCGCAATGATATGAACGACCGCGTATATCGCACCAAGAAGGAGAAATATGCCGCTGTGATTCAGGAGATCGAGGATATGATTGCCGTGGGGCGCCCCGTGCTGGTCGGCACCACTTCGGTCGAGATCTCAGAGTTGCTCTCCAAGATGCTGAAACTCCGTAAAATCGACCACCAGGTACTCAACGCCAAGCTCCACCAGAAGGAGGCTGAGATTGTGGCTCTTGCCGGCCAGAAGGGCACTGTCACCATCGCCACCAACATGGCAGGTCGTGGAACGGATATCAAGCTCTCTCCCGAGGTCAAGGCCGCCGGCGGTCTCGCCATCATCGGCACCGAGCGCCATGAGTCGCGCCGCGTCGACCGTCAGTTGCGTGGTCGTGCCGGACGTCAAGGTGACCCCGGTAGCTCCGTCTTCTTCGTTTCCTTCGAAGACACTGTGATGCGCCTATTCGCCAACGACCGCGTCGTGAAGATGCTCGACCGCCTCGGCTTCAAGGAGGGCGAGATGATCGAAAACAGCATGGTGACCAAGAGCATTGAGAATGCTCAGAAACGTGTGGAAGAGAATAACTTTGGTATCCGTAAGCGCCTCGTCGAATATGACGATGTGATGAATGCCCAGCGTCGCGGCGTATATTCTCGCCGTCAGAATGCCCTCAAGGGTGAGCGAATCGGCGTCGATATCGCTAATATGGTATATGAACTGAGCGATTCGCTCGCTTCGACTCGCTTTGAGTCTTTCGAGGAGTTCTCCGAGGAATTGAATCGTGTGTTCGCCATTGAAGTTCCCTTCACCGAGGTTGAATATGGCAAGCTCGATGAGCAGGAGATCGCCGCCAAGATCGCCGAGGAAGTTATGGCGACTATGGAACGCAAGAAGGAGAAACTCTGCGCTGACATCATGCCTTACGTTAAGGATTTCGTCGAAGAGAAGGGTGCTAAAGGCCCGATCGGCGTGCCTATGACCGATGGCAGACGTATGTTCAACATCCGTGCCGATATCGAGGAGTGCTATAACAATGGCTGCAAACCCCTTGCCAAGGCTTGGGAGAAGGCTGTCCTCCTCTCGTCGATCGACTCTTGCTGGCAAGAGCAACTCCGCGAAATGGATGAACTCCGCAAGGCTGTGCAGAATGCCACCTACGAACAGAAAGACCCGCTGGTGATCTACAAGATCGAGGCTTACAACATCTGGGAAAAGATGCTCGTCGAGATGAACACCAAGTCAGTAGCCACTCTGATGCGTGGTCGCAAAGCTGTGCCTGACTATGAGGAGTCGAAGGCCGCCGAAAAGGCTGCCGAGGAGGCTCGTCGCAAGCAAGAGGAGGAGATGCGTCGCCGCCGTCCCGTATATGCCCAGCCTCGCAACGCCTCCATCACTCAAGCTCCCGCCGGTGGTGTGCCCAACCCTTACGCCGGATATAGCACTACTCGCGAAACTTATGAGGGCGAAGCCGCTCAGCGTCAGGCTGCTATGAATGCCAACCGTGGCGGTCGTCCCGTCACTCAGCCCATCAAGGCACAACCCAAAGTGGGCCGTAATGATCCTTGCCCCTGCGGCAGCGGTAAAAAGTATAAGAACTGCTGCGGGCGTGGTCAGTAATTTTTAGATTTATCTCTCTAACCATTTTAAATCCTGATAGTTATGGATGAAAAGTATTTTATAATGGTCAATGGGCAACAGATAGGTCCTCTCCCCAAAGATCAATTACTTGCCAATGGCCTTACCTCCGACTCTCCCGTGTGGCGTCAAGGCCTCGAACAATGGATGCCTGCTTCGAATCTCCCTGAGTTGGCTGACCTCCTCTATGCCCCTCAGCAACCGGTTGAACCTGTTCAGCCTGTACAACCCGTACAACCGGTTGAACCGGTACAGCCTGTTCCCCCGACACAGCCCGCCGGATATGGTCAACCCACCGGATATGGTCAGCCCATCGGTTATGGTCAACCTGCCGGATACGGTCAGCCTGCCGGATATGGTCAACCTGCCGGATATGGTCAGCCCGCCGGATATGGTCAGCAGCCTTACGGATATAATCAGCCTATCGCTCATACCAATTATCTTACTTGGTCGATTATTATCACTATCGCCGGCGTCCTCTTCTCCGGTTGCTTGGGCGTGATATTCGGCATTATCGGTATCGTGAACTCCAAGAAAGCTAACGACTGCTATGATCGCGGCGACAAAGCCGGTGGTGATGCTGCCAATTCGACTGCTCGCACCATGGTGATCGTCGGTGGCATCGTTTGCGTGCTCGGTCTCTTGGGATTCATCGCTATGACTGCTCTGGGTGTGTTCTCTGCTGCAAACACTCCCGCTTACGACATGTATAGCGATCCCTCTATCTATGATTTTTTATTATTCCTATAATTAGCAATAAGAAGAAATGCGATATTTCGCTATGATCGAAGGAGAGCGGCGGGGGCCTTACGAGCTCGCCGAACTCGCTGATGCCGGAGTCCGCCCCGACACCTACGTATGGTGCAAGGGGATGGACGACTGGCAGATGGCGGAAGAGGTGGCTGATATATGCCGCTTCTACCGCCAACGAATCTTCGACCTGACCCATCCCACTCGCTCTGAGATCGCACTCCCCGCGAATCCCGCACCTCCACGAGAGGAGGTCGAAACCCCGGCACCCATCTTCGACGAGGAGTCGGTGCCTCCCACATTCCCTCCCGTGGTGATTTTCTCTTTGATTCTCACCCTCTTTGGCTTCTTCCCTACTGCTATCGTGGCTCTGGTCTATTCTTTCAAGGCCAAGGCTTCTTATACCAAGTATCAGATGAGTCAAAGCGAGAATTCGCGCAGTCTCTATTCCGACGCAGAGCGTTCTTCGCTCCGAGCCAATACCATCGAGACTCTACGTCGAGCTCGTCTCTGGGTCTGGGTCACTTTCTTCCTTAGTATTATCCTTTATGCCGTTATCGGCAAAACACTTTTTTAGCCCTACGCTATATGCTTAATAATAAGTCTGTTCTGATCACGGGTGGCACCGGCTCGTTTGGTAAGAAGTTCGTGGAGGTGATCCTCCGCCGTTATCCCGATGTGAAGAGAATTGTCATATATTCTCGCGATGAACTCAAGCAGTTCGAACTCAAGCAGAAGTATCCTCACGATAAGTATCCTCAGCTGAGATTCTTTATCGGCGATGTGCGCGACGGCGAGCGTCTGGTTCGCGCTTGCCAAGGCATCGACGTCATAATCCATGCCGCCGCCATCAAGCAGGTCGACACTGCCGAGTACAACCCCGAGGAGTGCATCAAGACCAATGTCAATGGCGCTCAGAATGTGATCAATGCAGCCCTCGCCACCGGTGTGCAGCATGTCGTGGCTCTCTCCACCGACAAGGCTTGCGCCCCCATCAATCTTTATGGCGCTACCAAACTCACCAGCGACAAGCTCTTCACTGCCGCCAACAATATCAAGGGTAACAACCCGGTGAAATTCAGCGTCGTGAGATATGGCAATGTCATGGGCTCTCGTGGAAGTGTGATCCCATTCTTCATCGGTCGTCGCGATTCCGGCGCCAAGGAGTTGCCTATCACTGATATGCGTATGACTCGTTTCAACATCTCGCTTGAGGCGGGCGTCGATCTCGTGCTCTGGGCCATCGAGCATCATCTCGGCGGCGAGATTTTCATCCCCAAGATCCCATCTTATCATATCAAGGATGTAGCCACCGCCATCGCTCCCAACCTCCCTCAAGTTGAGGTGGGTATCCGCCCGGGCGAAAAACTCCATGAGGAGATGATCACTGCCACCGATGCTCTCAACACCATCGACATCGGTAGATATTATGCCATCCTCCCCTCTGTGTCGTTCCATCATACTCGCGAGGATTATATCCGCCACCATCAAGGCACGCTCGTGCCCGACGGATTCCACTATAGTTCTGACAAGAACAGCGAGTGGGAAACTGTCGAGTCGATGCGCGAGAAGATCAAGAAGTATGTCGACCCCTCGTTCGAAGTAAAGTAATAGGAGGTGCTCTGTTATGAATATGCCTATCCCTTACGGCCGTCAGAACATCACCCCCGAGGATATCGAGGCTGTGGTCGAAACGCTCCGTAGCGATTACCTCACACAGGGTCCTCGCATACCGGAGTTCGAACGGAAGTTTGCCGAGTATGTCGGTGCCCCATACGCCGTGGCTGTCAATAATGCCACCTCCGGACTCCATATCGCCGCCAAGGCACTCGATGTCAAGCCGGGCAATCGTGTTATCGTCACCCCGATGACTTTCGCCGCTTCTGCCAATTGTATCCGATATTGCGGCGGCGATGTCACTTTCTGCGATATCGATCCGAAGACCTATCTGATGGATGAGCAGAAGCTCCTCCGAATTCTTGAGGAGAATCCCGCCGGCACGTTCGTCGGTATGGTGATTGTCGATTTCGCCGGATATCCCCACAACTTGGAACGTTTCCGCCGGATCGCCGATCGTTTCGGCCTCTGGATTATCGAGGATGCTTGCCATGCCCCGGGGGCTTGGTACACTGACTCGACAGGCTCGCGCCAACTCACCGGCAATTCCCGCTTTGCCGATTGCACGGTATTCTCGTTCCATCCTGTCAAACATATTGCCACCGGCGAAGGGGGTATGGTCACTACTGCCAACCCCGAGCTCTATAAGCGTCTCAACCTCTTCCGCACTCATGGCATTACTCGCGACCCCGAAGCGCTGACTCACTGTGACGGCGGTTGGTATTACGAGATGCAAGACCTTGGCTTCAATTATCGTCTCACCGATTTTCAAGCCGCCCTTGGCATCTCTCAACTCAATCGCGCCGCCGCCGGCCTCGAGCGTCGTCAGCAGATTGCCCACCGTTATGACGAGGCTTTCGCCGACCTCCCCGAGGTGGTGACCCCTTATCGCGCCGAGGATATCTGCCATGCTTTCCACCTTTATGTCATTCAGGTGCCCGACCGTAAGGGTCTCTATGATTTCTTGCGCTCGCAGGGTATCTTGGCGCAGGTGCACTATGTGCCTCTCCATCTGATGCCTTATTACCGCCAATTCGGATGGACTGACAGCTCCCTGCCCGTGGTCGAGGAGTATTATCGCCATTGCCTGAGCCTCCCGATGTTCCCCACTCTCAGCGATGAGCAGCAGGAGTATGTCATCACCAAGGTGCGTGAGTTCTTGACTCAAAAGAATTAGGGAGGTGTCATTATGAAATTTCTCGCCATTATTCCCGCACGCGGCGGCAGCAAGCGTATCCCTCACAAGAATGTGAAGCCTTTCGTCGGCGTGCCGGTGATAGCCTATTCGATACGTGCCGCCTTGCAGTCAGGCCGTTTTGATGAGGTGATGGTGTCGACCGACGATCCCGAGATCGCCGAGACGGCTCTACGATATGGCGCCAAGGTGCCTTTCATGCGCTCGGCGGAGACTGCCGATGATTTCGCCACTACTGCCGATGTGATCCGCGAGGTGTTGCAACGTTATGAGGCTGATGGCCGTTCGTTTGATGCTTTCGCTTGTATATATGCCACTGCACCCTTCATCACTGCCAATCGACTCTCCGATGCCGCTGATATCTTGACACACCATGAGGCGGAGGCCGCTTTCACTTGCGTGGAGTATTCTTATCCGACTCAGCGTTGCCTCGTCATCGACGACTCCGGTCGAATCGGTATGCTCCATCCCGAATATGCCAAGTCTCGCTCGCAAGACCTTCGCAAAACCTATCATGATGCCGGACAGTTCTATTTCTCCACTGTCGAGGCTTTCCTTCGCACCGGCACTCTCTGGGGACCCGACACTCTCCCTATAATCCTCCCCGAGCTGGAGGTGCAGGATCTCGACACCCCCACCGACTGGAAGATGGCGGAAATCAAATATTCCCTACTCTCGATGCCGGGTGAGTTCTCTACGGAGTCTTATCGCTTCATACCTTATCCGAGAATGTCGGAGGAAGTGTCGCAAAGGGTCTTCGAGGGGAGAAATGCTCCCGATGTGCGCCGTTTTATGGTCAATCAAGAGCCGATAGCTTTCGATGACCACCTCGCCTTCGTAGAGAGTCTTGCCTCTCGACGCGATAAGCAGTATTATGCTGTCTTTACACTCGATGGGCAGTTCGTCGGCTCGGTCAATATGGAGCGTATCGACGAGCAGAGCATGGAGCGTGGCATCTGGATCGATGCTGCCGCACGCCGCCAAGGACATGCCCATAGACTTCTCTCTCAGCTTTATGCATATTTCGCTGAGGTGCGCGACCTGCGTCGTGTCGTCACCAAGGTGCGTCTCGACAATGCCGCCTCGCTGGCTTTGGAAGCCTCGCTTGGCGCCCGCGAGTCGCATCGCGATCAGAAGTATGTATATTTCGACACTTTTATCCAACTATAATTTTATCTCTTTGCTATGAAGCGTCGTGTCGTGTTGAGGGCTGATGCCGCCCGTTCTATCGGATTCGGTCATTTCGTCAGAACGATGGCTCTCGCGGCATATCTGAGCCGCGATTTCGTTTGCCGTGTTGCCTCTTTCAACCCCGACCTCCTTCGCATCTCCGATTATCAACTCGGCCTTATCTCCGAGGCCTCGGCTACACCTCTTCATATCGAGGCTGCCGACCGCGATACTTACGATGCCAAGTTCGTGAAGTCTCTCGAACCTGAGGATATCGTAGTGCTCGACAATTATTATTATAATACGGAATATCAGCGCCTTGTCCGCGCTCGATGTCGTGCGTTGGTCTGTATCGACGATGTGCATGATCGGCATTTCGTGGCGGATGTGGTGATGACTTTCTGCCCCTTGCAGAGGGGGGATTTCTCACTCGAGGAGTATACGCGTTTCTTTGGCGGCCCCGAGTGGTCATTCCTCCGTGCCCCTTTCCTCACCCCGACACCTTCGCGTCAGTCCAATCATGTCGATAGGGTAGTGCTCGCTATGGGGGGTGCCGACCCGTTCCGTCTTACCGACCGGATTGTTGCTCTATTGCGTGAATTAAATGGTGATATCTCTATTGATATCCTCGCCGGACCGACCGTCTTGGTCTCTCATCTCGATGATCCTCACATCCGAGTGATCCGTCAGGCGGATGCTCGTCAGATCGTCGACCTCTTCGACTCTGCCGATCTCGGCATTTTCCCTGCCAGCACCGTCTGCATGGAGGCTTTCGCCCGTCGTCTCCCCGTGGCTGCCGGACATTATGTCGACAATCAGGTGGAGATCTATCATTATGGAGCGGAGCATGGGTGGTTCTTCCCATTGGGGTCGCTCCTTGATGATGTCGCTCTGCGTGAGCGATTGAGCCATGCTCTCTCTCCGGGATGCCTTATCTCTCCGCCGCCGGTCGATTTCGCAAACCGCCGTAATGATATTATTGAAATTTTCAAATCCCTTTAAGCCATGGATAGCCTTTCCAAAAATAAGTGTATGATCGTGGCGGAACTTTCCGCCAATCATAATCATGATCTTGAGATAGCACGCCGGTCGATCATCGCCGCCGCCGAGGCGGGTGCCGATGCCGTGAAGTTGCAGACTTATAAGCCGTCGAGTCTTACACTCGATGTCAAGGCTCCCGATTTTCAACTCAAGGGGGGACTCTGGGATGGCGAATGGCTCTACGACCTATATAAGAGGGCATATACCCCCTACGAATGGCATGCCGAACTCTTTGAGTTGGCTCGCAAATGTGGCATACAATGCTTCTCAACGCCCTTCGATCGCGAGGCTGTCGATCTGCTTGAGTCGCTCGATTGCCCTATCTATAAGATAGCCAGCTTCGAAGCGATGCACCTCGATCTGATCCGCTATGCTGCAAGGCTCGGTCGACCTATGGTCATCAGCACCGGTGTAGCTTCCGATCGCGAGATCTGCGAAGCCATCCAGGCTTGCCATGAGCAGGGTAATTATGATGTAACTCTCTTGAAATGCACGTCGGCTTATCCGGCTCGCATCGAAGATGCCAACCTCTCTCTTATCCCTGAAATGCGCTCGCGATATGGCGTTAAAGTGGGTCTATCCGACCATTCTGAGGGGAGTATGCTCCCGATGCTCAGTGTCGCCCTCGGGGGAGTGATGATCGAAAAGCATTTTATCCTCGACCGCTCTATAGGCGGTCCCGATGCCGCTTTCTCTATGGATATCGATGAATTTGCCGCCATGGTGAGAGATGTCAGAAGGGCTGAAGCGGCGTTAGATCCCGGAGCCGGAATCCCCGAATCGGAGTCCATAGATCGCTCCGGCCGACAATGGAGCCGCTCACTATATGTCTCGGCACCTATTGCCCCCGGCGAACCATTCACACCGCAAAACGTAGCTTGTGTACGCCCCGGCTACTCCCTACACCCCCGCCACTACAACACCCTGATGGGACGTCTCGCCTCCCGAGCCTACAGCCCCGGAGACCAAATACCTCCATCCGAACTTACATAACCCTGATGAAATCCCTCGTCAGAACTTCTAAAAACGCGCTCTTAGAAGCCGTGGGGGATGATGCCTATTACTATGGCGTTGCGTAGCTGTTGCGTCTCTAAGTTGTTGGCGCGGAAGGTGCGGAGATCCAATCGGTAGCCTATCAGCATACCGGTCCGACCAAAGTTGATTCGCATCGATAGCAAGTTGTTAATACCAAAGGCATTGCCCCACCAGCCGAAATGAGCCAAACCGCTGTGATTCCCTAAGTATATCTCATAATAACTCTCTCCATATTCGGGCGAGAAGAAGCATGACAATGTCGGTAGTCGCATCTCATCTGCCACCTCTACCTTGAATTTGCCGATATGTGTCTTCCATTTCAACGATGCCGATAGGTCGATCCCTGCTGAGGCTAAGGCTGTGACCGGATTGTTGCCATTGCGTGGTATATATAGTGCCCCTCCATAGATGTCGAGCATCGGTCCAACCGTTACCTCCCAGTCGCGGGCAATTGCTTTGCGCCATGACATACCCCATGCAAATTCGGCTGTCAGTCCTAACATCCTCGCTGTCTCTGCCGGATTGAGCATGCTCTGATAATTCACCGCTCCCTCGAATCGCATCGTGCAACGATCCGACCAGCGCTGAAACGCCTTCGTCCAGCTCCCGGTCAGCGAATAACTCATCCCTTCATAATATAGAGGCGATATATAGGTGGATATGTCGCGAGCCCCTCCGATCTCGATGCTATAGACCGATGTAACAGGACGACTCTCCGACACATCCTCTCCCATGGCACTGACAGCCACTGCCGATGCCATCACTATCGTACTCACTATGCCTCTAATCGAGATCATCAAATAGGGAGGGTTGCTTCAAATTGTCTTCCGATTTATCTGTCTCTTCCGATCTGGTTGCCTCGGGTGTATTATCTGCGTCAGAAGTTTTCGATTCTGATGCTTCTGCCGGAGTTGTTGACTCTTCTCCTTCTCGCAGTTCGAGGTCTTCTTCCGATTCTACCGGCTCGGGAGTCACATCTTCGACGCTTGCCACAGTATACTGAGTGAGCCTTTTGCCCTTGGCTTTGAACGATTTGAGCGCGATGAACGATTCGGCATCAATCTCCAATGGTGGGCGCACCGCATCATCCCCTCCGAGTGTTACCAAGAGTTGTGCCGCCGGCTTGTCGGTCAGCAACATTATCTTGCCACCATCGTCGCCACCTACGAATCGCTGAGGCTTGGCGGTGACTTCAAACTTAAAGCGCTTCAGATAGGGGAAGCCCAAAGCATTGTCGAAAAGCACCAACGTCCACTCCTTGTTGGCATCAAATTTCTCAATGCGATAGATATTGTCGGAGTAGTGGTTCGAGTCGGAATATGATGATGTGAAATAATTGCCATCGTCGGTGATCACCAGCACCTTATCATCGCCCTGGAATATGCCGAGACTCTCGCCGCGGTGGTCATAGTTCAGACGGATTACATCGCGGTCGAACCATACTTCGCGACCTCCCAATGTAGATGTGCCCTGCTTCTCAAGCTTGACATCATCGATCTTGAACTTGGTCACAAGGTTGCCCAACGATTCCTTACCCTTGATGAGCTGCTTGGCGAAGTCGATCACCAAGCGTGTGTTGCGAGGACGTCGTCCACCCTCACCCTCTTTGTCGGCAAGTGTGATTCGCACAGTCTCTGCCTCTCCATTGGGATTCGCTGTGAGCCACTCGATGCGCGATCCGGCTATACCCTTGGTGATGTCATACTCCTTCTCGCGCGTCAAGCCGGTGATGAAGAAACGCTTCATATAGTAATTGCCACCCTTACCATTACGATAGATCACATTGTAGATGGTGCGGCGATCGTTCTTCTTGAATATGCCTATGTAAATCGGCTTGATACTCTTGGTTTTGCCGATATATAATTTCTCGGTCACCTTCACTATCTTGTAGGTGCCGTCTTTGTAGATCACCAGGATATCGTCGATATCGGAGCAGGTGAAGAGGAAGTCTCCCTCTTTCAGCCCCGTGCCGATGAAGCAACCTTCGGCATCATAGCAGAGACGGCGATTGGCCTCCGCCACTTTCGATGCCTCGATGCTGTCGAAATTGCGGAGCGTAGTGAGGCGCGGATAGCGATAGCCATACTTCTCCTTCAAGTGGAGATACCAGCGCTCGGTGGTCTCATCGATATGCTCGATGTCATGGTTAAGACGCTCTATCTCACCCTCTAATCGGGCGATCTTTTCATCCGCCTTCGAGGAGTTGAACTTCAGGATTCGACCCATCTTGATCTCCCAGAGTTTGATGAGATCTTCGTCGGTGATCGGTCGATAGAAACTCTCCTTCCAGGGGTCGAGCAGTACATCGACTCGACGGATCGCTTGCTCCATATCTGTGGCCTGCTCGATGGCGCGATCTTTATATATGCGTTGCTCGATAAATATCTTCTCGAGCGAGGCGAAGAGACGGCTCTCTTGTGCCTCATTCAGGGCGATCTCCAGTTCGCGGCGCAAGATGTTGCGAGTACGGTCGACTGAATCGCGAAGCAATTCGCTCACCGAGAGGAACTCCGGCTTCTTGTCGCGGATCACACAGCAGTTGGGCGAGATCGATACCTCGCAGTCGGTGAAGGCATAGAGAGCATCGATAGCCTTATCCGAACTTGACCCCGGAATCAGATGCACCACTATGCGTGCCTCTTTCGAGGTGTTGTCGTCGATGCTCCGCACCTTTATCTTTCCCTTCTCCATCGCCGAGAGTATTGACGAGATCAGCGTGGCTGTAGTCTTGCCAAAGGGGAGCTCGGTGATGACAAGTGTCTTGTTGTCGAGTTTCTCGATCTTGGCTCTCACCTTGACCGAGCCGCCGCGTGCTCCATCGTTATATTTCGAGGCATCCAGCAATCCTCCCGTCTGGAAGTCCGGTAGCAACTTGAAGGGACGATCATGCAGATAGTCGATAGCCGCATCGAGGATCTCGTTGAAATTATGAGGCAAAATCTTCGATGACAAACCGACGGCGATACCCTCCACCCCTTGCGCCAAGAGGAGTGGAAACTTCATCGGCAGGGTCACCGGCTCGACATCACGCCCGTCATAACTCGGCATCCATTCCGTGATCTTGGGCGAAAAGGCAGCCTCCACCGCAAACTCCGACAGACGCGCCTCGATATAACGTGGTGCGGCTGCCGAGTCTCCGGTAAGTATGTTTCCCCAGTTTCCCTGAGTGTCGATGAGCATCTGCTTCTGTCCTAACTGCACCAACGCATCGCCGATCGAGGCATCGCCATGAGGGTGATATGCCATGGTGCGTCCCACCACATTAGCCACCTTGTTGAAATGCCCGTCGTCAAGCCGCTGCATCGTGTGCAATATGCGCCGCTGCACAGGCTTCAATCCATCTTCAATATGGGGCACTGCGCGTTCAAGTATCACGTATGATGCATACTCAAGATACCAGTCTTGAAACATTCCTGATAGCACGGTCTTTCGGTCGGTGGGTGGAAGCATTCTCTCGTTTCTCCTCAGTTTTTCAGGGTTAAGTTCTTTTTCTTTCTTTTGTCCGGTTAGGTCGATAGTCTCAGTTACCCATTAGAACAATGGCATCACTGAAGTGCTGTCGATATATTTTCTCTTGAATTCGGCATCGGTCATGCAGAGCATCATAATGCCTTGGATCAAGACAAGAATACCCCATGCGCCGCAAGTCACGAGCGACAAGAGGATGGTCAGGAATCCGCCACCTACCTTGCCAAGAATGAAGTAGTGCACTCCGAGTGTGCCGAAGAAGAGTGCCATGATGCCGCAGAGGGTCTTCTTCGAGGAAATCTCATTGTTGCCGGCTTGCATTGCCTGTCCGGCTTGGAAGATCTGCATCAGCTCCGGCTGAGTGTAAAGGGGTTGCCAAGTCGAACCATCAACGCTCACCATAGTGTTGGCATCTACAGTGTAGGCAAATACTTGCTGTGCAGTCATCGGACCAACCACTGTTCCGTTTACGTTAAGATAGTAGTTCATAATAGATTGAATTTAGTGTTAGTGGTTAATACTTAGGTTGATATATATTTATCCGGCCGATGCCGGTCGATATAATTCTATAGGTTACCATTCGAAACTCAGGAGCTCCTCTCTGCGCCGACGTGCCAGCTCCTGATGGGCGGTGTCGCCATAGTTGGCAAAGGGATGGATGCTGATTCCCCCTCGCGGCATAAAGCGCCCCTCCACTTCGATATATTTCGGATCCATCAGCCGGCAGAGATCTTTCATGATGATGTTGACACAATCCTCATGGAAGTCGCCATGGTTGCGAAAACTGAAGAGATAGAGCTTCAAACTCTTGCTCTCCACCATCTTACGCCCCGGGATATAGGCGATATGAATATGCCCGAAGTCGGGTTGTCCCGTCTTGGGGCAGAGCGTGGTGAACTCCGGACAGTCGAATCTCACTACATATTCATTGTCGGGATGCTTGTTCTCAAATGTCTCAAGCACCTCGGGAGAGTAGTTGTCGCTATATTTCGTTCCGGCGGCTCCGAGCAGGGTCACGCCTTCAAGTTCTTGTTCTGTTCTCATCTCTCGTTTTTTTATATCTCATCTTGTTGAGAGTCTCTTAGTTGGTATATGTCTCGAGCATGCGGATGTTCCCCTCGGGGCGGATTGTGATGTTGTCGGCACTTGCCGGTATCAGCACCATCTCTCCCTGCTTCAGACGTGTCATCTCTCCTTGGCTCTCGATCTCGGCTTTACCCTCGATCAGCACCAAAATCCGGAAAGTGTCTGCTTCGCGATAGTCGCGAATCATCTCCCTGTCGACATCCAGGATATTGACCGTGAAGTGGTCAGAACGTATCACATTCACCGGCACGTTGACCCTCACGGCATAGCCCAAACTCTTGCCATCCTGATCGTCAAAACGTATCGACTCCCGCGCCTCATCGGTGTGCAATTTGCGGTAATTCCCTTCGTCATCCTTGCGGTTGTAGTCGTAGATGCGATAGGTCACTCCGCTCGTTTGCTGAACTTCCACCAGCAGACATCCGGCGCAGATCGAGTGCACTCGCCCGGCCGGTATGTAGTAGATCTCGCCACGATTCACGTCGGTGTAGTTCAACACCTCTTCGATCTTGCCCGTCTCGATCAGATGGTCATACTCCTGAGGTGTCACCTCGCGACTGAACCCATTGGCGATACGCGCCCCGGGGGCGGCATCGATGATATACCACATCTCCGATTTGCCATTCTCGTAGCCATGGCTTATGGCTGTCGCATCGTCGGGATGTACCTGCACCGACAAGTCGCTGTTGGAGTCTATCAGCTTCACCAACAAGGGAAACCGTGTCGACTCCCCGCTATCGGCACTCTTGCCTGTCAATGTAGTGCCATATTTCTGCAACAATTCGCTGACAGTCAGCCCTTTGTCGCCACCTTCACTCACGCGCGTCTCTTCTCCTTCAAGTCCGCTGATTAGCCAGCTTTCGCCTATGTTGCTCTCTTGCGATTCCTCCCCTCTGTAGGAGAAAATCTTGTTCCCTCCCCAGATGGTGGGCTTCAATATGGGCTCGAATTTCCACATCTTGATGTCGAAGTTTTTCGTTGTTCTGTTCGGTTTAAGCTGTTAGTAGAAATATGGTAACTACAAATATACGCAATTTTTTTGTTTTAAGCAATTTGATAAGGATTTTTATCTCCTTTTTTATTTTTTTGCCCCTTTTTATATAAAAAAAAGGGGCGCCGGGATTTCCGACGCCTCCCTCTTTATGTTCAACAGATCTTATCGTAGGTCACTTTCCCCTCCGACTATCCCCTCATTTCAGATAGGTCGTCGGGTCGGGAACTCCGGCAAGTTGGAACGCCTCTTTGCGCTCCACACATGTGCCGCACGCTCCGCAATGCACTTCGCCTCCCTTATAGCAGGAGTAGGTCTGCGAGTAGTCGACACCTGCGCCGACGCCATGTCTTACGATGTCGCTCTTGCTGATGTCGGTATAGGGGGCAAGGATATCGATGCCTTCGTAGGTGCCCAGGCTCATCGCCCTGCTCATCGCATCGATAAATTCATGTCGACAGTCCGGATAGATGGCATGATCGCCAGAGTGGTTGGCAATCAACACATGCTTTAGCCCGCGACTCTCTGCCAAGCCACACGCCACCGACAGCATGATGCCATTGCGGAAGGGCACCACCGTGCTTCGCATATTCTTATCCTCATAGTGACCCTCGGGGATAGCTTCCGCTCCGCTCAGCAATGAACTCTCGAAGTATTCTCCCATAAATCGCAGGGGGATCACGATATGCTCGATATCGAGCATACGACATTGCCGGCGTGCACACTCGATCTCACGGGCATTATGATTCGACCCATAGTCGAAGGTAACCGCCAAGGCTATCCTCTCTTTATATTCATGCATCAGGGTGACTGAGTCCAATCCTCCCGACAGCACTATTATCGAGTCCCTCTCCATTGCTTCGTTTTCGTTTTACTAATTAGTCAATTAGGTGATGCTTGAACTCGCTGTCAGATTCGCTGTCTCTCGATCGATTACATTTTGCAAATCAGGGTATTCCCAAGAATCTGTGTAGCTGCACCGAGAGTGTCCAACGCGGGTCGGCGAGTACTCGGCTCACTGTCCGGAGTCTGTTTGCCTCTCGCTCTGCGGCATCCTCGACATAGCAGGGTTGCAGATACATCAGCGTATTCTCTCGGCGACATCCCAATGAGAAGTAGCCATCCAAATCCTGGCCGATGTCGATCACCTTGATCTCATCGGCGGCTTCCACCTTGATCTCACCCTTCTCCGTGTCGCCGCATATTCCGAACTTGGGAGACACTGTGACCCAATCGATGCCCTCGGGCAGCGAGCAGGTGCCGTTGGTCTCGATCGCGATCTTTTTGCCGGTGGCACGCTTGAGCAGATGGATGAAGTCTTCATCGATCCATAGCCCCGGTTCTCCTCCCGTCAGCACGATCCACTCCGCCGTGTAGAGGTTGACGGCATGCACGATCGATTCGTCGTCCATATAGATGCCATCTTCATGGCTCGTGTCGCAGAAGGGACACCGCAAGTTACATCCCGAAAAGCGGATAAACGCCGACGGGTAGCCGCTATGATGACCCTCGCCCTGAAGCGAGTAAAATATTTCGTTGATCTTCCTCATCGTCGATCACTCATCTTTCTCGTAGGCCGCCCAGTTGCCATCGCTCTCTTCAACTTCGGCTCGATAGCAGTTGGGCACACTATCCACCACCCAACGGGCGATATTTTCTGCCGTCGGATTGAAGTCCAATACGTCGTTGAGCATACGGTGATCCACACGATCCATGATCATCCGTTTGATTAGCGAGAAGTCGACCACCATGCCATTCTCGTCGACCTCTTTCGATCGACATTCCACCGTCACCCTCCAATTATGCCCATGCAAGTTGCAACACCGACTCTCGTAATTGAGCTCAAGTCGGTGGGCTGCACTGAATTCAAATGTTTTCCTGACGTAATACATTCTCTCTGTATATTTTGTGGGTGAACAAGTATCTTATGTTCAGTCTCTTAGATGGAAGTAGGCTTGCGAGTGCGAGATGCGCGTTTCTTTACCGGCTGAGCCTCTTTCACCTCTTCGATGCCTGCCAAGGCGGCGTCAATCATGATGCGTCCACAGTATTCGCATACGATCACCTTCTTGTGCATCTTGATCTCAAGCTGACGCTGGGGCGGGATGCGGTTGAAGCAACCTCCGCAAGCATCACGCTGCACGGTGACAATGCCCAAACCATTGCGAGCATTCTTGCGGATACGCTTGAAGGCTGCCAAAGTGTAGGCATCGATGTTGGGCTCTACGGCTTTGCATTGTGTCAGAAGATTCTCCTCCTCTTGACGAGTCTCTGAGATGATGGCATCGAGCTCCTCTTTCTTCTGCTCTAAGATATGCTCATTGTCGGTCAGCTCCTCACGATTGCGCTCGATCTCTGCGGTCTTCTCCTCGATCTTGGCTGTTGCCTCGCGGATGTTCTTCTCTGCCAACTGGATCTCAAGCTCTTGGAACTCTTTCTCTTTCTCCAAGTAGTTGTACTCGCGATTGTTGCTGACATTATCCATCTGCTGGTTGTAGCGCTCGATCTTGCCCTTGCTGATCTCGATGTCGCCTTTGCGCTGAGAGATGACACTCCGCAACTGTGCGATCTCTTCTTCATTCTTATTGATGCGGGTCTGGAATCGCACGATCTCATCTTCGCGGTCTTTAACTTCGTTGGGAAGCTCGCCGCGGAGGGTCTTGATGCGGTCGATCTCTGAAAGTAGTGTCTGAAGATGATAGAGGTCTTTGAGTCGCTCTTCTACACTGCGCTCTTTTTCGGTTTTTTTATCTGCCATATTATTTTGATAATATCTGTTGTTTGCTTTTTCCTGTTTTCCTTATGATCTTTCCGATTACATCACTCCGATCGGATTGCTCTGCTCTTCGGAGAAGTATACCACCAAGTCGGGATATTTCTCGCGGATGATCCTCGAGAAGATCTTCATCGAGCAGAGTTCGCTCTCGTAGTGGCCGATGTCGGCGATTACGATGTCTTGTCCGTAGGTGGTGAAGTCATGATATTTTACATCGCCGGTGATATATATATCGGCTCCCATCTCGATGGCACGCTTGATGAATCCGGCACCGGCACCGCCACACATGGCTATGCGCTTGGCCACTATCGCCGAGCTCTGGGTGGAATATCTCAGACTCTTTACGCCGAATTTCTCTTTGATGCGTCTGAGAAGTTCCAATTTCGGAGTGGGGGCGATGTTGCCGATTACTCCGAGGCCCGCTTGCGGGTTCCCATCGATGGGCGATAAGACTTCGATGTCGCGCAGGTCGAGCATGTGTGCCATCTCGTGGCTCACACCATTCCAGGTGGAGTCCAAATTGGTGTGGGCCGAGTAGATCGCGATCCCCTCTTTGAGGGCTTTGATCACTATCCGCTCGGTCTCGTTTCCCCCGGTCAGATGCTTTAACCCATGAAAGATCAGCGGATGATGCGACACGATCATATCACATTTGCGCTTGATTGCCTCGTCGAGCACATCTTGTGTCACGTCAAGACACAACATCACCGCGTTGACTCGGCTATCTCCATATCCTACCTGCAATCCGGCGTTGTCATACGACTCTTGCAGCGGCAGGGGCGCAAATTCTTCAATTGCTGTCGATATCTCTTTTACGGTCATCCCGTGGATAGTTTATTTTTTCACTAATGCGATTTGCAGTTCATCAAGTTGCGACTGATCGATCGGTGATGGACTTTCGTTCATCACGTCGCGTCCCGAGTTGTTCTTGGGGAAGGCAATCACGTCTCTGATTGTGTCAAGCCCTGCCAAGATCGATACGAAGCGGTCGAATCCCAATGCCAAGCCGCCGTGAGGGGGAGCTCCATATTGGAAGGCATTCATCAAGAAGCCGAATTGCTCGTGTGCCTTCTCGGGAGTGAAGCCCAAAAGCTCGAACATGGTGTCTTGAAGTTTGGCGTCATGGATACGAATCGATCCGCCACCCAATTCGGTGCCGTTCACCACGATGTCGTAGGCTGTGGCACGCACCTTGCCCGTGTCGCTATGAAGAAGTGGTATATCCTCCGGATTGGGGGAGGTGAAGGGATGGTGCATCGCATAGTAGCGTTGGGTCTCTTCGTCCCACTCGAAGAGGGGGAAGTCGATCACCCAGAGCGGAGCGAACACGTTGCGGTCGCGAAGCCCGAGACGATTGCCCATCTCGAGACGAAGCTCGCAGAGCTGCTTGCGTACTTTCATTGCATCGCCGGTCATCACTAACAGCAGGTCGCCGGCCTTGGCGTTCATGCGCTCACCCCACGATTTGAGTGTCGCCTCATCATAGAATTTGCCTACAGAACTCTTCACCGTGCCATCCTCTTCGAGTTTGACCCAAATCAAGCCCTTGGCTCCTACTTGTGGACGCTTCACAAACTCGGTGAGCTGGTCGATTTGCTTGCGTGTATAGCCTGCACAACCGGGGGCGGCGATACCCACCACCAATTCGGCATCGTCGGCTACCGAGAAGCCATGTCCTTGCGCCAAGTCGGTAAGCTCTACGAACTTCATGCCAAAGCGCTTATCGGGCTTGTCGCTGCCATAATATTTCATTGCATCTGCCCACGTGATGCGCTCGAAGGGCTCTGTAAAGTCGATCCCTTTTACATATTTGAAGATGTGCTTCACCAAGCCTTCGAACATCTCGATCACATCCTCTTGCTCCACGAAGCTCATCTCGCAGTCGATCTGAGTGAACTCCGGCTGACGGTCGGCACGAAGGTCTTCGTCTCTGAAACATTTGGCGATCTGGAAGTAGCGGTCGAAGCCTGACACCATTAGCAGCTGCTTGAATAGCTGTGGCGACTGCGGAAGTGCATAAAATTCTCCCGGATTCATCCTCGAGGGAACGACAAAGTCGCGTGCTCCCTCCGGTGTCGATTTCACCAAGATCGGAGTCTCCACTTCAAGAAAGTTCTGCGAATCCAAGTAGCGACGGATCTCAAATGCCATCTTATGGCGCAACTCAAGGTTGGTCCGCACGCAGGGACGACGAAGATCCAAGTAGCGATATTTCATACGAAGGTCATCTCCGCCATCGCTGTTGTCTTCGATGGTGAAGGGGGGCACCTCGCTGCGGTTCAAGACGCGCAACTTCTTGGCTACCACCTCTATCTCGCCGGTCGGAAGATTCGCGTTTTTCGAACTGCGCTCCTCCACCTTGCCTTCGACCTGAACCACATATTCTCGTCCTAAATGATTGGCTTGCTCTTCAAGTTCAGGATCATTTTCGTCACTAAACACCACCTGTGTGATGCCATATCTATCACGGACATCTACAAAGGTCATTCCGCCCATTCGACGGATTCTCTGTACCCATCCCGCCAGCTTTACTTCCTTGCCGGCGTCGGCGAGTCGCAACTCACCGCATGTTGTGTCTCTGTACATATTGTTTTCTGGATATATCCTATGGCGCAATCCCATCTTTAGAACCGCGCATATTAAGCACGCAAAGTTAATATTTTTTCTCCATATTTCAAAATATTTGTACTACTCTTCGTCCGGATAATCTCGATTTTCCCCGATTTGTGCCCCCTGATTCCGATTTAGAGTTCGTTCCTTAACTCCAAAAAATTCTCGGAGGGGAAGCTTGGACGCTTGGCCCATCTTCTCTCTCCGAGCAGTCGAGTGTTTTTTCAGGTTGCTTTTCTACCGCCTTGTTGTTGCTTTTCTATCGTCAGATTGATCTTACTTGGCAGCGGCTCCGATGCGGTCGCGGGCTGCCTGGCCTGCACCTTTTCCTTTATATTTGCTGCGGGCGGTGTTGAAATTGTAACTTAGTGTGAGTATGACGCGATTGTAGTCGAAGCGATTGGTCTGTGTCGCCGAGTAACTGCCATAGTATACATATCCATCGTTGTTCCCCTTGCGGAAGATGTCTTGCCAGGAGAGGCGCAGGGTCAGTGCATCATCTTTGAGGAAGGATTTCTGTACGGCGGCTTCGAGCGACCAGTAGTGGTTCATCAACTCGATGTTGCTATAGTGTGATTTGCTGTGGAACTCGGAGTTGATTTCGAATTGCCAGCTGTGGGGGAAGCGGAAGGCGTTATTGGCGTTGAAGACCCACATCGGCTTGCCGAAAGAGCGGCTGCCATTGTCGAAGTCTAAGGTGAGCCATTGCTTGATGAAGGCTACTGTCCAGGTCGGCGTGTAGCATCCCCAGGTCTTGGTCGCCACCGCAAAGAGATGCATCTGATGTTGAGGCTTGTCTATGTTGCGGAAACTGATGCGGATGGTTCCTTCGTCGTTATATTGCTCGCTCCAGCTGCACACTAAGTCTTTGTAGTTGCTGTATTGTGCTCCGAAGGTAAACATGTTCCACATTCCGGTCAGTGATACGGAGTGCTCTACCGAGGGCTTCAAGGTCGGGTTGCCCTGCTGGAAGGCGTAGCGGTTGTGATAGCTCATGGCGCTGCTGAGTTGCCAATATTGCGGGCGCTGGGTGCGACTCGAGTAACCTGCCATCAGCCTTACTTTACCCAAGAGGGTGGAGAAGGATGCCGAGGGGAAGACGTTGTCATAGCTCCGGTGTAGGTTGTCGCCGCTGTTGAGCTGATCTTTGTAGTCGAAGTCGGCATGTTCGTAGCGCAGTCCGATGCTGAAGTTGGTGTTCTGATTCAGTGCCACTCCATATTGGATGAAGCCGGCATAGACATTGTCAATAGTCTTCGACAGTGAGTTGGGGAGTGGAGTGCCGCTGATCTCGTTGCTGCTGTTGCGTTTGACGAAGGTCTCTTCGGTGCCCACTTCGAGCATACCTTTCCAGATAGGGTAGGAGAGTACCAATTTGGTAGCCACCATATTATTCTTCGAAGTGGAGATGCCTTCGACGATGCGGTCTGTGGTGGTGGCTGTCTCGTCCATGTATTGATGCTCGTTCTCGCGAGTGAAGAACATGTCGGTGTTGAAGTCGATGTTGAGTCGGCCGATGGTGCCGTTGTAGTATGCATTCACTAAGACGTTGTCGGGGCGTTTGCTCCATTTGGTTCCGTCGGAGGTGATGCTCTCTTCGAGAGTGCCATGGTCATATTTGTCCATGTGCATTAACTCTTGGGTGTCGCTACTGGTGGTGATGGCATAGTCGACTTTGGCACCGATGGAGTGGCGGTCGTTGATCTGCCAGTTGAGGCCGCCGGTGACGTGCGTGCCGATGCCTCGCCATTTATACTCCAGATCTCCTTCATAGCGGTATAGCTCTTCTCCGGTGCGTGGGTCGGTGCTGAGCTGACCCAGGTCGCTCCATTGGTTGGTGCGATATTGCCATTCTTTGACTGAGGCGAAGAAGTCCCACCCTCCGTGGCGATAGTTGAGGTTGATCTGCGCTTCGGGGTCGTTCTTGCCCGTGCGGAGGCTCTGTTCGCTCTTGGCGAAGATGTTGAAACCGAAGCCGTCGCCTTGGCGCTTCTTGGTCTTGATGCGTACCACTGCCGAAACCGATGCGTCATATTTTGCTCCCGGATTGGTGATCACCTCGACGTCGGCGATTTCGTCGCTCATCAGTCGCTTCAGCTCGTCGGTGTCTTGCACGCGGCGGCCGTTGATGTAGTAGATCGGTGTGCCGCGTCCTATCACTTCGAGTCCGTCTCCCTTCTTAATCATGCCCGGCACTTTGGGTAGCACATCGGCTGCCGTACCGGCCTTCTCGAGGGTCGACCCGCTGATCTTGGTCACCAAGGCATCCCCTTTCATGCGAGTGTTGGGGAGTGTGCCTTTCACCACGATTTCTTCAAGTTCGTAGTAACTGCCGATGGAGTCGAGGGCTATCGAGTCGCTCGGCGCATATTCGGTTTGGGCATTGGCGGTAAGTGCCGCGAAGAGGGTGGCTATTCCCGTCGTCAAGTAGATTATGAAGTGTCTCATCGTTGTCATATTTTTAGTCGTTTTTGTTGTTTCCTTTTATTAAGAGCGCGTTCCTTAAATTTTTTGGGTCGTAGAGGCGGATATTTTTGAGCAGATTTTGAAAGTCGCAGCGGGCGCAATGCGTGCATTGTAACCGATGCGAGTTTTGAAATATGCCAAAAA